>NZ_JBDVOT010000182.1:0-6400 GCF_039968975.1 Maribacter sp. | reverse complement strand
AACTAATTGGCTCACCGACTTTAAATGGCGGTACGTAAGATTTGGCATCACTCATTCTACCACGTAAGTAGGGATCAACAGATATATAATTAGCCTCTAATAGAATTTCTCCATCAGAGATAGTAAGATTATCGTCTAATTCTTCAAATTCAAAATCTGAAAGGGTAGGAGTACCTACCGGACGTTGTTTTAAATTAATTGACTTATTCATAAATTATTTGTTTAAATTTATATTATTGATTTACAACTACATACAAGTAATATTGCAACTAAATAGTTAACTCTTACATTACTGGAAGTAGTTATAATTATTATTTCATTTTTAAATGCATATCAAAGGTATTACAAAAAAGAATGAACATTCATTTTTTAACATAGCTTTATAAAACTAGTTCATCTTCATATAAAAAAAAGCATCTCTAGAGATGCTTTTAAATGCTTGCTGTGATTTATTGCGTTAGGGTAATGGCTTTCACATTAACAAATTCCTTCATACCAAAACCGCCATGTTCTCTTCCATATCCAGAATCTTTAACACCACCAAAGGGCATCATAGGGTTAGCTAAACCAAAAGAATTTATAAATACCATACCCGTATCAAAATGCTTTTCCGCTAATTCAATTGCTTCATCAACATCTTTAGAAAAGATTCCGCCACCTAAACCAAATCTGCTATCATTAGCAATACGCATAGCATCTTCATTATCTTTTGCTTTAATTAATGAAGCAACCGGTCCAAATAATTCATCATCGTACGCTGGCTGACCTGGCGATACGTTACCCAACACAGTAGCAGGGTAGAAGTAACCTTCCCCTTCAGGAATTTTTCCTCCACATAATATTTCTGCTCCTTTATCTACACTTTCCTCAAGTTGTTCATGAATCTTTTTTCTTAAATCTTTACGAGCCATTGGTCCTAATTCAGTTTCTTTTTTCTTAGGGTCTCCAATTTTCAAAGCGTTCATTGCTTTCACGAACTTTTCTTTGAACTCATTGTATACTTTTTCAGTAGCCACAAATCTCTTGGCGGCTATACAGGTCTCTCCATTATTGTAGATTCTACCCATAACACTTTTTTCTACAGCCAAATCAATATCGGCATCATCTAGCACCAAATAAGCATCATTACTACCAAGCTCAAGCACTGTCTTTTTCAATTGTGCACCAGCCAATTCACCAATTTTTTCTCCTGCAACAGGGCTACCTGTTAAGGTTACACCTCTAATTAATTTGTGTTTTATGATTGTATTAGACTGGTCATGATCAATTACCATCACATTAAATAAATCCTCTGGTAGACCTGCCGTATCAAAAATAGATTTCAATAATTTTGCCGTACCGGTAACATTAGACGCGTGTTTTAATAGAATACTATTACCTGCCATTAAGTTTACAATGGTGTACCTTAACACTTGATAACTAGGGTAGTTCCATGGTTGAATACCATATATTATTCCCATTGGTGAATATGTTATAATTCCTCTACCACCGTCTTCTAAATCTCTTTCTTCATTCTTTAAAAACTCTGGAGCATTCTCCGCTGAATAATCACAAATAGAAGTACACAAATCTACCTCATGTTCACTTTGTGATAAAAGTTTTCCCATTTCATCTGTCATTAATTCTGCCAGCTCCTTCTTATAATTTTGAAGTTCTTTACCAATAGATTTAATAATTTCTCCGCGTTCTTCAATAGATTTCATTTTCCATTTCAAGAATGCTTTATGAGAGTTTTGTATACTTTTCTCTACCTGATCATCTGTCATATAGGCATAAGAAGAAATTTCTTTACCGGTAGTAGGGTTAATTGTTTTGAATGTATCTTGTTTTGTTGTCGTTGACATATCTCTTTTTTTTAATTTATATTACTGTTGTTCACTTGGCACCAAATAAACATCGTTGATGTTCACTCTTTCTGGTTGGGTCAACACATAGTAAATGGAGTTAGCAATATCTTCCGCTTCAAGCGTTTCCATCTTTTGCATTTCCTTCATTTTATCTTTAATATCTTCATCGGTTATAGTACTCGTTAAATTGGTTGCAACTGCACCTGGCTCAATTGATGTTATATTGATACCATATTTAGGTGCCAACTCTTGACGTAAACCTTCTGAAAACATTTTTACTGCAGATTTTGTAGCGCAATACACCGCACCACCAGGAAAATATCTATTAGCAGCCATTGATGAAATATTAACGATGTTACCACCATTATTTTCTTTTAGTTCTGGCAATACCGCTGCAACCCCGTTGAGTACTCCCTTTATATTGACATCTACCATTTTATCCCATTCATCTGTCTTTAATTTATCCACAAATGAAAGTGGCATTAAGCCTGCATTATTTATAAGTCCGGTTATTTTACCAAATTCCTTTTTTGTCTTAGAAACTACATTCTCGAAATCATCTTTTACGGTTACATCACCGGTGGCAACCAAAGCTTCCCCACCTTTATTGGTGATATCAGATTTAAGTTCATTTAACTCATCTTCACTTCTTGCCATTAAGACTACTTTTGCTCCGTTTTCTGACAATTTAAGTGCTGTTGCTCTACCAATTCCGCTAGATGCACCAGTTATAATTATTACTTTATCTTCTAATTTCATTGCGTTTTATTTTGATTCGAAACTAAAATTACTAGGTGTAGAAGGACTCTTTTGACTAGATTAAATGAAGTATTGACGGATATGGAATTGAGATAAGATTGAAATTTTACGAGTCAAAAATTCTTCGAAATCGAACTTTCTAGTAAGTACAACCAGATGTTACACTAGGAATGTGATGAATGCTATTGTTATTAACAGAAGAGTGTATTCAGAGGTCATGTAGTATATGACTGTATGATGTAAAAAGATGTCCGCAACAATCCTTTTAATTATTCAACACCTTAAAAGGTAGTAAACAGATAATTTTCGACGTTTAAATATCGCCAGTAAAAGAATTGGTCAAAATAAAAGATGTTTAAGCACTTGCAGTTGGTGAACAAGATGCTCTTTTTAATAACATATATTCTCCCTTTGTTTTAAAATCACGAATAGAAGAGCCTGTATAGCGCTTAAATGTTTTTGAAAGATGACTTACGTCTGTAAAACCTAAATCATCTGCAATTTGAGTTAGCGTGTAATCTGAATTTAAAAGACGGATTTCTACAAGCTTCAACTTTGCTTTAATGATGTATTCGCGTAAAGACATGTTCACTTGTTTTTTAAAATACTCACTAACGTATGTAGGTGACATCATAAAAACATCGGCTAAATTTTCTACCTTCAATAATTCTGTTTTATCAATATTAGAATTTATATAGGTCAACATTTTAGTAATTCTATCATCAGAATTGTTCTTTGGTAACTCAAAGTAGCTGCTGTTTTTTATATTACGAATAAGGATTTCTAATATGCAGGTCATTAAACTCGTGACAAGGTTTATAGATTGCTCACCATAATTTCTAGATTCTTGCAGAATCATATCAATCAGCTTTTCTAAATAGTCTCGGTCTAATTCATTTTTAATGATATCTCCAGGTAATTGATTATAATTGGATAAAATATACGAAGCTTCTTTAAACCATTCATTTCTATCTATTGCCAACTTATTGGCATTCTTAAAAAATGAATCGGTAAACTTTAAAAACACAAATTTGGTAGGTTTCTCTATGGTAAAAGAATGACATTTTAAGGGCGGCAACAGAAATATACTATCCTTACTATAGGCATAATAACTATAGTTAATGCACTGTGTACCTTTTCCATCCTTAATTAATACTAGTTCAAAAAAATTGTTTTTAACCGGACGTTGTTTCCAATTCGTTAATTCAACTTCTTGTATCTCAAAAGGTTTATAAGCTTCTAATACTTGCATTTTAGTAACTAATAGGTGATTCATAAACGAAACTAAGGTAAAATTATAATTTTCAATAAACTTTAACCTTTATTAATACCACAGTAGCCTATATAATCAACATAAAATACAGACTCAACCTAGTATCTTTGTATAATACCTAATACTTATCAGATTTATTTTAACTAGATGGAATTTTTTAATCAAACAGATTTATTTTCTACGGAAGAGGTTCGCAAAATGGTATATGACTTACCGGGTGCAAATGTTATTTTATTTGAAAATTTCTTTAGCATTGAGGAAAGCAATAAACTGTTCAATAGATTATTAGAAAGCACGCCTTGGCAGCAAGAACAAATTACTATTCATGGTCAACTAGTAGATTACCCAAGGCTTACTGCTTGGTATGGTGACATTAATAAAGACGTTCAATATACCAATACCAAAAGTAAAATACACTTGTGGAATGACGATTTACTATTTATCAAAGAGCGAATAGAGCAGGAGGTAGACGTTAAATTTACGCGCTGTTTACTCAATTACTATCGTGACGGGAAAGATAGTGTAGATTGGCATCAAGATTATAAAAGTGACCAACGTAAGAACACTGTTATTGCTTCGGTAACATTTGGAGCTACCAGACCTTTTCAATTAAAACATGTGTCTCGTAAAGATTTAGATCGCGTAGATATTCCTTTAGCACATGCTAGTCTATTAGTTATGCAAGGTGCCACGCAAGAAAATTGGAAACATAAAATTCCAAAAACAACAAAACAAATACCACCAAGAATTAACCTAACCTTTAGGTGGATCAGCTAACCTTTTAGCTATCAATCATTATATTTATACTTTAATACATTAACGCTTTTGAAACATCCGATGAAAAAATCATACTTGACCCTCGTAGTACATATTTTAGTAAAAGAAGAATTTAGAGAAGAGATAAAAACCGAATTGCTGAAACTTGTAGGTCCTACTAGAGGTGAAGAAGGTAATATAGCTTACGATCTGCATCAAGACAACGACAACCCAAATTTATTTTTGTTTCATGAAAAATGGGTAAATCAAGATTACCTGAACAAACATTCTCAAAGTGACCACATTGCTGCCTACAGGCTTGTTTCTAAAGATAAGTTAGAGAATGTCTCTGCCTATAAAATGACAGAGCTAACAGCATAAACTAGTAATAATAAAGGCTTAATTATTAATTTAACTATTGAAAACCGTTGATTTTAATGGTTTAAGACTCTTTTTGGCAGAATTTTAATAAACATCCTTTAAAAAACCTTCATTTATACCTATTTCACCTTTTTTTATACAGCAAATAGACCCTTATACTCTTTTATCTTTGTGTTGACAAAAATACAATCAACATATTAAAAAGATAAAAATGAATTTAACGGAAACATTAAACTGGAGATACACCACTAAGGAATACGACACCAACAAAAAAATATCTGATGCAGATATGGCAGAAGTTAAAAACCTGCTTAGAATGAGTCCTTCTAGTGTAAACTTACAACCTTGGCATTTTATAGTTGCCGAAACTACTGAGGGTAAAGACCGAATTGCAAAGGGTGCGGAAGGATTTTATCATTTTAACAAACCCAAAATAACGAATGCTTCTGCCGTTGTTTTGTTCTGCTCAAGAACAAGTGCAGATGACGCCTATTTTAAACACCTTTTAGAGGTTCAAGATAAGGATGGTAGATTTCCAAACGATGATGTTAAAAACGGATTGTACGGAGCCATGAATGCCTTTGCCGATATTCATAGATACGATTTAAAAGATTTGCAACACTGGATGGAGAAGCAGGTATACCTCAATATTGGTAGCTTTTTATTAGGTGTCGCTAACTTAGGTATTGATGCTACACCAATGGAAGGTTTAGACATGAAAGCCCTTGACGAAGAATTTGGGTTAAGAGAAAAAGGCTTTACAGCTATTACGGCAGTATCAATTGGTTACAGAGCAGAATCTGATTTCAATTCTACCGATAAAACTCCAAAATCTAGATTGCCAGAAAGTGAAATTTTCACGATTATTTAATTCATAAGGAAGATAAATTTAGATGAATATATGAGCGCTAGATATTAATATTTTAGTGCTCATCTCATAAAACTTCTCGTATATTTTTGATAATCTAAATTCAATTACTTTGTTAAAACAACAGTGCAAATTACCTTAAATGAGCTCAATAAAATAAAATGATAACCCCTTAGATGTCAATGTTTGTTTAAATAAAATGTACCTAGTAATTTTATGTGAAAGCATAATTTTAACACTAAAAACAAGCATATATAATGAAAACAAATATTGGAATTACCGAGGAGAATAGATCAAAAATTGCCGAACATTTATCTACCATATTGGCAGATGAATATGTGTTATATACAAAAACACTTAGAGCACATTGGAATCTAGAAGGTATTGATTTTCACACAAAACATGTATTTTTTGAGGATCATTATAATGCCATAAAAGAATATATTGACGGGGTTGCTGAACGTATTAGAAAAATAGGTCATTACGCACCAGGTACTTTAAAACAGTTTTTACAAT
>NZ_JBDVOT010000181.1:0-12780 GCF_039968975.1 Maribacter sp. | reverse complement strand
GATAATGAAAAGCGTTCTATCTGGGCAAAAGTATTACAGAGAAGAGGTGAAATGGGGTATCCATATATCTTCTTTAAGGATAATGCTAACAATGGTGCTTCTGATGTGTACAAGGAAAAAGGACACAAAATTCATGCGAGTAACCTATGTACAGAAATTATGTTACCATCAAGTGACGAGTGGTCTTTTGTATGTGTATTATCTTCTGTGAACGTTCTTCATTATGATAAATGGAAAGATACAGATGCCGTAGAAACTATGGTATTCTTTTTAGATGCAGTTATTACTGAGTTCTGTGAGAAGTTAGAAGTATACCGTGACTCAGAAAGTCGTGAAGATCGCCAAACGTTCATGTTTATGGAGCGTGCATATAACTTTGCAAAAGATAACCGTGCTTTAGGTTTAGGTGTATTAGGATGGCATTCACTATTGCAATCTAAAATGTTACCTTTCAACAGTCAAGAGGCATATAATTTGAATAGTGAAATATTCAAAACAATAAAAGATAAATCTTACAGCGCTTCTGCGGAGTTAGCCGATAAATTTGGCGAACCAGAAGTATTGAAAGGATACGGTAGAAGAAATGCAACATTGAACGCAATTGCTCCAACAACATCTTCTGCATTTATCTTAGGTCAAGTATCTCAAGGTATTGAGCCAATTTGGTCTAATACCTATGTAAAAGATATCGCTAAGGTGAAAACTACGATTAGAAATCCTTTCTTAGTTGAGTTGTTAGAAGAAAAGGGAATGAATACTACAGCGGTTTGGCATAGCATTCGTGATTTTGATGGGTCTGTGCAACATTTAGATTTCCTATCAGATTTGGAGAAAGACGTATTTAAAACATACTCTGAAATTGATCAAATGGATATTATCTATCAAGCAGCGAACAGACAAAATCATATTGATCAAGGTCAGTCAGTGAATATTATAGTGCACCCAGATATGCCGGTAAAAGAAATCAATAAGATTCATGTAACTGCATGGAAATTAGGTTTGAAATCATTGTACTACCAGCATAGTATGAATGCAGCACAAAAATTTAAGCAAAAGAAAGATTGTGCTAGTTGTGAAGCGTAATTAGTGCTATTAGAGTAAAATTTAGTTAATAATATAAACTGGTGTTTTAGTGAACAAAAATGTTCTACTAAGGCACCAGTTTTTTTGTTTTATGATATAAAAAGGTGAATTATTCTTAATAAGTAATTTCTTTAAAGAAGTTGTTGTTCTTTTTTTAAAAGGACTATATATGTTAAAAACCAGGTTGAATTAAACCTTTTTATATTTCGCTTGTCCTAATTAATTGTCTTTATGATAACCTACTATACTTATTTTTATATAGATGGTAATTAGGTGCTAAAACCTTGTTAAATATAGCTTAAGATATCCCCAAAATTGGTGATTAGGTTTAGATTTGTTAGCTACCAAACTAACTAAATTCTATTCCACCACCTATGAAAACAAAATACATTGTTTACAGTATATTGTTAATTGGTATTATCTCATTAATTGTATACCGAATAAACGCCAATAGCGAAATAGGAGCTCAAAAAACTTCAGAACAAACGACTTCTGCTACTACTGTAAAAGGCTTGATATTACAACCACAAAAATTTAACGACAATATTTCTCTTTCTGGTACTATTGAAGCCAATGAGCAAATAGAAATTAGAAGTGAAGTATCTGGCGTAGTCGAGAGCATTAATTTTAAAGAAGGTAGTAAAGTAGTTCAAGGTCAAGTATTATTTAAGGTAAATGATATTGAGCTACAGGCACAATTGTCTAAAGTAAGAACTGCACAGAAGTTAGCTTCAGAAAATGAACGAAGAGCAAAATTGCTTTTAGAAAAGCAAGCCATTAGTCAAGAAGAATATGAAATTGTAAGTGCAGACTTTCAATCTGCGAGTGCAGAGTCTCAGTTAATACAAGCGCAATTGTCTAAAACAATTGTAAGAGCACCTTTTTCAGGTACCATTGGTTTACGTTCTATTTCAAAAGGAACTTATGTAACACCAATTACGCCTATCGCTAAATTGGTAAACACCAGTAAACTTAAAATTACATTTTCGATACCAGAGAAATACGCATCAGAAGTTGGTATAGGTTCCAACTTAACGTTTACTACTTCAGATTCTAAGATGGAGCATGATGCAAAGGTGTATGCAGTAGAGCCAGAAGTTGAAATAGCGACTAGGACTTTAAAAATGAGGGCAATTGCAGAAAATAGTGAAGGTAAATTATATCCTGGTACTTATGCAAATGTAATGCTTCCTTTAGAAAGTGTTGATGATGCTTTGATGGTTCCCTCAGAATCATTGATTCCCGTTCAAAACGGAAAACGAATTTTTATTTCCGAAAAAGGTAAAGCAAAAGAAATAGATGTTGAGATAGGAGCTCGTACGGGTAATGAAGTCCGGGTATTAACAGGCTTAAAAGTAGGTGATACCATTTTAACCTATGGTGTTATGGCGTTAAAAAATGGAACACCTATAACGGTAGATTTTGACCAAACCGAAACTCAAACTGCAGAATAATGAATCTATCTACCTTAAGCATAAAGAGACCGGTTCTGACAATAGTAATGAACCTGACCTTAGTTCTGTTTGGAATTATTGGTTATACCTATTTGGGTGTACGAGAATTTCCTTCTATTGATCCGGCGCAAGTATCGGTAAGGACTACTTATTCAGGAGCCAATGCAGATATTATAGAATCGCAGATTACAGAACCTTTGGAAAAAGCTATTAATTCTATTGATGGTATACGCAATATTACATCGTCAAGTGTACAAGGGTCAAGTTCTATTAGTATTGAATTTAATTTGGATAAAAATCTAGAGGATGCTGCTAACGATGTCAGGGACAAGGTAGCGCAAGCGGTAGGAAGTTTGCCAGAAGATTTGGATGCTGCACCTGTAGTTTCAAAATCAGATGCCGATGCACAAAGAATACTTTCAATGACCGTACAGAGCGACGGCAAGAATATTCTGGAGCTTTCAGATTATGCTGAAAATGTAATTGCTCAACGTATTGAAACCATACCAGGTGTTAGTAGCGTTCAGATATGGGGGCAGCGTAGATATGCCATGCGTCTTTGGATTGATCCGTTAAAACTTTCATCATATGGTTTAACTGTTTCAGATGTACAAGAGGCATTGTTGGCACAGAATATAGAGTTACCATCGGGAAAATTGACCGGTGATAATACGGAGCTCACTGTTAAGACTATAGGTAATCTTAATACCGAAGAACAGTTTAATAATATCATTATCATGGCAGATAATGAAAAACTGGTTCGTTTAAGTGACATAGGTAAAGCCTCATTAGAAGGTGAAAATATGGAGACCAAAATGAGCGATTCTGGTCAGCCAATGGTGGCAACTGCCGTAATTCCACAACCAGGTACAAACTATTTGGAGATTGCCGATGCCTTTTATGAGGAATATGAAAAGCTAAAACAAGATTTGCCGGAAGGGTTTAAGTTGAATGTGGTAATCGATGATACTGTATTTGTGAGAAGAGCGGTAACTGAAGTAGCAGAAACCTTACTTATTTCTATTGTACTGGTAATTCTTGTAATTTTTATCTTCTTTAGAAACTGGTCTATGGCAATGAGACCATTAATTGATATTCCTGTATCCTTGATAGCAACTTTTTTTATCATGTGGTTGTTTGGCTATTCCATAAATGTGTTAACATTGTTAGCTATTGTTCTTGCTACAGGTTTGGTAGTGGATGATGGTATTGTTGTGACCGAAAATATATATAAAAAAGTAGAAGAGGGTATGAGCCCTATTGAGGCAGCTATAAAAGGTTCTAATGAAATATTCTTTGCCGTTATTTCAATATCAATAACCTTGGCAGCGGTATTCTTACCAGTTATATTTTTAGAAGGATTCGTTGGTAGGCTTTTTCGTGAGTTCGGTGTAGTATTGGGTGCCGCTGTACTAATTTCGGCATTTGTTTCACTATCATTAACACCTATGTTAAATGCGTACCTAATAAAACCTGGTAAGCAAAAGCAATCTAAATTTTATCATGTTACCGAGAAGTACTTTTTAAGAATGAATCACTCGTATGCAGAATCTTTACGGGTATTTATGAAGAGAAAATGGATGAGTTTTCCAATTTTGGTGGGATGTTTAGGGCTTATAGGTTTGTTCTATACTTTGCTACCTAAAGAAACGGCACCTTATGATGATCGTAGCTTTATTCGCCTAAATGTAAATGCTCCTGAAGGATCATCTTATGAGTATATGGATCGGTTAATGACAGATATTACAGAGTTGATAAATGATTCCGTTCCTGAGAAAAAAGTAAGCCTGGTGCTTACTTCTCCTGGTTTTGGTTCTTCTTCGGTAAATAGTGGTAGAGCAAATATAGCCTTGGTAGACCCAAGTGAAAGGGAACGCTCTCAGAAAGAGATAGCCAATGATTTGGGAGAGTGGGCTAAAGCATATGTTGGAGGTAAATCAAACGTATCTGAACGACCTACAATTTCAGTAAATAGGAGGGGAGGACCACCGATACAGTTTATTATTCAAGCTCAAAACTTTAAAAAATTAGAAGAGAATATTCCTGTATTCATGGCCGAAGTGGAAAAAGACGAAACCTTTTCATTTGTAGATGTGAACTTAAAATTTGATAAACCAGAAATTTATGTGACCATTGACCGCGAAAAAGCAGAGACATTAGGAGTATCCGTAATTGATGTAGCAGAAACATTACAATTATCATTAAGTGGTCAGCGATTTGGGTATTTTTTGATGAATGGAAAACAGTATCAAGTAATTGGGCAATTTGATAAGGAAGATAGGGATGCCCCGATGGATTTGACCTCTATTTTTGTTAAGAATAAAGACGGATTATTAATTCAGTTAGATAATTTAGTTCAGACATCAGAACATAGTAGTCCGCCTCAGCTATATCATAATAATAGGTATATGGCAGCTACGGTATCCGCTAACTTGTCGCCAGGTAAAACTATAAATGACGGTATTGAAGCAATGGAGCGTATTAAAGATAAAGTTTTAGATGAATCTTTTACTACGGATTTAGGAGGAGAATCAAGAGATTTTGTGGAAAGTGGTTCAAACACCCTTTTTGCCTTTGGTTTGGCGCTTCTTTTAATATTTCTAATTTTAGCCGCTCAATTTGAAAGTTTCGTTGATCCGTTTATTATCATTTTAACCGTACCTATGGCGGTTGCAGGAGCCATGTTCTCATTGTGGTTATTCGGTCAATCTTGGAATATTTTTAGTCAAATAGGTACTATAATGCTAATAGGTCTAGTAACTAAAAATGGAATTCTAATAGTAGAGTTCGCAAACCAGCTACGAGAAGAGGGTCTTGCAAAAAGAGAAGCTGTTTTACAAGCATCAGAATCTAGATTGCGACCTATTTTAATGACTAGTTTAACCATTGCACTTGGGGCATTACCCATTGCATTATCGCTCGGTGCTGCATCAACTAGTAGAATAGGTATGGGTGTAGTTATTATTGGCGGTACTATGTTCTCGTTAATGTTAACCTTATTTGTGATACCCGCACTTTATATGTTGTGGTCTAGAGAAAAAGTAGAAAGACCTGAATTTAAAGAGCTTGAAACATATTAAAATGAACTACTTGAAATATACTACCCTCATATTATGTTTTTTTGTATTCAATTGCTTTGGGCAAGAGGTACTTACAATGCAAGACGCAGTAAAAATTGCTGTAGAGAATAATTACCAAATAATTACTGCAGGTAATAATTTAAAAATAGATTCGCTATCTGTGAGTCCGGGTTTTGCAGGTATGCTACCAAGTATTGAAGCTACTATTGAAGATAATAATAGCATTCAAAATTTATCTCAAACACGATCAGATGGTTCTCAAGAAGAACAAGATAATGCCAAGAATAATAGTCTAAATTACGGAGTAGCTTTAGATTGGACGCTATTTGATGGTTTAAGCATGTTCGCTAATTACGAACAATTAAAACAGAATAAAAATTTAGGAGAGGCAGAGTTAAAACAGGTGATTCTGACCAAAGTTGGTGAAGTGATGATTACTTATTATGATTTAGTACAGCAGCAGCAGCAGTTATCTGCTTTGGATAGCACTATATTAATATCTAAACAAAGGGTTGAATTAGCTCAAAACAGGTTTTCTATTGGTAAAGCTTCTAAGCTAGAGGTATTAAATGCAAAAGTAGATTTGAATACAGATTTAACTTTAATGCAGCGACAAAAAGAGACATATGCCAATACAAAGATTGAACTTAACCAACAATTAGCTAGAGATATCAAAACTAAATTTAAGGCAATACCCGAAATATTTGTAGATCAAAGTTTGTTGTTGCCAGATTTGGAAATGACGGTGATTACTAATAATCCGCAATTAAATGCGCAAAGAATAAGTAAAAGAATAAGTGAGTTAGAACTTAAACAAATTAAAGCATCGAGATACCCAACTGTTTATGTAACCACAGGTTATGATTTTGGTAGTTCAGAATCTAGTTTAGGTTTTACCACAAGTTCAGAATCTAATGGTTTTAGCTATGGTTTTGGAGCAAGGTTAAATTTGTTTGACGGTTTTAATCAAAATAGAAATGAAAAGATTGGCAAGTTAGAATTGCAAAACGCCACCATTGCCATTGAAGAACAAGAACAACAATTATTATCTTTGTTAGGTACTACCTATCAGACCTATTTAACTAATATTAGCCTTATAGAACTTGAAGGTAATAACGAGGCTATCGCGAAAGAAAATTTAGATATTACAGTAGAAAAATTTAGAATAGGAATCATACCTACAATTGAGTTTAGAACGGCTCAATTAAATTATATTAATGCAAAAGTAAGATTTAGTAATGCTAAATTTCAGGCAAAATTATCAGAGATAATTCTAAGACAATTATCAGGTGATTTAGAAATTTAAAGAGCGCTATATTTTAAAAAGGCACTACAATTAATGAATCATAATTAATTGAGAAATATATTTGAATATTATTTTTTACGTCTCCGTTTACTTTTAATAAAGTCTAATAATTTACCTGAAAGAAAAGTGATTGCTAGGCTTTTAATAGTCCCTTTTTGACTAAAAGTTGCACCTAGTCCTTGTCTTAATTGTTGTGGTACTAGATCCGTTTTGGCGCTATTAAACTGAAGTTTAATGCTTTCTTGTGCAATTTGACGTTGAAGATTAAGAACTTTCAAGCGCTCATCTATCTCCTCAAAAGAATGGTATTGCTTGCTCATAATCAGTCAAAATAATATTTAGATAAATTTTTAAGTACAGGTTTGTTTAGTTGTTCCCTGAATATATATAGCATAACTGTTATAATAATATAAAATCCAGAAACGATAATAAAACCTATGAAGTAGCTATCCATGAGTTCAGACAGCCACAAACAGGCTGCAAATGATAGAAACAATAATGCAAATAGACTACTAATACCTATTAAAAATAGCTTTAACAGTCCAGTAGCATTTTTTGATAAGACCTTAAATATTTTAAGTCTATAGTATTCGTCGCTATGATTTAAGTATGACCCCATTTCGGTTTTTAGTCCCATGAGGTCATTTTTGAATTCTTCAAAAGCCATAGCTTCTATTTATGTAGTTGAGCGTTTTGAGCTTTTAGTTCTTCTAGTTTTTGTTCTAACTTATCTATGATATCGTCAGCTTTATAGCTCATCGTTGAAATAGCTTCGTCTAATTTTCTGTCAAAAGCATCTTTCTGTTCATTGGCTGTTTTCGTTAGCTCATCTTTTGCGTGAGAAACTCTTTCAGCTATGTCATGACTGGTATCTTCAACTTTTCTTTTGATTCTATGGCGTGTTTCAGTTCCTTTTTCAGGTGCATATAAAATTCCTATTCCAGCACCAATAACAGCTCCGGTCAATAGCGCTAATAAAGTATTTCCATTATCGTTTTGCATAGTATTTAATATTTATCAGATTTACATTTCAAGATAAATTTAAACACTAAAAAATGCCTAACATATGATTTAAGTCATATATGAGAATTATGTAAGTATGATAGGAAAAGAGAATTACAATTTTATTTCATTGAAAATTAGTGAAGTAGCTCATACACCTGTTTGGCAATTTCTAATTCTTCATTTGTAGGGATTACTAAAATTTTAACCTTAGAATCTACGGTATTTACTTCTCTGGTATTTTTTGATCTTAGTTCGTTTTTTGAATCATCTAATTGAAAATTGAAATAATCCATGTCCTTACAAACAAGTTGACGCATTAGGCTAGAATTCTCGCCAATGCCTGCAGTAAATATGATGGCATCTAGTCCATTCATTGTAGCGGAGTATGCTCCTATATATTTTTTAATACGATAAGCATTCATTTCTAAAGCTAGAATGCAAGTAGCATTACCTTTACTGGCTTCTTCCTCAATATCCCGAAGATCGTTAGAACCTGTAAGACCTAGCATACCACTTTTTTTGTTCAATAATTCATTGACCTCATCTAGGCTATATCCTAGTGTATTCACCATGTAATAAATGATAGCATGGTCAATATCACCACTTCGAGTACCCATTATAAGTCCGTTAGAAGGAGCAAATCCCATACTGTGATCAATACTTTTACCGTCTTTAATTGCGGTAATACTGCATCCGTTTCCTAAGTGAATAGAAATAAGTTTTGTATTTTCTTTATTCAAATATTCATTTGCCTTTTCAGAAACATACTTATGGCTGGTACCATGAAAGCCATATGCTTGAATTCCGTTATTCTCATATAATTCATTCGGTATAGCATATTTTTTAGCCTTAACAGGAACGGTACCGTGAAAAGCAGTATCAAAAACAACCACTTGTTTTGCTGTTGTAAATATTTCTTCAGCCATTACGATCCCTTGTAAATTAGCAGGATTATGCAATGGGGCTAAACTAGAGAGTGTGTTAATTTTGCTTTTTACCTCTTCATCAATTAAAGTGGTTTCTGTATAATCACTACCACCATGAACCACACGATGCCCTATGGCATCAATATCATCGGTGCTATTAAGAACACCAATTTCAGCGTCTAATAAAAGAGAAGTAATACGTTCTAGACCGGCTTTATGGTTAGCTATTTCATAAATTTTTTCAACCTTATTAGCATCGGTTTTATAATTAGAAATGGCATCTTTACTACCAATGCGCTCTATGGCGCCAACGCAAATAACCTTTTTTGAAGGCATTTTTATTAATTGATATTTAATGGAAGAACTGCCGGAATTGATAATTAAAATATTCATTAAAGTTGGTTTAGAATCCTTCTGCTTGAATAGCAGTAATTATTACGGTATTAAAAATATCATCTACGGTACATCCGCGGCTTAAGTCATTAACAGGTTTGTTAAGCCCCTGTAGCATAGGACCTATTGCCAGTGCACCTGTCTCTCTCTGCACGGCTTTGTAGGTGTTGTTGCCTGTATTTAAATCAGGAAATATAAATACGCTAGCTTGCCCGGCTACCTCAGAATCTGGCAATTTACTTAACCCGACTTTAGCGTCTACTGCTGCATCATATTGAATTGGGCCTTCTACTTTAAGATCTGGTCTTTTTTCTTTAATGATTTCAGTTGCCTTTCTAACCCTATCTACATCTTCACCAACGCCAGAAGCACCAGAAGAATAAGAAAGCATAGCTACTTTAGGTTCAATTCCAAAAGCTGCACTTGTAGCGGCAGATGAAATAGCAATTTCAGAGAGCTGCTCAGAGTTTGGGTTAGGGTTAATAGCGCAGTCTCCAAATACCGTAACCCTATTGGGTAAGCACATAAAAAATATGGAGGACACAATTGAAACCCCTGGTTTGGTTTTTATAAATTGAAGCGCCGGTCTAATGGTATGTTGGGTGGTATGTACCGCACCTGAAACCATACCATCGGCATGCCCTTTATGAACCATCATAGTACCAAAATATGAAACATCTTCCATCAAATCTTTAGCCATTGCCAAGTTTACGTTCTTATGCTTACGTAATTCAAAAAGGGTAGAGGCATAGTCTAAAAATTGCTCAGACGTCGTTGGGTCTATTATAGCGATAGTATTGATATCTAAATCAATATCTAGTTCAGTGATTTTTGAGATGATTTGTTCTCTATTTCCTAAAAGAGTAATGTTAACGGCATCGGCATCTATAAGCATTTTGGTTGCCATTAAAATACGTTCATCTGAGCCTTCAGGTAACACAATATGCTTTTTAGAAGATTTAGCTTTCTGCAGAAGGTTGTACTGAAACATTCTAGGGGTAATGCCTTTAGCCTTAAAGGTGATTAACCGTTCAGCCAATTCTTTGGTAGGAATGTGCTTTTCAAATTCTTGTATAGATGTCTGTATTTTTTCAGTGTTTTCAGCATATATACGTGGTCTAATAGTCCCAATTTTGTTAGTAACATAGAACGTACCCCTTGCAACCGATAGAATAGGAATAATATCAGACAGACCTTCTATCAGTTTAATGATAGACTCCTCTGGAAGTAAGCCTCCGGTTAAAACAATACCAGAAAGGCTAGGGTAATTTGTTGAGATGTTGGCTTGTAGCGCGCCTAAAATAATATCTGCACGATCACCAGGTGTAATCACCAGACTATCATCTTTTAGATGTGTAATGTAATTACGTAATTGCATTGCACCAACACTAAAACTTCCTACTTGATTGTTGATATAATCTTCACCAAAAAGAATCTTGGCATCTAGTTCTTGGGCAATTTCTTTTAATGTAGGGCTACCTAAAATAGTGTTTACAGGTATGGTGCCTACTAAAACATCATCAGGTAATTTTTCTTTTAATCCGTTAGAAACAATAGTAACATTTTCTGGTTGTACTTTGTTTGCTACTATTAACAAGACGTCTACACCTTTTTCTTTAAAAGAATCATAGGCCATGTATAGGTTACCTACTAGTTCATCTAAAGTTTTATTTTTTCCACTTGCTAGAATTACTGCGGGTATACCTAAGTTTTTTGCAATAAGCACGTTGATATCCCATTCAATTATTGCGCCTTCTCCGGAAAAATCAGTTCCTTCCACTAAAACGAAATCGAACTTGTTTTCTATGGTTTTATACTTGTGTATAATATGCCCTACAATTTCATCATCTTTATCTTGGTTTTTTAATTGAACCACCTGGCTACGAGTATATGCAAAAGCCTCTTCAGGTTTCATATCTACATTGAAGTAGCTTAAAACAGTGTCAATATGGTTGTCTGTATTACCATTGGGAACTTCGTCTATAATAGGTCTAAAATAGCCAACTTTAGCAGTTCTGCCCAAAAGAAGTTGCATGAGACCAAGTGAAACAATTGATTTTCCACTGTTGGGCTCTGTAGTAACAATATATATAGCTTTACTCACGAATAAATGGGATTAGTGTTTAACAAATTTATAGGATTATTTAAGGGTAAGGAACATCTGAGTTAAAATCTGACATTTTCTTTTAAAGATTCTAATATTTTAAACAGAATCTGCTTAAAAATAGTCTCAAACTCTATTTTTATAGGCTCAAAAGTATAGCACGAAGTAATTTTTAAATATGACTTTAATCATATTTCTATATGTAGTAGACATAGATTCTAATCATTATTCTCTAATCTAACTTATCAACATATTTTTAATTTAGATAAACGGTGTCCTTACAGAAGCACAATTTTTAGTAAATGGTACGTTTAGCTATTAGAGGGAAACTTATTTTAATCACTGTGCTTGAACAATTTTATCGTTTATAGTTTCTTGTGCTGTTTTGATTTAAAATTAAAAATTATGAAGCAATATCTAGTTCTATTACTGTTGTTAATGACTGCTTCAGGTTCAGTTTTAGCCCAAGATTGGCAGACAGACCTAAATGTAGCTAAATATATAGCCAAAACAAATGAGATGCCTATTATATTGGTGTTTCAAGGCTCAGATTGGTGTGCGCCTTGTATTAAATTAGATAGGGCGGTATGGTCTACAGATAAGTTTAAAGAGTATGCGGATAAGCATTATGTGATGTTGCAAGCAGACTTTCCGCGTAGAAAGAGCAATGCATTACCAAAGGAGCAATTGAATAAAAATAAAGCTCTAGCAGAAAAGTACAATAGGCAAGGAATATTTCCATTTGTTGTGGTAATGAATGCAGATGGTGAAGTTTATGGTGAAACCAGTTACAAGAAACTTTCACCGGAACAATACATTGCAGAACTAAATTCATTCATAAAATAGCTTGAAAAAACTATTTCTCATATTGATGATAACTTCTGTTGGGCAGCTATTTGCCCAAGAGCCTTTTAAGCGTACCATGAAATTAATGGGTAGCCGATTTGATATTACGGTCGTGGCTAAAGATCCTGTTGAAGGGGATGAGTATATGGATTTGGCTATCAATGAAATAAAGAGAATAGAAAACCTAATATCTTCTTGGGACCCAGATTCACAAACATCAGAAATTAATAGAAATGCAGGAATTAAACCGGTCAAGGTTGATGCTGAATTATTCAATTTAATACAGAGGGGAATAGGTATTTCTAAGCTGACAGATGGTGCTTTTGATATTAGTTATGCCTCTATGGATAAAATCTGGAAGTTTGATGGCAGCATGACTACAATGCCCAAAGATGCTGTGGTAAAAGCATCTGTTTCTAAAGTAGGCTATCATAATATAGTTTTAGATAAAGACAAACATACCGTCTTTCTTAAGTTAACAGGAATGAAAATTGGTTTTGGAGCCATTGGTAAAGGGTATGCCGCAGACAAGGCAAAAGAACTACTAATTTCTAAAGGAGTTGAAGCAGGGATCATAAATGCT
>NZ_JBDVOT010000180.1:0-24932 GCF_039968975.1 Maribacter sp. | reverse complement strand
AATACCGCTAGGTTCTGAAAAAGAAAACTTAGAAACGTTTAGATTAAGCTTCTCAGGTTGGTAGTCTAAATTTTTAGCTTGCAGTTGAAATTGCTGAATTTTAAAGGCGTTTGGGTCAAACGTACTTGCAACTTGTATTGTACCGTTGGTTGCGTAGCTAAAATTGTTTTTATCAATATCAATTGAGTTGGCGGCGATGATAAATTCAGGCCATTCAAATTCAGTCGTGCCGGTGGTAGTTATTTCAGTTTCTTTACTACTTATTTTTACCTCTATTTGAGAATCATGAAATACAAGTTCATCTGTCTCGTATTTGTTTTTTGATACATCTGCCAGTATTTCTGTAAGTTCTATGGTACCAAGTTTTAATTGAGTCTGTAAACCATCTGGTTGGCTGTCATAGGTGATGTTTACATTTTTTACATTAAAATCATCTACTTCAATATATGGTAAAGCCGTGCTTGTGGTATCTTCGGTTATGGGGAATGCATGAGATTGTACATATGTAAATTGCGTATCAGTCAATTCAAAATCATCAAGAGAGAATTTCATTGCTTCCAAATCAAATTCGGACATGTCTACATCTAATTTACTAAGAACAAGGTTAATATCCGTTCCAAGATAGGCATCGGCATAAGTCAGTTTCCAATCAGATACATCTAAGCTGCCCAAATCTATATTCATGGGTTCTGTAGTTGTTGCAGCTGTATCTGTTGGGGTCGTTAAGGCGTCGATAAGGAAAGTGAAATTAAATTTATCTGGATTGTTTTCTCTACTAATGTGTGCTACAACACCTTTAGAAACGACGTCGTCTATAGAAATTTGGTTTTTAAATATGGCAGGATATATAGGTATATCTGCTTGTAACGATTTTGAATAGAATAGTGTATCGCCTTTTAAATCTTCTAAATAAACGTTCTCAATTTGAATATCACCTGAGAAAGTAAGGTAGAGATTGCCAACGGCTACTTTAGTATTTGTTTTGTCAGATACGTAATTTGTGATTTTAGACACAATAAAGTTTTGTGCCCAAGGAGTTCTAATGACTAGCACCAAAATAAAAAATAGCAATAGCACACCTACGATAATTTTACCGAAGCGTTTTAAATACTTTTTGATTTTCTGATTTCTCTTGACCATAGGGTGAACACTATAGGATTGAATGTTAACATTCAATTTTTTGATATTGATGTTACCATCCTAGTTGCGCCATAAAACCTGTGGCAATTATAATTAGTAATACTATTATGATCAAAAGGTTATAAAACCTTCTTTTCTTTTTCTTGGTTTCTTTAAGTGATTCCATAAAGAGGCAAAGTTAAACCTACCAATATATAAATTTAGCTTATTTGATACGAAGATTGTCGGTATACGATATAATCATTGATTATAGGCTATTGATATATGGGTTTTAGTAGTTTAAGTAAACAGTTCGTCTATACATTTCCCCTATTGGTCTACAGTACCATTCCACTAATCTAAAATTGACAAATTAAAAAGTACTTACCCAATACCTTTGTAGTGCATTTAGCAGTTGGCATATAATTTTATCGATATTGAGGCACATTAAGATAGTTGGAAATTCAATGAGATATTAAGGCTATATTAAACTGAAAATCGAGAATGAAGATTTATAAATAAACAATTGAAATATTCAAAATTGAAAAAATAATAATTGTTCAAGTAGTTCCCCCAAACCGAAGAAGGCCAATAGCAATATTGGTCTTTTTTTATTTTAAGCCTTTTGTCTGTATTTTATGAAAACTATCTGCCTGTAGACGAAGTAATTCTTCTGCCTTTTTCTTTTTATAACCGTATAATTCTTCATCGCCTTTTAAGTCTTCATAGATTTTCTGATTTATCTCACCATCAGTAGAAGCTATTAGTTGACGTTGAGCCAATTTTTGCACCACCCAAGTAGAGAGAACACTTTCTTCCTCTTCTAACTTAATATCATACTCTCCTTTGGGAGCTAATAATTTGGCTATTATAGGTGATGTCTCTATGGCTAAGAACAACAAGAATATGAAAAATGATGGCAACCATGGCAATTCATCTAAAGCGGTAATTCTAGCCATTAATCCGTCAAAACCGTCTATTATGGGCTGCGAATTTTTAACCACTTCGGCATATTCAGTATCTAAAGCAGCAATTTGAGATTCTAGTGCTACTATTTTTTCTGTATTGGTTGTTTTCAGTGCTTGTAATTCAGCAAGTGCTGCATCATGTTTATTACGCTTTTCGGCATAAACAGGACCTTTTCCCAACAGTTTTGTGCCCGCAGTACCTTCTGCTTCATTGATGTAAATATCATACAATGCATTGGTCTCTGTTTCTTTGGTCGCGATTTCTGATTTTAAAGCGGCAATATCTTGATTTAATTGCTCAACCTTTGGAGTGTATTGTAAGGCGAGTTGATCTTTGTTAGCAAGTGTAAGTTCATTCTTTTGCTCCAATAATACCTGGTTAATCTCTTTCTCGAAAATTTTCATTTCCAAAGGTTTTGAAATCACTATGGCAATAATAACCGCAAGGATAATACGTGGTGTAGCCTGTAAAAATTCTTGCCCAATATTATTTCTCTTTTTAATGGTAGCAACAATAAAACGGTCTAGGTTAAATATGAGCAAACCCCAAATAAAGCCGAAGAATACTGCGGCGTACACATTATCAAATACTGTAAATAGTGCGTAGCTACTAGCAATAAATGCCATTACTGCTGTAAAGAACACGGTAGCACCAATGCCGGCATATTTATTTTGCTCACCTTTAGAGCAAGTTTTTAAAAGTTCGGAGTCTGCTCCAGAGCAAAGAATGAAGAAGTTTTGTAACATGATGAAAATTCGTTTTTTGATTGATGATGATGTATACTGGGTGAACGTAACTTTTTTACTTTTGGTACGCAAAAAGCCCTCGAAAAGAGGGCTTTAACATATGTTGGACGTTGTTTTTATTTGATTGTTACAGGTAAATAAAAATTATTTTGAGGTAGACTTGATTTAATAAATAGGTTCTTAGGATTTTAATTGAATAATTCTAAACTAGAATAATCGTAAATTCGCCTTCTCAAAACAACCAGAAATATGAGTGTATTAGCAGATTTAGAAGCACGTAGTGGTTCCACATGTGAACTATGTACAGGAACTAATAATTTAGAAGTTTTTGAAGTTGAACCGGTTTCTATTAGTGGAGTAGATTCAAGTATTTTAGCATGTGAAATATGCCGTACCCAAATTGAAGATCCAGAACAAATGGACCCAAACCACTGGCGTTGTCTTAATGATAGCATGTGGAGCGAGTATGATTCTGTAAAGGTAGTTGCTTGGAGAATGTTGTCAAGACTAAAATCTGAAGGTTGGCCTAAAGATTTGTTAGATATGATGTATTTAGAACCAGAGGTTTTAGATTGGGCAAAGGCTACCGGAGAAGGGTTAGCTGAAAGTGAGAAAATTATTCATAGAGATGTCAATGGTGTAATTCTTGAAAATGGCGATAGTGTTGTTCTGGTGAAGGATTTGAAAATTAAGGGATCTAGCCAAGTTGCCAAACAAGGTACTGCCGTACGTAGAATTTCTTTAGATCGTGAGAACGCAGAATATATTGAAGGTAAAGTTGGGCCAACAATGACGGTTATCATTACTAAATATGTGAAGAAAATTTAATTGCTGGCTTACAGAGCCTGAAAGAATATGTATTATATAAAAACAAAACGTCTTTGCTTGCAAAGACGTTTTGTTTTTTAATTTACTGTCAATTATCAATCGACTATTTTTTGGTCATTTCAGTAAAATACTGATAAAAATAAGGGATAGTCTCAATTCCTTTGAAGTAGTTCCATACACCAAAATGCTCATTTGGGGAATGAATGGCATCACTATCCAGACCAAAGCCCATAAGTATGGTTTTACTTTTTAGTTCTTGTTCAAACAGTGCAACAATAGGAATACTACCACCACTACGTTGTGGAATAGGTTTTTTGCCGAACGTAGTTTCGTACGCTTTTGACGCTGCTTGATATGCATCTGTATTAATTGGTGTTACATACCCTTGTCCGCCATGATGAGGTTTTACTACCACTGTTACACCTTTAGGCGCAATAGCTTCAAAATGTGTTTTAAACAATTCTGTGATTTCTTTCCAATCTTGATTAGGAACCAAACGCATAGATATTTTAGCGTATGCTTTACTGGCAATAACAGTTTTAGCTCCTTCGCCGGTATAGCCTCCCCAAATACCATTAACGTCTAGCGTAGGTCTAATAGAATTACGTTCATTAGTGCTATATCCTTTTTCGCCATACACAGATTCAATTTCTAAGGCCTCTTGGTATTTTTCAATGCTAAAAGGTGCTTTTGCCATTTCAGCTCGTTCTTCGGTAGAAAGTTCTTCTACCTTATCATAAAAACCAGGTATAGTAATATGATTGTTTTCGTCATGTAGACTGGCAATCATTTTGGTTAGAATATTGATAGGATTTGCAACTGCACCACCATACAATCCAGAATGTAAATCACGATTTGGGCCAGTAACTTCTACTTCAACATAGCTAAGTCCGCGTAAACCTGTGGTAATGGACGGTACATCATTCGCAATCATGCCAGTATCAGATATTAAAATTACATCGTTCGCTAATTTTTCTTTATTCTCGGCTACGTAAATGCTTAAGTTATTGCTGCCAACTTCCTCTTCACCTTCAATCATGAATTTGACATTACAAGGCAGCTGATCGGTCTTTACCATCAATTCTAATGCTTTTACATGCATGTACATTTGCCCTTTATCGTCGCAGGCACCACGTGCAAAAATGGCTCCTTCTGGGTGTAATTCCGTTTTTTTAATTACCGGCTCATAAGGTGGGGAAGTCCATAATTCTAATGGTTCTGCCGGTTGTACATCATAATGCCCATATACTAATACCGTTGGTAGGTCTTTATTTATAATTTTTTCGCCATAAACTATAGGATAACCGGCGGTTTCATGAATTTCAACAATATCACAACCTGCATCCTCTAATCTAGATTTTACCATTTCTGCAGCATTTAAAACATCTTGCGAGAAGGCAGGATCTGCGCTAACAGACGGTATTTTAAGTAGTTCTATGATTTCATTTAAAAATCGGTCCTTGTTTTCCGCTATATAATTCTTTACGTTTTTCATGTACTTTTTTATGTGACTTTCGATAAAAGTACAAAAAGCGTAATTTTTAAATAGCTAAAATTTAGAGAATTGATTTTTTGCATTATATTTGCACCCCGATAATCACATATCGTGATTTAGGAAAGTATGCAGGCGTGGTGGAATTGGTAGACACGCTAGACTTAGGATCTAGTGCCTTGCGGTGTGAGAGTTCGAGTCTCTCCGCCTGTACAACGAAAGCCTCTTGAGAAATCAAGAGGCTTTTTTTATGGGGTAGATTTTTGGCTATCTGAATATATTACTTGAATGTTTTTTTTAAATGATTGATGCTTTTCATTTTTGTGTCTTGAGCATATGAACTTTCTAAGCTATTACTATTAAAATAGGTTTTATACATTCTAAGAAATTTGTGTTTTAAGGGTTTTGATAATTCGCAATAAATGAGCGCAATAGTTGTGAAATTATAATTTTAGACAGGATACGACAGGATACTTATAAATATTGAAACCAATAATTTAGAATCTTGAATTGATGTTTTAATCAATAATGTTCAACCAAACTCAAGATTCTTATGAAAAACACGATAGGGTTTTTTAGCCACTTTTTTAAAGCAAAGACTAGTTTTAGAACTAGTGTCTTAATTTTTTGTTCACTATTGCTTAGTGATTTTTCATACTCTGCAAATAAGGGTGATGAATCAGAAAATATGCTAAGCATAAAATTACAGCAACAAATTAACGGAACTATTCTCGATGAAAATGGAACTCCACTACCAGGTGCTTCTGTTGTTGTCAAGGGAACTTCAACAGGAACGCAGACAGATTTTGATGGAAACTTCACAATAGAAGCTGCGTCTACAGATGTTCTTGTAATCAGTTACATTGGTTACTTAAAACAAGAAGTAACGGTAAATAATCAAACAACTATTAATGTTCAAATGAATGTTGATAGTAATGTTTTAGATGAAGTAGTAGTAGTAGGTTACGGTACACAGAATAAATATATGGTAACCGGTGCTATATCAACGGTAAGCTCAGATGATTTAGTAAAGCTACCAACGACTAATGCTGTAGAAGCTTTACAGGGTAAGGCATCTGGTCTTACAATTATTAACGGCGGTACACCAGGTTCAGAACCAACAGTGCGTATTAGAGGTATAGGTACTTTAGGTAACAATAATCCTGTCTATGTTGTTGATGATATTGTAGTAACTGATATATCTAGTTTAAGTGCAAATGATATTGAATCTATAAGTGTTCTAAAAGATGCGTCCACAACGGCAGTTTATGGTTCCCTAGGCGCAAACGGGGTTATTGTGATAAAAACAAAAACAGGTAAAGCCGGACAAGTAGCTTTTAATTTTAACACCTATCTAAGCTCGCAGTTTAAACCAAAATCTCTTGATGTATTATCTACAAGTCAGTATTTATCATATGCGACCGATATGATTTTAAACTCTGACCCAAATGCAACGGTTCCATCTCAGTTTACAGATGGTAGTTTAGCAGGTAATAATTATAATTATCAAGATGAGATTTTTCAAACTGGATCTATTCAGAATTATGAATTTAGTGCTGCCGGAGGTAATGAAGTTGCAAAATTTCGTCTTTCAGCCGGGTATCAATCTCAAGAAGGTATTTTGCTTAATACAGATTTAGATAGATATACTTTAAGACTTAACAGTAGTTTTGATAAAGGTATATTTTCATTTGGCGAATCTTTAGGTATAACTTATGCGGAACAAAATCCCTTAATTTTAGCATTTAGTGTATCGCCTATTGAAAACGCAATAAACATGGCGCCTTATTTGCCTTTTACAAACGACGAATATATAGGTGGTTACAGTGAGTTAACTGCTGAGGATATCAATACTACACGTAACCCGCTAAGAACTTTAAATAGAGAAGAACAATTAAATAAGAATATAAGTATTCTTGGTAATGTTTATGCTAAAGCAAAATTAGCTCCAGGATTGGAATATAAAATAAATGGAGGTATGAACTTTTACGATAATTCGTTTAAGAAAACAGAACTTCCGTATGGTATTTCAGGCGGACTATTTAATCAGCTGATTACACGTTATACGTATTTTAATACAAGGGTTAAAACAGTAACACTTCAGAATAGTCTTCAATATAAAACTACTTTTAATGACAAGCACAATGTAGAAATTTTGGGTTTATCTGAACGTCAAAAAAGAAAGACAACAACATTAAGTGGTGTGGGTACAACAGATTTGGGTATATCAGATATTGGAGCTGCATTATCAGGAGGGGCTGCAACTGTAGAGTATAATAAAATAGGATACTTAGGAAGATTAAACTACAACTACGATAACAAATATATTTTAGCAGCGTCAATAAGAAGAGATGGTTCTTCAAGATTTGGGGCAAATAAAAGATGGGGAAATTTCCCTTCGGTTGCCGGTGGTTGGGTAGTTAGTAATGAAAATTTCATAAGTGATACTTCAGTATTAAACTACTTAAAATTTAGAGCTAGTTGGGGTCTGGCCGGTAATGACAATAGTGCGGGTGATTATAGTTACGAATCTAGTTTACTTGCAAATTTCTTTTATGGCGATGATGCTGCATTGGCAATAAGTTCTCTTCAAAATCCAGATTTGCAATGGGAACAGACCGAAACAACCAATATTGGTGTAGATTTTGGTTTTTTCAAAAACAAACTAACCTTTAGTGCAGAGTACTATAACAATACAAGTGATGATTTAATAGTTGCATTACCGGCTGCGGCATCAGTTGGTGTGCCAAATAGTACACCTACCAATATTGGTGGTATGACTACAAAAGGTTTTGAATTTAATTTAGGATTTAGTGAAGCGGAAACAAAGTTTAAATGGTCTGCAAACTTAAACCTAAGTACAACTGAAAATGAGATCACCAATTTGGCACCTAACGTGGAGCAAATTTTTAATGGAGACAAGCCTAATGTGTTAGCTAATGGTTCAATTTCTAGAATTGCTGTAGGGGAGTCTTTATGGCATTTCTACGGTTATGAAACTGACGGTATCTTTCAAAATGAAGCAGAGATTAGTTCAGCTGCAACTCAAAACGGTGCTGCCCCAGGAGATATTCGATTTAAAGATAATAACGGAGATGGTGAAATTAATAGTGATGATAGGGTGGTTATAGGAAATCCTTTCCCAGATATTTCTTACGGTCTTTCATTAGATGGTAGATATGAGAATTTTGATATGGCTGTTTTATTAACAGGTGTAGCCGGTAATGAGATATTCAATGCTACTAGGTATTATTTAGACGGAGCATCTCAGTTAACAAATGCCAGTACTGCGGTATTGGATAGATGGACGACTACAAACCCTTCTACTACTCAACCAAGAGCGGTATTGAATGATCCTAATCAAAACTCTAGAGTTTCAGATAGGTATGTTGAAGATGGGTCGTACTTGAGACTAAGAAATATATCTATTGGTTATAGTTTGCCTAGTGCTACATTAGAAAGAATGATAGACGGCACTTTCTCTAAATTAAGAATATATATAAGTGCTCAGAACTTATTGACTATTACGGATTATTCTGGTTTTGACCCTGAAGTAGGACCTTCATTGAATATAGGGTCTACCAGTGGTGATGGCAATAGTGAACTTGGTATAGATCGCGGACAATATCCGCAGTCTAAGTCCTTTGTATTTGGTTTACAAATGTCATTCTAATCTTAAATATAAAATATTATGAAAAAATATATCGCTACAATTATCACTTTTAGTCTTTTGTTGAATGCATGTAAGACAGATGATCTAGAACTATCTAACGGTTCTGGGGTTTCTGCTGAAACATTTCCACAAACACTGGCCGAACTGCAACAAACAATGAACGGTGTTTACTCGCCTTTACAATCTCAAGGATTATACGGTAGGTACTTGTTCTATATGTATGATTATATGGGAGATGATTGCCAAACCCAGCGTGGAACACCAGATTTATTAGAGTTCATAAACTACACGTTTACCTCTAGTAACAATGATATTTATTTATACTGGAAAAATGCCTATAACGGAATTTCAAGAGCAAATTTTATCTTGGATAAAGAAGCTAATATTAATGAACTTGAAGAAAGTGTAGCTTCACAAGAAGTAAAGGATAGATATATAGGACAGGCAAAGTTTTTAAGAGCTTATTATTACTTTCTTTTAGTTGAAAGGTTTGGAGATATTCCATTATACACGACAACAAATGTTAGCCCTAACGGATTAGCAAAATCACCAAAAGAAGAAGTTTATGATTTAATTATAAGTGACTTGACTGATGCTGCAACCAAATTACGTTTAAAATCTAGTGAAGAAGCAGGTAGGGTAACTCAAGGTAGTGCAAATGCGCTGTTAGGTAAACTATATCTTTATAAGCAAGAATATGCACTTGCGAAAGTTGCTTTTGATAAGGTTATAAATTCTGGAGAGTATAGCTTAATGGCTAATTATTATGACAATTTCAATGTAGAGACAGAAAACAATGCCGAATCTGTTTTTGAAATTCAATTTACTTATGATGGTGGTAACGCTTGGGCTTATGCTGATTGGGGCGGTCAGGATAACGGTCATTCAGAAACAACTTTTAGGTCTGCGGAATACGGTGCTTTTGGAGGTTTTCATAATAATGACCCTTCTCAAGAATTATTGGATGAATATGAAGATGGTGATTCTAGATTTAGTGATAATTTTTATGTAGAAGGTGATGTATATGGTATAGGAGGTGCAAATATTGTTACGGCTGACCAAGTAGGTTCTGTAAGTGCTTTATGGAGAAAATATACTAAAACTTATGGTCAAGATAATTCTAACTATAATGGGTTATCAGATATTAATCATCGCGCAATTAGATATGCAGATGTGTTACTTATGGCTGCAGAAGTAGAAAATGAATTGAACAATAGCCAAACCGCTATAGATTACCTTAATGAAGTACGTGATAGGGTAAATATGCCCAATTATGGTACAGATGAAATGAATACTACTTTTCCTGTAAGTACCAAAGCAGAAATATTTAGTGCCGTAGTCCACGAAAGAAGAGTTGAATTAGCGGGAGAACAATCTAGATTTCCTGATTTAATGAGGTGGGGTCTAATTGAAGATGTTTTAGGCAGTAAATTTAATGCAAGTAAGAATTATTTACTTCCTATTCCTCAAGGGGAGTTCGATACAAATTTAATGTTAGACGCTTCGGCTGATCAAAATCCTGGTTATTAAGTAGGTTAGTTTTCTTTAATGTAAAAACTGGCCTTTTATAAAGGCCAGTTTTTTATTTCAAGTAATTTGGCTTTTTTTTATTTAAATTTCATAAGATGAGATACTCCCTAAAAACATACCATTTTCTTATTATAATATTTTGTTCCATTTTCCTTTTTGCTTCATGTTCTTCTAATGAAGAATCTACTGATGGCTTAAATGATCAACAATTATTTGTAAAAAAAGATGCATCTTATTCTGGTATTGAATTTAATAACAGCCTTTTGGAAACTGAAGAATTCAATTATTTTAATTTCCAATATATTTATATGGGTGGCGGTGTTTCTGTAGCTGATTTTAATAATGATGACTTAGAAGATATTTACTTTACCGGTAATATGGTAGATAATAAGCTATATCTTAATGAAGGCAATTTGAAATTTACAGATGTATCGATTGCTTCAAAAACTATGAACTCTGATTTGTGGTCTACAGGTAGTACTACAGTTGATATTAATAACGATGGGTGGTTAGATATTTATGTTAGCGTGGGCGGTAGAGATAATTCATTTGCCAATAAATTATATGTAAATCAAGGTACTAATGAAAAGGGTGTTCCAGTTTTTTTAGAACAAGCAGAAAAATATGGTATTGCGGATAAAGGTAGAACCCAGCAAAGCATTTTTTTTGATTATGATAATGATGGCGATTTAGATTTATATGTAATCAATTACCCTACTACAGATTTTAAGACACCTGTAAGTATTTATGCGTTACTACTAGATAATGCTCAACATGAAACTTCTAGTCATTTTTATAAAAATAACGGTGATAATACCTTTAGCGATGTTACTAAGGAAAGTGGTCTACTGTCATTTGGTTTAAGCATAGGTGTTAGTGTGTCTGATGTAAATAATGATGGTTTTAAAGATATCTATGTATCTAATGATTTTGCTAGTCCAGATTTCTTTTACATGAATAATGGTGATGGTACGTATTCTGAAAAGAGTAAAGAAGTTACACAGCAAACTTCTTACTATGGTATGGGTACTGATATAGCTGATTTCAATAATGACGGTTTGTTTGATATTGTACAGTTAGATATGGCACCGACTACCCATAAAAGGTCAAAAGAAAATATGGCTAGTATGTTGCCAGAGAAATTTGATGAAATTATTGGTTTAGGTCTACACCACCAATATATGTACAATAGTTTGCAGGTTAATAGGGGTGTTGATAAAGCAGGTTTGCCGGTTTATAGTAATATTGCGGCATTTTCTGGTGTAAAATCTACTGATTGGAGCTGGGCAGGTTTGTTTGCAGATTTTGATAATGATGGACAAAAAGACTTGTTTATATCAAACGGTACAAGGCGTGATATTAACAACAATGATTTTTTCAATCAATTTAAAAAGTCTCTTTATTTTGAAAAAACCGTTGAACATAAGAAAGATGATTTTAAAATTTTAGAAGAAATGCCGTCAGAGCCATTGGCTAATTTTCTCTTTCATAATAATGGAGACTTAACATTTACCAATAAAAGTGAAGAGTGGGGTCTTGGTGATAAAGCTTTTTCTAATGGTGCTGCATATGCAGATTTTGATAATGATGGTGATTTAGATTTAGTTGTAAATAATATTGATGCAAAGGCTGATTTATACGAAAACACAATTGAAAGCTCTAAAAGTAATAACTATTTAAAAATTAAATTTAAAGGAACTAAGCTGAACCCAATGGGTGTTGGTAATATAGCTACCATTTATAATGATGGTAATTTACAAGTGTCAGAATTAATGTTGACTAGAGGCTACCAATCATCAGTTGCGCCAACCATTCATTTTGGTATTGGTGAAACAGAAACTATTGACTCTTTAATAGTAAAGTGGGTAAATGGTAATACGCAAAAACTAATTAATGTACCGGTCAATCAAACCTTGAGCTTAGGTTTTGAAGAATCCATTTATGTTGAAAATAACCTTAGTACTATTGAAAATAAAACTATTTTCAATAGTACTGATAAGGGGTCAAAAATAGATTTCAAACATGTTGAGAATAATTATTTCGATTTTGCAAAAGAACCCTTGTTACCTCATAAAATGTCACAATTTGGACCAGGATTAGCGGTTGCAGATATAAATGGAGACGGTCTAGATGATTTCTGGATAGGTGGAGCTCTTAATAAAGCTGGTGCTCTTTATATTCAGGATGATGAGGGCAATTTTAAAAAATCAAATTTAGAGCTCTTTAAAAGTGAAAGTCGGTATGAAGATATTGATGGTGTCTTCTTTGATGCCAACAATGATGGTCTGCAAGATTTATATGTAGTAAGTGGAGGAAATGAATTTGAAGCTAATTCAAAAATTTATGAAGATAGGTTGTATGTAAATAAAGGTAATGGCGTATTTGCAAAAGATAAATTTGCTTTGCCTAAAGTATTTGAAAGCGGAGGTAAAGTACTACCTATTGATTTTGATAGTGATGGTGATTTAGATTTGTTTGTAGGGTCTAGATTAGTACCACAAAATTACCCTACACCGGCAACTAGTCATTTATTAGAGAATGTAAGTAACGGGCAAGGTGTAAAATTCAAGGATGTAACTAGTATATCTTCCCCATTTACTGATTTAGGGTTGGTTACTGATGCAATTAGTATAGATTTCGATAATGATAATGATGAAGACTTGATTGTTGTTGGGGAATGGATGCCGATTACTTTTTTGGAAAATGACAATAATTCTTTTACAAATGTAACTAGTAAAAACTATTTAGAGCATACTACAGGGTGGTGGTATAGTATTTCAAAGACAGATTTAGATAAGGATGGCGATCAAGATTTTATTGTTGGAAATTTAGGTTTAAACTATAAATACAAGGCAAAGCCAGAAAAAACTTTTGATGTTTTTGCAAACGATTTTGACAATAATGATCAATTAGATATTGTATTAAGTTATTATGAAGGTAAAAGACAGTTACCGCTTAGAGGAAGAGAATGCTCATCTCAGCAAATACCTGGTATAGCTCAAAAATTTGATAATTATGAAAAATATGCAGATGCAGATTTAGTTGATATTTATACGGAAGATAAACTAGAAGATGGGTTGCATTATAAGGCAGAAAGTTTTGCCTCTTTATATGTTGAAAACATGGGTAATAGCTCTTTTAAAAGTGAAAAATTACCAAATGAAGCACAATTTTCATCAATAAATGCCATATTGGTTAATGATTATAATCATGATGGTAATAATGAAGTTTTGGTTGCTGGTAATCTTTTTTCTTCAGAAGCAGAAACACCACGTAATGATGCTTCTATTGGACTGTTGATGACGTACAATGAAAAAGATTTATATCCATTAACATTGAAGGAGTCTGGATTTTTGGCAAATAAGGACGTTAAGAAAATGAAAGAGATTATAATTGGTGGTCAACAATATATTTTAATCGCCAACAATAATGATGCTTTACAAATAGTAGGGGTAAATTAATTTAGTCTACTTCTTGCCATTTTAATAATGCTTCTAAATAGTAATAATCGGCATAGTTCAATGGTTCGTCATTTTCTTCGTCTGTATGAATATTACCTACAGAATGCTTTAATAAGAAACCTTGGTTACTACCTATATCTGCTAAGTAGTCATTAGACGAGAGTCGTCGCAATATCTTTTCTGCGTATGCAATCATAGTTTTTTGCTCTTCGGGTACGTATTGCTGTAAAGTCAATAGTGCAGAGGCGGTTATTGCTGCCGCAGATGCATCACGTGGTTCGTTTGGTATATTTGGGGCATCATAGTCCCAATAAGGAATTAAATCCTTTGGGATTTTCTTATTCCCCATGATATAATGAGCTATGTTTTTTGCTTGATCTAAGAATACACTGTCTTTTGTGTTTGCGAAGGTCTGTGTAAAGCCATATAAACCCCAAGATTGACCTCTGGCCCATGAAGATGGATCTGAATATCCTTGAGCGGTTTGCCTATTTCTGACTTTACTTGTTTTAGAATCATAGTCCACTACATGAAAACTACTGTAATCTTCTCTGAAATGATTTTTAAGAGTTTTTTTAGCATGGTTTGATGCTATTTTATAAAATGTAGAATCGTTGGTAAACTGAAAAGCTTTGTATAGTAATTCTAGGTTCATCATATTGTCTATAATCACGGGCGTGTTCCAGCCTTTTTCAGAAATCCATCCCATATTAGGAGTAGTATCCCAAGATTGAATGACACCAATTTTTGGTCTATATCTTGTTATTAATGATGTAGCGCCTTCTACAATTACGCGTTTAGAAAGAGTATCATTTGCGATTGAATAAGCATTGCCATAGCTGCAATCTAACATAAACCCAACATCATGAGAATTGGTAATGTATTTTACAGAGTCAAGTGCATAGGTAAATTTTATGGCGTTGGCTTTCCATTTATCTTTCTGGTTATACTTATAAATGTACCATAGAGAACCAGGGAAAAAACCACTGGTCCAATCGTAATATGGTACTAAGCGAACATTATCATTTTCGGTTATACCCCTAGGTTGAAGTAATGGCTCGTTGTTTGTTATTTTATTTATAAGAAGATTATATTGCTTTTCTGATATCTTAAAAACTCTATTAATTAATTCACGCTTATTTTCAATTCTGTTTTCAGTAGCTTTTGTAGATGATGTTGCTTCTTTATGTTCTTTACACCCAAATAAACAGGCAATAATTATTACTAATGGTATAAATTTAGTTTTCATCATTTTTTAATTTAGCTAGCAATGCTATTGGTTAGAAATCAATCTTTGTTTTCATTGATATAATAATTCTGTAGTGTGTAAAATGCCTTTTTACGCATTCCTTGTTCAGAGATAAGTCCTTTTCTATTGAAATCTTCTTGAATTCGTTTTAGCGGTCTACGAGAAGATCTGAAATCCATTAATATCCATGGAGATACGCCAGCTAAGAAATCTATGTTTTTCATCATTTCTATGTTGTTCTCATATACTTTAGCTTGATACTCTTCTGTCCATCTTTCATTAGATGCACCATGAAGCCCATAAAGTGCTCCTGCTCCAACTTCACTCATAATCATAGGTTTATTGAATTTACTGCTCCAATTTACATTTGCACATGATTCTGGTGTGCCATAATACCAACCGCAATAGTTGTTGATGCCAATAACATCTACCAGGTTTCCTAAAGCATCTTCTATATGTTTTCCATCATTACCCTCTGCTTGTGTGTCTAACGCAGCTGTAATTAAACGAGTAGGGTCTAAAGATCTGGCTCGCTTAATTAAATTATCTAAGAATAATAATCTGTCTTCTCCTTCTGGAGTTTCATTTGCAACCGACCATAAAATTACGGCAGCTCTATTTTTGTCTCTTGAAATCATTTCAGACAATTGATTTTCTGCATTTTTGTAGGTGTTTTTATTATCAAAAGCAACTGTCCAATACACTGGGATTTCTGACCATACCATTAATCCCATTTTTTCTGCCTCACGTACCATTTGTTCATTATGTGGGTAATGGGCTAAACGTATAAAATTGCAACCTAATTCTTTTGCCCAACCTAGTAGTGTTTTGTCTTCCTCTAAAGTTGTTATCCTACCAGTTTTAAATGGTGCTTCTTCATGAATACTTATGCCTTTTAAGAATATTTTCTCTCCATTTAAGATAATGTTACTTCCGTTGGTTGTAATAGTTCTAAATCCTATTTCATCGGTAAGTGTTTCGGCTTTTGTCGTTAATGAAATCTTATACAGTTTTGGGTTTGTGGGGGACCATAATTGAGGCTTTGATTTAAAATTGAATTTACCTAACCCATTGTTTATTTTAATTTCTACCTTTTTAGATAGCTCTGGTATTTCTAGAATAACTTTGTCACCTTCTGTGCTGTTTTTGACACGTACCCATCCAGAAATTTCATTTTTGTTATTTGAAGATAATTGAACGGAGTAATCGCTGATAAAAGATTTAGGGGTTTTTACTAGATATACAGATCTTGTTATGCCGCCATAATTCCACCAATCTTGGTTAACTGTTGGTACATTTTCACGTTCTCTTCTGTTATCTACCTTTACAACAACGAAATTATTTCCATCTTTAACTTTATCCGTAATATTGAACTGAAACGGCGTGTAACCACCTTCATGTTTACCAATTAATTCTCCGTTTAAATATACTATGGCTTTGTAATTTACTGCTCCAAAGTATAGATATAGATTTTCTTGCTTGTCCTTAATATATTTAAAGTCTTTCTTGTACCAAATTGTGCCTTCATAATAATACAGTTTGTCTTTTTGCGTATTCCAGTCTCCCGGTACCATAAGTTGGTCGCTGGTATCAAAATTATATTCTACAAGATCAGATGGTTTTTCCATCTTTTTGTTAAGGAAATAACCATCTGGTTTAGGTTCTAGCCTATGACCGTAATAACCATTTTCAAGTGGGTCAACTATAATATCCCATAAACCATTTAATGATGTTTTTTCTCTTTCATCTGTATTTTGAAATAGGTTTATTTCAGAGTTTTCTTGGCAAAAACCAGTTATAGAAACTAAAGATAATAGTAGTAGTGTATATAGTTTTTTCATGTTTTAATATTAAGGTTGATAGTAATGAATACTTCTATTTTTGCGAAATAGATGGTTTTATATAATTACATATTAATTTGTGTAAGACCAGGTTTTAATGTTATGCGTTGATTACCGAAAATAAAAATGCCTTTAGTGCCTGCTGGTATAGAGACAATACCTTTTACAGTGTTTTTAGAATTCTTTTTAATCTCTACGCTTATTTCTCCACCTGGGTGGGGCATTTTAGCGATAATTTCATTTAAGTCACCAAAATTTGGCGCTATAGCTATTTTCTTGAAATTAGATTCAAGCGGGTAAATACCTGCTATAATTTTGAGAAAGTGATAGTTTGGTGAAGCTGACCATGCGTGGCATTCTGAACGGGGCTCTATATCTTTTTCTGCAAATGTGGTTAAGCCTTGATCCAATTGGTTGGTCCAGCTATCTAGCAAGTTTTGATATTTGTCACCTAGACCTGCCTTGTGCAAAGCTTCAAACAAATAGTATTTATAGTATATAGTAGTTTGGATCAAACTTTTGTCATCAAGTATTTTTCGCATTAATGCTTGCTGGTTTTCTTTAGGTATGGCATTTGTTAGAATAGCCATAATATTAGTGTGTTGTGAGAATTGCACTTTATACGGTGTTTCAGCGAAGATTCCTTTTTCTTCTACAAAGCAGTTTTTAACTACACTATTGCGAACTTTTTTTGCCAAATCAAGATATTGTATAGCTTCTTCTTGGTAACCTAGATCACCAAAAATTTGAGCTGCATCTTGTAGTGTTTTTACAAATTGTAATGCTACCGATGCAGAATATCCATCATCTGCTCCAGGCGGTATTCCGTTTTTGTAACCCTTTGCCCAATCTGTGAAATTCCACCATTCCATATTTGTAGGCATGTTGTTGTCGTCTACTTTATCTATCCACCAGTCAATTACAGTTTTCATACCAGGTATAAACTTCTTAACGAATTCATCATCGTTTTTATACATATGGTAGTCATGTAACATGTTAATCCACAATAAAGAATATGTGGGTATGACTTGAACTATATATGACGGATATCTACTTTGGGTAAGACCATTTGGCAATCTAGAATTATCAAACATTTCTATGGCTTTACGCATTAACCTATCATCACCATCAACACTTATAGAAACCTTAGCTTCTATTCTTGTGTCCCCAATATATTGTAGTTGCTCGTAATAGGGATCAATAAAACTTTCGGTTGATGAGTTTCTAAGAGTACGCCATGAGGCGTCCCAAATTTGTTCAAGTAGCTCGTTATCCGTTTTAAATTGTGCGTTTTCTTTAAAAGGATAAGCTGTGAATATATTATAGAAGTCATCAATTAACAATGCTTCACTTTTGGTTTCAATATCTAACTGAACAAAGCGAAACGTTTTTTGTCCAAAGGGTTTGAAAGTTTGGCTTTCACCCCCATCAGGTTCAATTATATCATAATATCCTAAAATTTGTTTTCCTTCTATTTCATTTCTATTGCCTTTTTTCCAGTTTTCGTCATACAAGGCTTCAGCATAAGTTATTTTGATATTACTTTCCGCACCCTTAGAATATTTAATTTCTGGGTGTCCAATTGTATGATGAGACATATCTAGCAATATGCTTACTTTTTTATTTGAAGGTATTATTAAGCTATTTTTTCCGGTTATAAAATTGGTGTTATTTTTTACACCTTCTATTCTAGCAATTTTATGAAATCGTTGAGTTGTCTCTTCTAGAAAAGGAATTTTTCTGGGCACCAAGTACCATGTGCTACCATATAGAAAGCCACGACCTACAGCAAATTCAACGGTGCCTAGTTTGGGTTTTAACCAATTTGAATCATCATAATCAATAGTTTTCCAACCCCATTGGTGTTTTTTTGATAATAGTCTTTCACCTGGTCCTGCTGCGTAATAGCCACGTAAAGAATCACTAACAAATGGTATGCTTTTAAACCCTTCATCATTAATTACTTTCCATTCAGAATTTCGGCCGGTATTAATATCTACAACATTATTTTTATCGCCTTGTAATATAAAAGCAGTTTGGAAGGTCATAGAAGAAGCTTTTCTGTATTCTCCAAAATTGACAACTTCAGCAGAGATAATATTATTACCTGTCTTTAAGTAATTTGCAATATCAATGGTTTCATATCTATAATTATCAATGTCAGAAGAAGAAGGTCCAGAAAGTAAATATTTGCCATTTACATATAAACGATAGCGATTATCTGCAGAAAGGTGAATAATAAATTTTTCTGGTTTCGACGCTAATTCAAAGCTTCTTCTAAATAAGAATTTTCTAGCATCTAATGTAGATTCTTTTGGGTGAGTGATCCATTGAGAAGTCCATGCATGTTTAAGTTGTGTAAATTCTTTGCCTTCATGGTTTATGGTAACTGTAGATTCTTGTGAGACCGCAATTTGAGAAATAGATAGTAAAAATAAAAGTATAAGGTAGCGTAAACTTTGGGTCATGATTTTAATGTGTTTTGGTGCAGTTATTTTATGGTATATATTGGTTGAGTTTCAGATAAGTGAAACGTTATTAGAAATCAATGTTCTCTAATAGTTTATATATGATACTACGAATACATCTATCTGAAGAAATTGTTTTTTCTATTTCATTTTAGATGTTTCAAAATAAATTTATTGGTGTTTTTAACTGCTGTTTTTGATTCAGGAGTTAAATAATACCCTTGCCAAACATGCCACATGCCTTCATATACATCTAGCTTTGTTTCTATATCATGGTCATCTAAGGTTCTGTACATTCTTATGGCATCACTCAATAGTATTTCTTTGCTGCCTACTTGTATTAAGGTAGGTGGAAAATTTTTAGAGTAGTCACCATAAACAGGGGAGACATAAGGGTTCTTAAATTCACTTTCAGGAGCATATGCAAGTGCAGCGTACTCTAATAAATTAGAATATTTTAGACTTGGGTCATTATCTGCTAAGGTATAATGGCTGTCTCCTACTTTTGCTAAATCTAACCAAGGTGACCATAAAACCAATGATGATGGTAATGGTAAATTTAAATCCCTCATTTTTAAGATGCTCCCAGAAGCTAATCCGCCACCAGCAGAATCACCGTAGAAAGCAATATTTTCTGCATTATATTGCTTTAAAAGTGCTTGGTAAAATTGAATAACTTCATTGGTTATTATTTTAAATTTAGCTTGTGGGGCCAAGGTGTAATCTATAGCTATGATTCTTAATCCAGATATATCTGCCAATGGTAGCATAGATGCTAATGTAGCATCGGCGCTTAATGAAACATAGCCGCCACCATGCACATACACTATTACTTTATTATTTTTCTTATAACCTTTAGGTTTTATATCTATTGCCCTAATACCACCAATGGTTATGGTATCTATAGATGGTTTGTAATATAATTTAATAGGTTCAATAGCTTTTAATACCCTACTTTCTAAACCGTTTTGATAATCTGTCCATTCTTTAATAGGTGCATCGGGGTCTGGTAAGCGGGCACCGTTTTTTGCGAATCTTCCTCTTTTTTTAAGAATTTCTTTTGCTTCGTTAGAAATGGCAGTAGGTATATAATATTCGTCTTTAAGAGTAGTAAGCTCAAAACGCATTTGATTACTATTTTCAGAAATGGTATGGTCAATTTTCCCTTTTAGTATTATTTGTCCGCTGTCAGGTACAGCTTTTATCAAGGCATAATTGTTATTGTTATACTCTATTATTTCACTTGCAATTTCACTTCCGCTTTGAGAGGCATAAAGAGAGATCCAGTTATTAGCTAAACGCACTTTTACAGTTAAAGGGTAGTCATAAATATCATCTCTCATTTCATCTTTTAATGTGATATGAATTTGAGTTTCAGAAACCGAATCTACATGGATAGAATGTGTTGCGTATTCTTGAGCATATTTTGCAATATCAGGAAAAGTACCAATCCATAATTTATCTTCTTTTTCTTTGAGATAATTTAGAAATTCTACCGTTTTCTTTTGTGAGTCTAATGCAGATACTTCATGAAAATGAGTGCTTCCCCATCCTCTGTAATAATTTTTATTTTCTAATGTAGAAGTTTTGTCTAAGAGTGGTAAAATGTAATGATTGCGAGTACTGTCGTTTTCATAAATATGAGGGTTAGAAATACTTCTTACTTGTTTAAAATTTATTTGATTTGCATTGTTCAATCTGCCAATAACTCCTCTACTAGCTATAAAGTGCTTACCGGCTTCATTTTCATTTCCTTCGCCCCATGGGTATGCATACGTTAAGCATTTTTGATTATCAATATTTTTTTCAATTTTTGATATAGTACGGTTTAATCTGTTATTGTAATTTTTAATAGAAGGAAAGTTGATTCCTTTGGCTTTATCTTCATACCAGTTTCTGTCATCATGCCCTTGTATGGCATTTCCTGTTTTGGCAAGCTCATTGAACAATGCCCAATTCTTTACGTTGTATTTTTGTTCTGCCTCTGTTATTACGAACCATGTAAAATTGAATGAAAATATTTTTTGTTGTTCAATCCAAAAAGGAATATCGTTCTCGTAATTATCATCAATTGTAATACTAAATGCACTTAGTTTATCATCGTTCCAAAGTGAAACAGATGCATCGCCAATATTTTGTTCCCAAATTTTATCTGTTAGATTGAACCTAGGTGTAGTTGCTTCTTCAAGAATAAAATTATCTTGACCATGAGTTATTATTACAAATAATAAAAAGACAAATAGCGATGCTATGTTTTTGATTTTCATTTCTGCTCTCAGTATTTAATTCAATGTTGAAATTACAGGCTATTTCCTATACCAATTATTAGTGTAGATAAAATGATTACAGCAAGGCCGAGCCATAAAGTACGCATGGTTTTTTTAGAGACACCTTCCCATTCTTTAAAGTAAACCCCCCAAAGTGTGCTAAAAATAATGATGAATGCCATGTGTAAAGACCAACTGGCAAATTCATATTCTTCACCCAAATATGTTGTGCCCATGCCATAGAAGAAGAATTGAAAATACCAGGTGACTCCACCTGCTATGGCTAGTATATAGTTTTTAGGTTTGTTGGGTATAGTTTTATCTGTAAGTTGACCAAAAGTTTTATTCTTAACACCTAATACAATTGTCCAGATTACATTGGTCAATAAGCCGCCCCAAAGGATCCAGACAATAACAGGATTGTTTTGAAATATATTTTGAACTCCTACTTTTAATGCCTCATCAGCAATAGGTTTGCCAGCGGCAAGACCAAAAGCAAAGCAAGCGCTCAGTATACCTGAGATGATTGCTATTATAATTCCTTTAGATAGGTTGAACTCGGCAACTGCGGCTTTTTGTTGTTCAATATTTAAATTTTTCTCTTTTAAAATTCCGGCTTTACCTGCAATTGCAATTCCAAGTAAAGTAACTAATACTCCGATCAGGACAATAATACCACCTGGTGTTTGTAGTAATTGTAAAAATGTTCCTGAATAAATTGGTGGTATTAGTGTGCCGAATGCAGCGGTAAACCCTAACACAACTGCCATACCTAAACCTATACCTAGATAACGCATAGATAAGCCAAAGGTCAATGCGCCAATACCCCAAAGCACCCCAAAAACGAACGTGTAAAGTTTTGTTTCGAAATCCGCAGCAAACAAAACATCAAATAAATTGGGTACGGTAAACCAAGCCATAAGTATTGGTGCTATAAGCCATGCGGCTACACCTAATACAAACCACGAAGTTTCCCAGCTCCATTTTTTAATTAGTTTAAATGGGATGTAAAAACTACCTGCGGCAAAACCACCAATTGCATGTAATATTAAACCTAGTAATGCGCCCATAGTTTTATTTGGTTTTAGGCCGCTTCATGATTTTTTTTCAAAACGGTCTTGGCTTTTTGTAATTCTTCTTTAGTAAATGATTTTGCTTTAGAAGCAGAAACTGCACCCTTAAGCTCATGAATATTTTTAGCTCCGGATAAAGTAGTGGTTACCCCATTTTGATCTAAAACCCATCGTAACGCAGCCTCTGGCATATTATGAATATCGTTTTGTATCAAAAATTTAAATGCTTCAACTTGGTCTATTCTTTCGGCAAGTTGCTCACGAGAATAACGAGCGTTTAAAGTTCCTTCCTTAAATACGGTATCTTTAGTAAACGCTCCTGATAAAAAACCGTTGGCAAGACATTCTCTGGCGAAAACACCAACATTAGATTCGTGTAGTTCATTAATTAGCTTTTGTGATTCTCTGTTCATTAAGCTAAGCACTACTTGTACTACATCTATCTTATTTTCATTTGCCCATTGTCTGGCCATGTTTTCGGTTTGATGGAACATGGAAATTGAATGCCCTATAAATTTAACCTTACCTTGTTTTTTTACTTGTTCAATACCTTCCCAAACATCATCATTTATTTCATTGGGCGAGAATGGAGAATGAAAAAAAAGTACATCTATATAATCGGTTTGCAAACGTTTTAAGCTTTCATTTACAGAGTCAATAATTCGTGATTTGTAAAACTGTGAAGCTCCATTTTTTATACAAGGATTTCTTCCAAATTTTGAGGATATAAAAACTTTATCCCTTTTTCCTTTTAAGGCTTTTCCCAATACAATTTCAGCAACACCGTCTTGTTTGTCTGTTCCATACTGTGGGGCCGTATCAAATAGGTTAATACCCATATCTATACCTGCATGAATTGTTGCAATCCCGTCTTTTTCAGCAACCCCGCCATATACATTATTACCAAAAGCCCAAGTACCTAACCCTATCTCGCTTACCTCTAATCCAGTACGTCCTAATATTCTCTTTTTCATTTTAAAAGTATGTTTGCTTAAAACCTTCTATTTGTTTTGATGCGTTCAACACAAAGGTTTTTGCTATTTGCTTACCAAGTTTTTTATTAGCTAATCTTGGGTCTTTACCAGACACTGCATCTTGCTCTAGAGTTACCTCTCTTTCTTTAGGTAAGTTTTCAAGAGCTACTGTCTGCGGTTCGTAATACAATTGTAAGGATGTCTCGCCTAAAGCTGAATGATTAGCTTCTAATAAATCATTAGGCAAGATGTCAAACTCTGCCAATGCCCAGATATAGCAATCTGTTTGCTTTTTGTTATACTCTTTGGCTACATCTTTCAAAATATCTAAATGAGGTTGACCGGCATGACCAGATAGTAACACAACTATTTTGAATTCTTGAGAGATTAATTGTTCTATATATTCTTCGCAAATAGAGCGAACTAATCGTTCAGAAAACTCAATAGAATGTTTAGGAAAATTAACACCGGGATATGATTTTATTAGATTGGCCGCTAAACTTATGGGCGGAAAAACTAAACCACCAGAAACCTTAGCCAAATCCACGCATAAATGATATGCTTTGTGTGTATCTAAACCTGTTGGGTTGTGATTACCATGATATTCTATTGCTCCCCAAGGTATATACGCAATTGGAGATTTTTTGAATATGGCTTCTATTTGTATAGGCAACATTCTGTCAAAATGCCCCCAATTAGCATCGTTCATTTTTAGTCCCAGTTTTTATGATATATTAATGGGTTCTGCTCTTCGTTATCTAAAACATCTCCAATTTTTAAGGACTTGAAATAATCATCTGGTAAAACATTTTGTTTTCCATTAAAAACAGCACCGTCTGGCATATATGCGCAGGTCATTGCTTTTCTTGTTCTAGGTGTCATATTTACTCCCGCAGCATGGATAGTTAAGCCGTTATGAAAAGTACAGCTACCTGCTTTTATTACTGCAGGTTGAGGTTCTTTGGTTCCATATTTAGGGTATGAGTTAAAAATATCTCCCATGTTAGAGCCAATGCCAGGTTCTACAAGCTCTGTATCTTGATTAGAGCCGGGCATGAAATATAAACAGCCATTTTGTAATGTTACATCTTCTAAGGCTACCCATAAGCTTAGAGCTTCTTTATCATTAAAAGACCAAAAAGGAGTGTCTAAGTGCCAAGAAGTTGGGTTGCCCCAGGGTTGTTTTACAAGAGATTGGTCATGCCATATGCGAATACCATCTGCTTGTGAAAGATCTGCTGC
>NZ_JBDVOT010000179.1:0-1680 GCF_039968975.1 Maribacter sp. | reverse complement strand
GCGTATTTCTACCTCAAAAGCGCTATTCTCTTGCAAAACATGAAGAGTATGTGCATTAACGGCAATGCTATCTAGAGCATTGGCATCGCTAATTTTGCATTCTATTTCTTCTTCGTTAACGGTAATTAAATAGTTTGACATATATGATTTTGTAAAAACAACTTTTATACTGAAGTAAAGATATTGAAAAAGATTGGCGATAGATTAACCTGGGTTGAAATGACTTGTCCTGTTATTAATTCAAATAATGAGGGATAGCTACAACTTTAAATAGCGTACCGAAAAGAACACCTAATTTTAAGTGATTTGGTGAAGAATTGATTTTTCAGAAAAAAATAGGAATAAAGAGTAGAACAGCGCAAACCGCCATAAATAATGACCAAAAACAAAAAATCCAACCTAAATAAATAGATTGGATTTCGCTTTTTGCTCCCCCTCTTGGGCTCGAACCAAGGACCCTCTGATTAACAGTCAGATGCTCTAACCAACTGAGCTAAGGAGGAAAATAACCCGTTTTAGTTTCCTAAAGCGGGTGCAAATATAGTAGTTTTTTGAAAGTCTCCAAACAAATAAATTATTTTTTTATTTAAATATCGCTTTATAAACATCATTACCGTTTGCGAACAGTAAAAGTGCTATTAAAATAAAGAATCCGGTTATCTGTGCGTACTCTAAAAATTTATCGCTCGGCTTTCTACCTGTGATCATTTCATAAAGTAAAAACATAACGTGTCCGCCATCTAAAGCTGGGATTGGCAAAATGTTCATAAAGGCAAGAATAATGGATATAAACGCAGTTGTACCCCAAAACGCTGGCCAGTTCCAAGTATCTGGGAACATACCGCCAATAGCGGCAAAACCACCTACTTCTTTATAAGCACCAGTATCAGGATTAAAGATTTTCTTCATCCCCTTAATGTAATCTGTAAGGGTCTTAACACCTTTGTTCCATCCGGCTGGGATAGATTCTAAAAAAGTGTAATCAGTAGTGTTATATTTCAAAAATCCTTGTTTTTCTGCATCAGCACCAGTCATACCAATCATTAGTCCAAGCTTGGCTTCTTCTGAAATCTTCGCCTTTAAAGGCACATCTGTACCATTACGATTAACTATCAGGTCTACATTCTTTCCTTTGTTAGATTCTAAAATAGGAAAAACTTGATCCTGATATTTAACTGAAGTACCTGCAATAGTCGTCAAAACATCACCAGCTTGAAAACCCACACTAGCATTTTGCGAATCTTCAGGTACTTGACTAATCACCCATGGCAATCTTGGTTTAATAAATCGAACTTGTTCCTTATTTTCTGAAATTGTTTCTATAAAATTTACAGGAATTTCCTTTTCAATTTGCTGTCCGTCACGTTCAATAGTTATATTCTCTCCATAAACAACTTCTGGCACTATGGTATTCATGGATTCAATTTCTTTACCATCAACGGCAAGAACCTTATCACCTGTCTGTATGCCTAGTGCATCACCCAAAGTAGTATCGGTAATCCAAACTCCGTCTTTTAAACTATCATTCGCAATATAAGTTTCACCATAAGCATATGCCAGACCAATGAAAATAACTACAGCCAAAATGAAATTTACCGTTACACCGCCTAACATAATAATTAAGCGTTGCCAAGCCGGTTTACTTCTAAACTCCCACTCCTTGGGCTCTTCAGCCATGGC
>NZ_JBDVOT010000178.1:0-16256 GCF_039968975.1 Maribacter sp. | reverse complement strand
CGGTGTTAAAAGACAACGGTCGTATGGCAGTTGTAATGCCACATGGGGTGTTGTTTAGAGGTAGCGAAGAGAAAAGCATGCGCCAATGGTTGGTAGATCGGGGCTACTTAGAAGCCGTGGTCGGTTTACCTTCTGGTTTGTTTTATGGAACAGGGATTCCTGCGTCTGTATTAATCATTAACAAAAAAGGAGCAGCAGAACGTAACGAGGTGTTATTTATTAATGCAGATAGAGAATTCAAAGAAGGCAAAAACCAAAACAAACTGCGTCCTGAAGATATTGCTAAAATTAGCTACATCTATAAAAACAAAGAGAATTTAGAATGCTATGCAAGAAACATATCTAAAACAGATTTAGAAAAAGAAGACTACAACTTTAATATTAGAAGGTATGTAGATAATAGTTCTCCTGCCGAACCGCAAGATGTAAATGCCCATTTACATGGTGGAATCCCAACAGTAGAAGTTGATGCTTTACAGAGTTTTTGGGATAATTACATACACTTACGAACAGCCATTTATCATAAGTCACCAAAAGTAGGCTATGATATTTTAGTAGAAGGCATTGAAGCTAAAGAACAAATAAAAACCATTGTTTTAGAACACGATGATATTACACTAAAAAGAGAGCAATACACCAACGGAGTTAACCAATGGTGGACAAACAATGTACTTAAACTAGAAGCCTTACCAGAACAGAAAAATGTGTATGACTTATACAGAGATTTCTCTATAAGTATTGCAAACGATTTTAGTGCATTGGGTATTTTAGACTTACACAAAAGCAGAGGCGCTTTTGCAGCCTATTGGAATGTTTTAGAAACCGATTTAAAATCGATTGCTGCTAGTGGTTGGAATGCTGATTTAATTCCTGCAGACGACATATTACAATCACAATTTCCAGAAGTTTTAGAAGAATTAGCGACTAATGAAGCCAGACGCGACGAGTTAGAAGCGTTATTTAATGAAGTAAACGAGCTAGAGGAAGGCGAATTTGACGAAGACAATTACGACGTTTTCCCAAAAGAAGTGCTTAAAGAATTAAAAGACAATATAAAAGTTCACAACGCTTCTATCCGTGAGTTAAAGAAAGAAATTAAAGCTTTAAAAATTAGAATAAAAACTAACGAAGAAGCAAAAGAATTAACAGAAGAGTTATCACAAAAACAAAAAGCACAAACCCAAGCCGAAACCAAAAAAGCAACCATAGAGCAACAACTAGCAAAACACACAAAGTTAACCAACGAGCTAAAAACCTGTAAAGCCACCATTGCCGAAATTAAAGCCACAAAAGAAGATTTAGTTGCCAAAGCACGCGAAAAAATAACACCAGACGAAGCCAAAACCTTAATACTAACACGTTTTAAAGCCGTGTTACACCATACCGTAATGGATTACGTAAACCGTTACGAACGTGCTTTAATTACCGAGCTAGAAACACGCTTTACCAAATACCAAAATACCTTGGTTAATATTTTAGATAGTAGAGAGAAAGCTGCCAACCAATTAAATAACTTTTTAATGGAATTGGGTTATGAGGGATAATTGGAAAAAAGTGCCTTTAGGTGAGTTAGTAACAATTCAGAAAGGTAAAATTTCAGAACAGTCAACATATCCAATTCAAGGATTTGCCCCAATAATTAATACAGATGTATTAAGGGGTGATGTAAAATTTTGGGGTAAAATAAAAGGAAGTGTCAATTGTCTTGAAGACGATGTATTAATACTATGGGATGGTGAGCGTTCAGGATTATGCCTATAGGTCACAAGGGTGTTTTGGGTTCAACTTTTGCAAAAATGAATGTTTCAAGTGAGTTAGTGCCTGAATATTTATTCCGAGTTGTAGATTTTAATTATGATTGGATTCAAGGACAAAGAACGGGAACAGGCGTACCTCACGTTCCAAAGGACTTAAAAACAATATTTAAAGTTAATTATCCACCACTACCACAACAAAAAAAAATATCCAAAATCATATCTACAGTAGATAGCGTGATAGAAAAAACCGAAAGCGCAATTGCCAAATACCAAGCCATAAAACAAGGTTTAATGCACGATTTGTTTACACGTGGTATCGATGTAAACACAGGTAAACTGCGTCCAACACCACAAGAAGCACCAGACTTGTTTAAAGAAAGTGCCTTGGGATTGATTCCTAGGGATTGGGAGGTTGATGAGTTGGGCGAGTTTATTGAAGCTATTGACCCTCAGCCAAGTCATCGTACGCCACCTGAATTTCATAACGGAACACCTTATTTAGGTATTAACGATATACAGAATGGAGAAGTTCAGCTTTCAAAATGTAGACTAGTAAATCCGGAAGTTCTAATAGAACACAAAAAAAGATATTCAATTTCTGAAGGTGATATAATATTTGGTAAAATAGGAACTATTGGTTCCCCAAAAAGGCTAAGCCTTCCTCAGTCATATTCATTAAGTGCGAACGTAATTCTAATAAAACCTTTTAGAAATAAGGATTTAGTTTATCATTATTTAAATTCTAAAAATGTAGAAAATCAAATATCAAGGAAAATACATACAACTTCCCAACCAGCCTTTGGTATGGAGAAAATTCGTAGTTTACTTTTTTTTAATATTCCACAAATTGAAACGAATATTTTAGAGAAGAAGCTAAATTCAATTGACCAAAAAATCCAAACCGAGCAACAAGCCTTAGCCAAATACCAACAACTAAAAGCAGGTTTACTGCAAGATTTGTTAACGGGTAGGGTTGCTGTGAGTGTGGAGGAAGAAATATAATTGAGAAAAAGCTATGGCATTTAAAGAAGACATTGAAAATCTTATAGAAGAAAAAACAAAATTTTACAAAGACAATAAAGATCATATTATAAGAGATTACAATGATGAAAAGGAATTAGCTAAAGAATATGAAAGCAGACAATTATTAGAATTATTACAAAATGTAGATGATACGGGTTCTACCAAAGCACAAATAATTTGGGATAAAGATAAAAACACAATCGCCATAGCCAATATGGGAGAAGCTTTTTCTGCTTCTGGAATAAAATCTATAATGTTAGGGCATTTTAGCACTAAAATAAAGTCCCATTTTATTGGTAATAAAGGGCTTGGTTTTCGTTCGGTGTTAAATTGGGCAGAAGCTATTAATATTTATTCAAATGGGAGTAAAGTTACTTTTTCAGAAAAAAATGCCAAGACAATTTTTGAAGAAGAATTAAAGTTAACAAAAGAACAAAAAAAAGAATTAAGATTGGCAAAAGGTTTAAAAGACAGTGCCATTCCTTTTCCTTTTTTAGCGATACCAACTATTGAAGATGACAATAGTAATAACGATTGGAAAACAATTGTAGAAATAAAGTACAGGACTACAGCAGAAAATAGCATTAAAAAGCAAGTAAACGAGTTGTGTTCAGAGTTGTTACTGTTTTTAAATAATATAGAAATTTTAGTGATTCGTATTTCAGGAGAAGCAGAACAAACATATAAAAGCAAGCGTAAAGAAAAAGAAGATTATTGGGAAATTACCATAAATGAAACAAGTTGGAAGGTTTTTACCAAAGAAAAAAAATTACCAGATAATTTACAAGACAAAGAAAAAAGTGATCCACAGAAGTATCAAATAAAAGTCGCTTATCAAGAAAATTTATCAGATAGATATTATAAATTATTTAATTACTTCCCTACAAAAGTTTCTGTGTCTTTACCTTGTATTGTTCATTGCACTTTTGAACTTAATAGCTCTAGAGATTATTTAAACCCTTCTGATGTTAACATTTTTATTTTAAAAAAACTCACAAAGCTTTTAAAAAAATGTGCCATCCATTTAACCAAGAAACGAGTGGATTGGCGACCTTTTAAATTACTAACACCTATAGATAAAAGTACTGATAGTGAGTTAGTAGCAGATTTTTACACAAAAATTGAAGAATTAAAAAAAGAAACAAAGGTTTATCCTTCCATAAGTGATAATTATATACCACTTAATAAGGCAATATTTTATAATAATGATTTTAATTTATTCTTTAAAGACAACTTTAAAGAAACGCTTCCAGATCTTATTTTACCATTAGAAGATGGTATTGTTAATGAATTTAAAAACGATACGTATACAAAAGAATATTTGGTTGAACAAATAGACAAGCTATCTTATAAAGACATAACCATAGAGCAAAGAGCACATCTTATAATAATATTAAATGAGGTGCATAAAAGTGATACTACAGATGACTTATTTTCTCTTTTAATCAATCAAAAAAAGAAAGAGGTTATACCTAAAACCACTACAACATTTACACCCGTAAAAAGAGCGAAAGAAGAATTTGAAATTCCAGATGAAATTAAGGTAGATTTTATCAACACTGATTTATACGATGCTATTTTAATAAAAATTAAAGATGGATTCGATAAGAAAGAACCTGAATCTAGAGAATTTCAAAGAGCAATAAAAAATGTAGTTAATATACAGCCTTATGATAGTAATAATGTTATTGATAAAGTAATCACAGGAACTAGACAAGAGATTGCAAGTACTAAAACTGAAAATGATAAAAGAGTTTTAGTAAAGGAAATGGTAAAAGCATTATATATCAATTTCCCTAATATTGATAATAAATTAGAAGTGCTTAAAACGGAAGTACCTTTATTAAATAAAAATAATGAGGTTACCAGCGCTAATGACCTTTTTTTAAGTGAAACGTATCCATCGGGTGCAATTACAAATATAATTTTTGAAGATTTATACACGAATGAAGACTACATATTACCAATAAATGAATGGGGTATTGAAGTAGAACGCGAACAAGAAATTGAAACTTTTTTTTTATGGCTAGGAGTATATAAATACATTAAAATTGGTAAAAAATCACTAGCGAACAACTGGGCAGAAAATGAATATATAGAAACAGTTTTTTCTAAAGATGTTATAAGACCAGATAATTTTGATATTGGAAAAATTTCTAGAGAATCAGTAGTCTCATTTATTGATGATTTTAACCTTATTAAAGAAATAGAGGTAAATAAACTCTTGTTATTAGTTTTAAAAGATTCTTTCTTAAGAAAACAACTAGAAAATAATGAAGAGCATTTATATTGGTCTTATGTAAAAGTAAAGCCTGCCATTTCAACTTCAATATCCTATATTAAATTTCAATTTTTAAAATATAAGATATTTACTTCTTATATTATTCAAGACACAAATGACACGCTTAAAAGCATCGTTAATCAAGGTATTTTCATTGATTACTCTTGGTTAAAACAGTATGGTTATGAATCAAGTACTGTAAATTCAATTTTAATACGATTAGGTGCAAAAGAAACTATAGAAACTTTACATCCTAAATTATTATATAAAGTGTTGTTGGATTTACCATCGCAGTTCGATGAAGCTAAACCAAAAGGTGTTCAAAATCTATACAAACTTGTTGTAGAGGCGTTAGAAGAACAAGACTTAAAGCAAGATTTAATAATTGAAATTCCAGAAAATCTAGCTTTATATGCAAAAAAAAATGGCGAAACCGTTTTACTGCCAGCTTCAGAAGTTTATTACGCTAACAATAGTGTCTTACCAAAAAAAATAGAAAAGTCAATTCCTATTTTAAATTATCCCAAACGAGGTGGTCAAGACAAATTGGAAAAATACTTAGGGATTAAAATTATTAACCCATCTCATTTAGTTTTAAATGATGATTATAAAGTTTCAAAAGAAATAGATAGCGAGTTTCAAAAATTATTAGAACAACTAAAGCCTTCTTTATTGGCATATAGATTATTTAGTAAAAGCTTGAAAAAAGAAATTTCAACCAAAGAAGCAATTCAACAAAACGTTAATTATTTAAAAAACACCTCAATTAAATTAGTAGAAAGTGCTACATATACTTATAATGAAGAGAATCATATAGCTCTTGAAAATTATGATTTTATAATTTTTAAAAACACTTTTTTTATAAAAATTCCACAATATGAAAGTTTAAAAGTGTTGCTCAAAGAATCTGACTTCTCTGATGCTTTTGCAGAAATAATGAGTATCCAATTTAAAGTAACCGATTTAAAAAATGATTTTAGATTTTTAATAAGAAATGACATTAAAGACACAATGCATTTAATTAAAAAAGATTTTGATGAGGAAAATTTATCTATAGTCCATAGTTTTTTTGGTGTTTCAGTAATCGAAGTGAATTTTTGGAAATCAATTTTTAAACTAAAAAAAATTGCCATCAAAGATGAATTCAATAAACAAGAAGAGCTTATAAATTATATTGAAGAAAAATTAGAGATTGAAATTCCAAATACATACAATCAATTCAATTTTGAAGTATGTGATAATGAGCATACTTATAATTTTATTCAATATCTAACAGATAACCTTGGTAGTAATATTGAACAAATCTATTCTCAAGGTATAGAGAAATGGCATATTGAGAATTTACGCAATGTTAGAGAAGATTATGAAGGATTAGTTAAGCAACAACTATGGTATTGGTTAAATGAAAATAAAGAAGGACAAATTCATTTTCTGAGCTATATTGAAAAATTTACATTAGAACCTCTAGAAAGATTATATAAGTATCAGGATAAGTTCAAACTGGTAATAGATTATAAAAAAGTGCTTTCAGACTTTATAAATAAAAATCTTCCAATTACACTTCAATCTGAAAATAAAGAAGAAGTAACTATTGAAAATAAATATAAAGAATTGTTATCAAGATATAGTTATGACATAAATGACATGAACAATGAGATAAAAAGTTTACTGTATTTTGTAAATAATCATATAACTATAGAATCTTATTTAAAAGATAACACAAAAGATAAAGAAATAAAAGAGGAAGAAAAAATTATAGACGATGAAGCACCGTTGGATTTAATTGAAGCAACTTTTGAGAAGTCAAATAACCAACCAAAAAGATTAAAAAAGAAAAAAAGGAAGAAAACACGTAAAACACATAGTAAAAAAGGTGATGAGACTAAGAGTTTAAGTGGAAAAGAAGCCGAGCGAAAAGTTTTAAAGGCTTTGCAAAAAAAATACGGGAATAAAAATGTGAAATGGGTTTCTGGTTTTTCTGATGTATCTAATAACAATGATGATTTACAGTACGATATAACCTATAAAAATGAGAATAATGTATGGAAACATGTAGAAGTTAAGGCATTATCAAAAGATAATTCCTTTATTCTTACAAAAGCAGAAAAAGAGCATGGCATTGATGAAAGTGAACTTTATGAATTTGCCTTAGTTAGTAGTAAAAAAATATATAGAATTTATAGTCCATTTAATTTTAGTAGTACAGATAATTTTGAAACTAACGATTCATTTATAGCACAACCAAAAGATTATACTTTACATTTTATAATAAAAGAAAAGTAACATGGCAGAATATAATAATGTAGAAAAACCATTTTTAGAAAAATTAAAAGACTTGAATTGGCAAGTAATCGACCAAGGTGCTTTCGGTATTCCTCAAGAACCTGCTAAAAGTTTACGTAATAGTTTTAAAGAAGTGACTTTAAAACAAGAATTTATAAAAGCTATTAAAGAAATAAATAGTGTTGATGGTGTAACGTGGTTAACCGATAAGCAATTAGAAGACCTATACAACGAAACCATTGCTGCCGAAAAAGCCAATCTATCTTTATTAGAAGCCAACAAACAAGTTTTTGAAAAACTTATTGGTGTTACCAAAACAACGGTTGCAAAAAATGAAGTTAACGGAGAAGAAAACCCATTAGTAAAACTCATAGATTTTAAAAATTGGGACAACAATAGGTTTGTTGCTATTAACCAATTTAGAATAGTTACTCCAGGTGGTCCTAGAGAAGGGATTATTCCAGATATTGTTTTATTTGTTAATGGTCTGCCATTTTGTGTGATAGAATGTAAAGATGTAGATGTTGCCGACCCTATTTCAAGTGCTGTTGAGCAAATAATGCGCTATGCCAATACACGTGGTGATGATTTTGGATTTACTGATGGTGAAGAACGTTTGTTCCACTATAATCTGTTTAGCATAGCAACACATGGCGAAGAAGCACGTGTGGGTTCAATTACTGGAGATTTTGAATATTACTTAAATTGGAAAGATATATTTCCTGAAGTTTACAAAGATTTAGATATTTCCAACTATGTAGAAGAAGAAAGTTTTAGATATCAAAATAACGGTTTACAAAACGACCCTAGAGTACGGCAAGAAGTTTTAATAAAAGGAATTTTAAACAAAGAAATTCTACTAGATATTCTTCAGCATTTTACCCTCTTTATGGAGATAAAGGAAGGTGTAGAAGTTAAAATAGTTAGTAGGTATCAACAGTATAGAGCTGTAGGTAAAATATTAGATAGACTCCGAAAAGAGACTACCGGAAGAACACGGTCTGGTGTTGTTTGGCATACTCAAGGCTCGGGAAAATCTTTAACAATGGTGTTTTTTGTCCGTAAGTTACGCTCACGAGATGACCTAAAAGATTACAAGGTTATAATGATGGTTGACCGTAAAGATTTAGAGAAGCAACTTTCAGCAACGGCACGTCTTACAAATGAGTTTAAAGAAGCAAATATTGTAAGTTCACGTAAAGATTTGGCACCCAAATTAAGTGGAAATGCTTCAAACTTGAACATGGTAATGGTTCACAAATTTGTACAAGAGGAATTAAAACATTCTAAAGCATTAATGAAAGCCTTTGTTGAAGAAGGTAAGGTGCCAGAATTTAAACCTTTTGATGTGGTAAATACATCTGACAGAATTGTAATACTCATTGATGAAGCTCACCGAACACAAGGCGGAGACATGGGTGACAATCTTTTTACCGCTTTTCCACAAGCAGCAAAAATTGCATTTACCGGCACCCCACTATTAACTGATAGACATAAGCAAAAAACACACGAACGTTTTGGTGGTACTGGTGAATTCATAGACACTTATAAAATTAGAGAGGCTGTTGATGACAGAGCTACCCTAGATATCATTTATATAGGTAAAACTACTAAAGACAATATTAAATCTAAGGAAGCTTTTGACTCTGAATTTGAAGATGTATTTAAAAAACAATCAAAAGAGGAAAAAGAAGAAATTCAAAAAAGATACGGCACCATGCAAGCCTATTTAGAAAACATGGATAGACTACGTAAAATTGCTAAAGATTTAGTTAAGCACTATATAAATGATATTTTGCCTAATGGTTTTAAGGCAATGGTTGTTGGCAGTTCTATTATGGCTGCAGCGCGCTATCAATTTTTAATTGATGAAGCATTAAAAGAACGTATTAAACTAGAAAAAGCAAAAGTAGAACCAGATATCGATTTAATCAAAAAAATAGAATTTTTAAAAATTGGTACTATAGTTACCAAACAAGACAACAATGAACAAGCATTTATAAGTGCAGCTAGAAAAAATGCAAAGGAAATTAAAGCCGTAGATAACTTTAAAAAAGACTTTGATTACAGTACAGATGAAAATGGAAATTATCTAAAACCAGAAACTGGAGTTACTTTTTTATGTGTATGCGATAAATTACTTACCGGATTTGATGCTCCGGTTGCACAAGTTATGTATCTGGATAAAAGTATTCGCGAACATGATTTACTTCAAGCTATTGCTAGAGTAAATAGAACCAAAAAAGATAAAAAACACGGTATTATAGTTGATTATTTTGGAGTATCCAACCATTTAAAGGATGCGCTTAATATATGGGGAGCAGAAGATGAGGAAGATATCAAAGAACTACTAGAGTATTTTAGAGATATCAACAAAGAAATACCTGTATTGGAGGCTCGATATAATAGAATGTTACAGCTATTTACAGATAAAGGAATTGAAAATTTCAGAATGTTCGCAGAACAACGAATGACAAATAAAGATGAAGAATTTCAACTAGCCGAAAACTGTATTGCATTGGCAGAATTTATTCCCTTTAGAGCTCAATTTGACACATACATAAAATCATTTTTCGATAGTTTAGATTTATTATTTAATTCAGAAGCTGCAAGAAAATATTACATTCCTGCAAAACGATTTGGCTACCTACTTGTGCGAATTAAAAATCGATACAAAGACCCGAGTATGGATTTGAAGTGGGCAAAACCTAAAGTTCGCAAAATGATAGATGCTCATTTAGAAACCCTAGGAATAGATAGCCGTGTTGCCCCAGTGAGTTTACTATCCAAAGATTTTGCTAAGGAAGTAAATAAGTTGGATAAAAACACTAAGTCGAAAGCATCAGAAATGGAACATGCAATTCGTAGACATATTAAAGTAAATATTAATAAAGACCCTGCGATGTATAAACGCTTCTTAAAGCGAATAGAAGAAATAATTGAGCGATATCAAGGCAATTGGGATGCAATAGTTGAGGAATTTGAAAAGGTTCGAGAAGATTTAGAAAAAGGTAGGAAAGGTGAGTTTGAAGAAGAGGGTTTGAATGAGCAAGAATTACCATTTTTTGATTTTATAGTTTTTAGTGCTTTCCAAGATGAATCTCTATCCACAAGTGATAAAGAAGCTCTAAAACTTTTGACAATTGAATTAGTAAATGTCCTAAAAAATGAAATAGACAAACCTAATTTCTGGAAAGGAAGAGCTGCTGAAATAAGAAAACTTCAAGGTGAACTCGACGATATGCTTGACTTTAGTGGCATTGAAAAAGTTTCTAAATTACATTCTAAATTAAGCGTAGAAATCATGAATTTAGCTAAAAGAAGACATAAAGAGTTGATTAAATAAAATGATAGTATCTGAAATAGACATAACGCTTCAAAAAAGTGAACGAAAAACGGTAAGCATATTCATCGAAAGAGATGGCAGTGTTTCCGCTCGGGTTCCCAATACATTAAGTGATGAAGAAATAAGAGATATTCTAAAGGCTAAAGAGTACCAGATTTTTAAACACCTAGCTGAATGGGAGCAACTCAATGAAAATGCTGTAGAACGAGAATACGTTAATGGACAATCGTTTCTATATTTAGGTCGAAATTATCGTTTAAAATTAGTAGACGAGAAATTAGATGGTATCAAATTCTATAGAAATACCTTCTTCCTAAATAAAAGCGAAAAGCCCAAAGCAAAACAACTATTTGTAAAGTTCTATAAAAAAAAATTGAACGATAAAATTTATCCCATAATTGAACGCTACAAGAATCAATTAGATGTAAACCCTAATGAAATTAAAGTGATGGAATTACAAAATAGATGGGCATCGTGTACACCAAATGGCAATGTTAATTTTCATTGGAAATGTGCAATGGCTCCTATTGATGTTTTAAACTATATCGTAGTTCATGAACTAGCTCACTTAATACATAATAACCATACCAAAGCATTTTGGAACGAAGTCGACAAGGTTCTTCCAAAATATGATGAACAAGTAAATTGGTTAAGAATTAATGGTGCAGGAATGGATTTATAGCACCTATATTTACTGACGTCGGTTACAATCTAGTCATACTTTTTTATCATCTTGGTATATATAACCTAATATCTATATGTCTGAAATAAAAGAGTTAACTAACGAGATAGAAAAAAACCTTTTAAAATTTTTAAGAGTACCAAAAAGATTAGTAAAAGCAGATAACTTAATAATCGCTGCAAAAAAAGACCTTTTAAACCCTAAAAAGAAAAGCTCTGAATTTGATGGTAATTTAATTTACACCTCAGAAGGTATATTCAATATCTATGTAACTAAAGAATTAATAACTAGATCTTTAATTTTTACTGATACATTAATAAAACTATTTAGACAACGTGGTCACAAAGTCGAAGTAAGAACTAATGAAAAATATAGTAATTATAATGGCACTAAAATTATTGTTGAAGGTAGAACTTTTAACATCTGTATTAGAGAAACTAGAAAAAGGGTAAAAATTAAATCTACTGCCAGTTGGTATTATTCTGCTTACGAATCAACAGGAGTTTTATCATTAAGAATTGAGGAATTGGATAAACACCAATGGAGTGATGGAAAAGTTATCAAACTTGAAGATAAGTTAGCATCCATTTTAGCTTATTTTGAGATAAGGGCTAAAAAAGAAATTCAAGAAAAAATCGAAATAGAAGCTTGGCATAAGGAATATGAATTACAAAGAAAAAAAGTTAATTCAAGAACGTGAATTAGAGATTAAAAAATTTAATGATTTGGTGGACAACGCTAATCGCTGGCAACAGGCTCAAATTATCAGAAATTATATAAATACTGTTGAAAAGAAAATGAAATCAGACAATGAGGATCAAGAAGAAATCTGTAATTGGATTAAATGGGCTAAAGAAAAAGTAGATTTATATGACCCTTTAATGGTTATAGAGGAAAAGTTTGTTAAAAAATAATATAGCCAATTAAATGATGCCCAATAATACCAGCCAACTACTAACTTAATATACACTAATGTCTAAGCCAATAAAAAACACTATGTACCTAAATCGTACTTAAATTATGTAAAACTTATTATAATAATGCCAATTTTTGCAAAGTACTATTTTAATTACAGGTAAGCTACATCTTTTCTTCTTGGAATAAGAAAAGAATTTTATTGATAATTATGAAATTGAGGTAATTTTTTTAACAAATTAGTCAGGATTCAATAATCTATAAGTGATTTCAATTGAGCTTTATTTAATAAGTTCTAATCAGTTTGTAGTTTTAGGACTTTCTTTACTCTTTAAATGGTGATAAACATATTGGCGAAGATTATTCATTTCTGAATTCTTTACTTTGTCATTCCAAAGTTTAGCTTCATTTTCTAATTCTTTAAGATTAAAATCATCAGAAAACAAATTATTGATTTTTTCAAAAATTATATCCGGATCCAATTTCAATTCATCTTTTAAAAAATTGTAATTATTTTCCTTAAACATCCCTAAAATATTATCATTCCATAAAAATGGGAAAGTTTTGATGAAATCAAATATATTTTCCTGGGATTGTAAACTACTCATAATATATCGTTGAAATTCATCATAATTAATTTTAGACCAAATTTTCATTATAATATTTGCATATTCTCTTTTATTGTAAAAAGGTGGTGAATTTTGATTTTTAACTTTTGAAATAAGCAATAATTCTAAATCCTTTAAAAAATCAAATTCAGAGTTTCCTCGTAGATTTTCTATTAAATAAACTAGTAGTAGATAATCTAATTTTTCTCCAATAGAAAGGATTAATTCTTTATTTTCAGATAGATATTCTTTATTTAATTTTTTACTAATACTAAGAATGAGCTCAAATGAAATATTGTGCTCTTTAGACCTATTTAATAAATCAATATTGTCAACCAAAAAAGGAATATATTTTTCATACTCTTTTTGGTCCATGTTTTCTAGTTCCGAACCAAGTCTATAAGCAATTTTATATTCATTCGTAGATACTATTAATTCTTCCAATACCTTCATTGCATTATCTTTCTTATCATCCAGTATAAAAGATTTAAGATTAGATAATTTTAATTCGGAGACTTTACCTTTTATGTGAAAAGAGAAGTATTTTTCGAAATGAGACATATGGTTAATTCTAAGCTCTGTGTCTATTTCAATTTCTGACTTAATATTTTTTGATTGATAACCAAATACTGTACCTGACTTATCCATGGGAAATAAGACTTCAATAATATTATATCCTTCCGGATGTTCATTTTTTAATAATAACCTTACCCCAGTCTCACTTTTACTTTTATTATCTTCAAACTGATTATTAAAAGTAATCACAGAATTAAAAAGATTATTATCGCCACCACTTTGAGCATATCGCTTAATTATTTCATAACACCCTATGTACTTAATTTTTAAATATTCAATCCAAAATAAATCATGAGCATTAACTTCATCTCCAATAGCATAAAGGGATACAGAAAATGAATTTACAATTCGAATTACTTCACGTGGGGTATCAAAATAATGTACACTTAGACTTCGTAATAATTCATCTAATTCTTCTTTTCTAATAAGTCTATTTTGAATGACAGATTTGACTTTTTCTTTTATAAATAAATCAAAATCTGCTTTTTCAATTAAAGGAAGTTCTAAAGGTATGTTAATTATTTTCTCTAAAAACTTTTTACCTGACTTCAAATCTGATCCAAATCTAGAAAAAATCGCTTTGGAAACGTGTTCGTGATCTAAACAAATAACAAAAACCAAGTTTTTAAAATCAGCGTTAGTTTTTATAAGTTTGAAAAGCATAAAAATTTCTTCTTTATCTAGTCTATCAATATCATCAATAAAAATTATTATTTTTTTATTAGAAGATTCTAAGGCGTCATCAATATCCCCTTTCATTTCTTCCAAACTTTTCTTTTCTCCTTTTATATCTTCACCTAGGGCTTTTAAGATTTTATATGGTTCAACAGTTATACCTGCATTGAATAAATTTGGGATTCCTCCAGATACAGATAATCGTATCGATTCCAAATAACGACTATACTTTAAAACGCTTGTTCCTGCTTTTTTTAAAAATTCGTCTTCACTATAAATTAGTTTTCGACTAAGAGTATTAAAAAAGTCGAATAGCATTTCTTCCTTACTTTGGTATAACCAAGGATTATAATGAAACTTAATAAATAACTTATCATCTTTATCTTTCTGAAAAAGTTCTATATGTCTTTCCAATAAGTTTAAAAGAGACGTTTTACCAGTTCCCCATTTTCCATAAATACCAATTGTTAATGGTGATGAATTATTAGAATATCCTTGAATAATTTCTTTTATTTTTACCGCGAAAGGATAGTAGTTTAATAAGTCATCTTTTTTTAATTTTATAGGTAACTCGTTAGTTATTATATCTCTATTTTCCATTTTTTATTTATTTCATTTTAAATTACTAAAGAGCTTACTTTTTTATTTCCCAAAAGAATATGTTTCTAAAATTGGGTTATCAATTAAAGTTGACAGTAAAAATTTGAAGTTATAATAATTGATGTTAATTTATATTCTTGGGTTAAATTTAATTTTTACAGAACTTGTGATCTATTAAAACCAAACATCACGTTTAACATGTTTTATTATTTGAGGATATGCAAAAATTAATAGAATGAATGGAAAAGTTGGGACCAAGCTCAAAAGAGGTTATGAGTCAATTAAAATTTATACATTCAGACAAGTATTTCCAAAAATACTGAGTTAAAAGAATTGAAAGCGACTTTATATAAAAGGAATGAATTGGTGTTATTATAAAATACAACTACTGTCACCTCAATTGACACCTAAAAAAACAAAGCCCCGTAAACATTAGCTTACGGGGCTTTTCTGCGGAGAAAGAGGGATTCGAACCCCCGGAGGTGTGACCCTCAACAGTTTTCAAGACTGCCGCATTCGACCACTCTGCCATTTCTCCTGAGTGCCTCATCAGGTATTCCCTGAATGCGGGTGCAAATATATAAAGGTTTTCTTATCTAATAAAGCCTTTTCTTAATTATTTTTCATCTCCATTATTTCAAAACATTTTTAAAGAAATGAAAAGGTTGAATTTCAGTTATTTATTACCTTGCCACGATGACAAAACCGCTTGTAAGTATCCTTATTCCTTTTAAAAATGTTGGCAAATATTTTGAAGAATGTCTAAAATCCATCCAAAATCAGACTTACAAAAACTGGGAAGTGGTTGCCGTAAACGATAATTCAAGCGATGATAGTTTAGCAATTGCAAACAAATTTGCGACCATAGATAATAGATTTAAGATACTTATTAATGATAAGTCAGGTATTATAACGGCACTTAGAAAAGCGTACAGTCATAGTAGCGGCAATTTTATCTCAAGAATGGATGCCGATGATCATATGGCTCCTAATCGTTTTAACATAATGGTAAAGTCGTTATTACAAGAAGGAAAAGGAAGTCTTGCCGTAGGGAAAGTTAAATATTTTTCAAAAGCGGGCGTAAACGATGGATACGATCGTTATGAGAAGTGGCTGAACAAATTGACCGCTACTGGTGAAAATTTTAATGAGATATATAAAGAATGTGTAATACCCTCCCCTTGTTGGATGGTGTTTAGAGAAGATTTTGAAGCTAGCGATGCCTTTAATCCAGATAGATATCCTGAAGATTATGATCTAGCCTTTCGATTTTATGAAATAGGTTTAAAATGTATACCATGCACCACTACCCTACACTACTGGCGAGATTATGAAAATAGAACATCTAGAACCAGTGAACACTATGCCCAGAACTATTTCTTGGATATTAAGTTGCACTACTTTTTAAAATTAGAATACAAACCCAACAATAACCTAGTAGTTTGGGGTGCCGGCAAGAAAGGAAAAACTATTGCCAATTCTCTTGTCGAGAAAAATATTCCTTTTCAAT
>NZ_JBDVOT010000177.1:0-36693 GCF_039968975.1 Maribacter sp. | reverse complement strand
AATTGTATTTTGATTTTTAATTTATTTTTTTCCAACAACCAACAACCAACAACCAACAACCAACAACCAACAACCAACAACCAACAACCAACAACCAAATATCAATATCTCCTCTCTGAGCACTGTTTACTGCTTGCTTTTGACTAATTTTGACGTTCTAATTAAGAGCACCTGAAAATAGTATCGCAAATAAAGGAACCTGTCTATCAGGAAATGGAGTTGTTTGAGTCAAAGTTTAGAGATTCAATGACTTCTAAGGTTGCGTTGCTTAATAGAATCACACATTATATTGTAAATAGAAAAGGGAAGCAAATGCGACCTATGTTCGTTTTTCTAACGGCAAAAATGTTGAATAACGGTGAGGTCAACGAGCGTACGTATCGTGGCGCTTCTGTAATAGAATTAATACATACCGCAACATTGGTGCATGATGATGTGGTAGATGAAAGTAATAAACGCAGGGGCTTCTTCTCTATAAATGCATTATGGAAAAATAAGATTGCTGTTCTAGTAGGTGATTATTTACTCTCTAAAGGTCTGTTGCTTTCTATAGATAATGAAGATTTCGATTTACTTAAAATAATCTCTGTTGCCGTTCGTGAAATGAGCGAAGGCGAATTATTGCAGATAGAGAAAGCAAGGCGCTTAGATATTACCGAAGATGTTTATTATGACATTATAAGACAAAAAACGGCAACCTTAATAGCGGCTTGTTGTTCTTTGGGAGCTTGTTCTGTAAAGCCGGATAGTCCAGATGTAGAAACCTTTAGAAAATTTGGAGAACTATGTGGTATGGCATTTCAAATTAAAGATGACTTGTTTGACTATGGTGGTGAAAAAATTGGGAAGCCTACAGGTATAGATATTAAAGAGCAGAAAATGACACTGCCTTTAATTTATGCGTTAAATAATTGCAGTAAGAAAGAGAAGAGTTGGGTCATCAATTCCATAAAAAATCACAATAAGGATAAAAAGCGCGTCAAAGAAGTTATTGCTTTTGTGAAAAATAAAGGCGGACTAGATTATGCGGTAACCAAAATGTTACAGTATAGAGATGAAGCTTTAAAACTTCTAAGTACATATCCTGAATCTGATTATAAAAGCGCCTTAGAATTAATGGTGAATTACGTCGTTGATCGTAAAAAGTAATTATTACTCTATTTTTTAATCTATTTAAGTATTTGAAATACAGTATTTTAAAAATTAATTTTAATTTTTATTGACCTTCAGGCAACCATACCTTCTTCTACTGCGTCTATGTTAATAGAAGACCAAACCAATATTTTGAAAATTATACCTTTTTATAAAAACGAGAAGCAACTCATTAAAAAAGCAACAGCGGGAAACCGCGATGCTCAAGAGCGTTTGTATAAAAAACATGCTCCCAAAATGTTGAGTGTCTGTCGGCAGTACATAAAAGACATTCATTTTGCGGAAGATGTCATGGTGCAGGGTTTTTTAAAAATGTTCACTAAGCTAGACACTTTTAAGTTTGAAGGTAGTTTTGAGGGCTGGTTAAGACGCATTATGATTAGGGAAAGTATTTCTTATTTAAGAAAACAACAGTTCGTAGTATATGATGATGAGGTATATGAAAAAAACCAATCTGAAGAAATATCACAAAGTACCGATTTGGATACCGAGCATATTCAACAATTAATAGATGCTTTGCCGCAAGGCTATAAAATGGTATTTGTATTGTATACCGTAGAAGGGTATAAGCATAAAGAAATAGCAGAAATGCTTTCTATATCAGAAAGTACTTCAAAGACACAATTACTAAAAGCTAGAAAATTGCTTCAAGAGCAACTAAGACAGCAAAATATTATAGGGTATGGAAACCGATAAATTTGAAAAACATATACAAGCCAAGTTTCAGGAACGAGAAATATTACCGTCAGAAAATGCTTGGTCAAAAATTTCATCAGAATTAAATGATGATGCGCCTAAAAAGAAGCCAGTGTATTTATGGTTAGGTATTGCGGCAAGTGTAGTCGTTTTAATTGGGGTTGCGCTGTTTTACTTTAAAGGTACAGCAGTAGAGAATGAAATACCGCTAAAAATTGTTGATACAGAAGAAGAAAATATACAGGAAGAAGTTTTAATAGAAGAGCCGGTGTCTTTTAAAAACGAAGAGCAAATAGTTGTAGTGGTGTTAGAAACAGAGCCTAGTAGCAAAACTGTAGAAGTCAATGAGGTTCTAATGCCAAAAGTAGAAGAGCCTTTAATAATTGATGATGAAATAAAAGTCGCTGTTGTGGACAACGTGCCTAACAATAAATCTTCTGAAACTTTAATAGTGTCAGATGAAATCATTAATTCTAAAGTAGCGGCAATTATTGCCCAGGTAGATGTGTTAGAGCAACACAGCACGGTAACCGATGCCGAAGTAGATTCGTTGTTAAAACGTGCTCAAGATGAAATATTAAGAGAAAAAATATTTAATAAAGATAAATCTGTCGATGCTATGGCTTTGTTGACAGAGGTTGAAGATGAACTTGATCAATCCTTCCGAGACCAGATATTTAATTCCCTAAAAGCCAGTTTTATAAAAGTGCGTACTGCTGTGGCAGATCGCAATAACTAAGCAATCACAAATCGTTTTTCCTTATCTCTATAAAATATTATGGGGACAGGGAGCGGAGTTTATTCATCAAAAAAAATCAAAATCGAAATGAGAACAATTACCATGTATTTAATGTTGTTGCTGACACTCTTTATGGTGCAAAATTCAGTAGCGCAAGAAGAGTTAAAAGATAAGGTGGAAACGCTTGAAAATCAAAAAAATAGAATAACACAGCAGGAAAAAGAGGCATTAAAATATGAAGTTGAAAATATCAATAAACAACTAAAAGATGGTCTGATTACAGAGGCAAATGCTAATTTACTTAAACAGCAAGCCGCTGAAGTAAGAGCGTTAAATATTGAAAATAGAATCGCTATAATTGATAATAAAATATCACTTCTAAAAAGAAATAACGGAGTAGACTTAGAGCTTACTGAAGATTCTTACTTCAAAAATGATTCTAAAACTATTTTAGGAATAAATATAGAGAGAGGTAAAGAACCTAGTTTTGAAAAGCGAACACATACAGATTTGGTCGTTGCATTCGGTTTAAACAATGCCATTAGGTATGGAGAGTCACTTTCGGATTCTCCATATAAATATTTAGGCAGTAGGTTTTTTGAAGTAGGTTATGCTTGGAATACAAGGATAAGTAAGAATAGTAATTGGTTGAGAATAAAATACGGGTTTTCTTTTCATTTTAATGGGTTAAAGCCAACGGAAAATAGATTTTTCACAGTATCCAGTGATAATCAGTTTCCTGTTTATGAACTTACTAGATTACCGGTTATTGATGGAGAAAGACAGGAAGAATTGTTTAAGTCAAAATTAAGAATGGATAATTTAGTTTTTCCTTTTCACTTTGAATTTGGTCCCTCTGAAAAAAGAGAAAATGGGCCGTATGTTAGATATTCTACAAACAAGAAGTTTAAATTTGGAATAGGTGGTTATCTAGGTTTTAATTATAAAAATAAGCAGACTGTATTATTAGACAGAAATGCTCAGATTGGTACTATTCTAAGTTCTAGATCTGGAGGTAACCAGAAAACAATTTATGGAATTAGTGCTTATGTAGGGCGCGGTGATGTATCACTATATTTAAAATATGATTTAACCCAAATATTTCCTGGTCCAAGTCTAAAACAGAATAACATTTCCTTAGGCCTTCGCTTCGACCTTTAAATAAGAAATACATCAATCAAATTAGCTATGGTGCCGTGTTTATTTACCAGTTGCTACAGCTGATTATTTGTATTAGATAATTCTCGATTCATCTCTTCGGTAAACTCGTTCTCATAATAACCACGTTTACAGTGACTACATTCTATGGTAGTAGTACTAGAGATTTTAAAAGGCTTGATCCAGAATATATGAAAGTAGTTCTTTTGGGTAACAGCTGTCAATGTTCCATGTTGCTGACAATAAGGGCATGCACAATTAAAAAGATGTTTAGTTTCGGGCTTTCCAGGTCTAGTGCCAAAGAATAGAATCATTATTGCTATTTTTGATGTTCTAATTTACACAAATTTATTTGCCCTTTTCAAAGGGGCTGAGGTAGCAATATGATTTCAAAAATTACCATAGATAAAGTTTATGAAACCGCTCGTTTAGAAGAGGTGATTGGTGATTTTGTACAACTCAAAAAATCAGGCTCTAACTTCAAAGGTCTTAGTCCGTTTACAGATGAACGTTCACCAAGTTTTATGGTATCTCCCGTAAAACAGATTTGGAAAGATTTTAGTAGTGGTAAAGGTGGTAATGTGGTCGCTTTTTTAATGGAGCATGAGCATTTTACCTATCCAGAGGCTATAAAGTATTTAGCTAAAAAGTATAATATTGAAGTAGAGGAGACAGAGCAATCTAACGAGCAAAAAGAGCAGGCTAGTGAGCGCGAAAGCATGTATCTGGTATCTGAATTTGCCCAAACACATTTTAAAGAAATGTTGTGGGAGTCTGAGTTGGGTAAAGCAATTGGCTTAAGCTATTTTAAAGAACGTGGGTTTACAGATGAAACCATCAAGAAATTTGAGTTAGGGTATTGCTTGGATCAATGGGACGGTTTTACTACAGCAGCTCTAGATAAGGGATATAAATTAGAATACCTTTCAAAAACAGGGCTCACCATTGTTAAGGAAGATGCCAACAACCCAAATGGTTCACGAAAATTTGACCGATTTAAAGGTCGGGTTATGTTTCCTATCCACTCCTTAAGTGGTCGTGTACTTGGTTTTGGAGGGCGTATTTTAACGAACGATAAAAAGGCGGCTAAGTACCTGAATTCACCTGAAAGCGACATCTACCATAAGAGTAAGGTGTTGTACGGTATTTACCATGCAAAGCAGTCTATAGCAAAAGAAGATAATTGTTATCTGGTAGAAGGTTATACAGATGTTATTCAATTTGCGCAACGCGGTATTGATAACGTAGTGTCTTCTAGTGGTACGGCATTGACTCCGGAACAAATTAGGTTGATCAACAGATTGACCAAAAATATAACCGTATTATTTGATGGAGATGCGGCAGGTCTTCGAGCATCGTTACGTGGTATAGATTTAATTTTGGAGCAAGGTATGAATGTGCGTGTATGTACATTTCCTGAAGGTGAGGATCCGGATAGTTTTGCCAAGAATAATGAACTGGAAGAAGTCATGACCTACCTCAATGACAATTCTAAAGATTTTATTCAGTTTAAGGCATCCCTTCTAGTCAAAGAGGCAAATAACGACCCTATAAAAAGGGCAGATACGGTTAGGGATATTGTAAATAGTATTTCTAAGATTCCAGATCGTATTCAAAAAGAAATCTATATACAAGAGTGTGCTCAGATTATGAATATTTCTGAGGCTGTTTTGTTCAATACACTTGCGCAAATAGGGAAGAAAGGTGATAAGAATCTACCGCCGCCGCAAATGGAGGAGCAGAAGGCTTTTGATGTTGTTCGTAATACCAATGAGGAAAAAGAAAAGAAAGTTGATGTACAGTATCTGTTAGAGCGAAAAATTATTGAATCGCTAATGTTGTATGGTAACTTTAAAGAGCAGTTTGAGGATTTGGTGTTGAAAGAAAATGATGCGGGAGATTTAGTGCTAGAGCCAGAAATATCTGAAATTAAAGTATACGAGAAAATCTACTTGGATCTGCAAGAAGATGAAATAGAATTGGCTAATGAAGATTTTCGTAAAATGTATGCCAAGCTGATAGAGGCTTTAAATGAAAAGGAAGAATTTTCAATAAAAACATTTGTCAATAGTCTAGAGCAAGAAATGGCCAATCAGATTTCTTCTATTTTAATGGAAGAAGAACGTTATATTTTACATGATTGGGAGCGAAAAGAAATTTTTCCGAAGAGTAAAGAAATAGGTGTGGCGCAGTTGGTAAGTGAGACCATATTAACTTTACGTTGCTTCTTGATAAAAAAGAGAATGAACACCTTGCAAAATACTACTGAAGATTCTACTACAGATCATAGAGAAGTGTTAGAGGAAATTATGAATTACATTCAGTTAAATAAGTTGTTGAACAAGAAGCTGAACAGGGTACTGTCTTAAAAACCTAAAAGGTATATAAATAAAAAGACCTGCTATAAGCAGGTCTTTTTTTTGTGTTTTATACAGTTGTAAGAATTTAGTACAATTCTAAGGCTTTTGCCTGTTGTAATAAATCTACCATATTATCTACATTTAATTTTTTCATTAAACGAGCTTTGTAGGTACTAACTGTTTTTTCATTTAGGTTCAAACCTAAAGCAACTTCTTTATTACGTTTACCACTAGCTAAAAGTTTAAGGACTTCTATTTCTCTAGTAGATAATTTTCTAAAGAACCTTCTTGGTTTTTTGGTTCCTTCATCAAAAGCAAGACGCTGTGCCAGTTCGTTAGTAATGAACATGCTACCTTCGCTAACTTTAGTTACTGCTGCAGTAATGTATTCTACACCAGAAGATTTAGATAAATATCCAAAAGCACCTGCTCTTATAGCACTTAAGGCATAAACATCTTCAGATTGACCGCTGTACATAAGGACTTTTACGTCCGCGTAATCTTTTTTAATTTTGCGTAATGCCGCTATTCCGTTAATATCTGGAATATCCATTTCTAGCATGACCACATCGGGGGTTGTGTCTTTGAGTTTTTCAAAAAGTTCTTCGGTAGTAGCTACCTCATCGATCAATTCAAATCCCTCAGCGGATTCTAGAACCTTCCTAACTCCCATTCTTATGATAGGGTGGTTATCCGCTATTAAAACTTTGATCATTAATTGTTTTTTTTTATAGATTTCAGGACCTATGATTGTCTGAAAAGACAACATGCAATGTAAGGCTTAAAATTCTAAATTAGAAGTCAAAGTTGCATTATTTTATAATTAACGTAAAATTTTAGATTTTATTTTCGATTTAATACCCTGATTTCTAGTTGAGTTGTTATTTTAACTCTTTTGGTATCTCACAAACAGGTATTGGTAACATCTTATGCTGGTTCATAGAATTCAGGCGTGTAAAAATAGTATATACTTCCTTTTTTCTTCCTTCGAAATCATCGATTGTTTTGCCTTCGTCTTTCATTGTCATCGCCCATTCTAACTCAGGGTAAGAGGCTCCTATCTGATCTTCATCTGTTCTGTCATCGCCCCATAGGCCATCCGTTGGTGCAGCCTTAACAATCTCTTCGTTTACTCCTAAAGCTTTTGCAATATCATATACTTCGGTCTTCATTAAATCTGCAATCGGACTTAAATCTACACCACCATCACCGTACTTTGTATAAAACCCTACGCCAAAATCCTCCACTTTATTACCTGTACCTGCTACCAAATATCGTTCTAGGGCGGCGAAGTAATATAAACTGGTCATACGTAAACGTGCTCTTGTATTGGCTAAAGACATAAATCTGTCCTCTTCATTGTCAACACTGGGTAATGCGTCCACTAAACTGTCGAATACAGGTGTTAGGTTAACCGGTTGTCTTTTTACGTTGGGGAAATTGGCTGTTAACCAGTCAATATGTCTAGAAGCGCGGTCACTTTGGTTTTCTGCTTGATGAATAGGCATCTCTAAACAAAGAAGGTCTAAACCTGTCTTTGCACAGAGGGTAGAAGTAACTGCAGAATCAATTCCGCCAGACACGCCAATTACAAAACCTTTCTGTTTTGCATTTGTAGCATAATCTTTTAACCATTTAACAATGTGCTCAATTACCTTTTCCGTTTGCATACCGCTCTAATTATTTAGTAAAATCAATTAACTTTGCCCTAAAAATAAGTTGAACACTGTAAATAATAAAATGTATTGTAAAATACTTGCCAAGGTCAAACCTATTTTTATGCTATTATCAGTTTTTTTCATGCTTTCTAGCTGTAATGATAGTGATAAGGTAGCTGAAGAGATTGCCGCTATACCGATGGACCTAAAAATTTCTCGATTTGATCGTGAATTCGCCGCTTCTGGTGAGAAAGGTTTGCCTGGTTTGCGTAAAATGTACCCGTATTTGTTTCCTGCACCAGATAGTGTTTGGATCGCTAAAATGAAAGATTCACTTCAGATAGAACTATTTCAAGAGGTGGGTAATGCCTTTCGTAGTTTTGAAGATGAGGAAGAAGGTTTAGTGCAGTTGTTTAAACACATTAAATACTATTTTCCACAGTATAAGGTGCCAAAAATACTTACCGTAACCAATGATGTTGATTACAACAACAGAATTATTTTAACCGATAGTTTACTGTTCATTAGTCTTGATAATTACTTGGGGTCTGAGCATAAGTATTACGGTGGTTTTCAGCGTTACATAGCGCAATCTTTAGACCGTAATTATTTGGTTAGCGATGTAGCAAGCGCATTTGCAAAGCAGGTTGTGCCAAGACCTAGAGACCGCAGCTATCTTGCCCGTATGGTTTATTTTGGAAAAGAACTATACCTTAAGGATAAATTGATGCCAGAGGCAAACGATGCAAAAAAGATAGGATATTCTCAAGAAGAAATAGACTGGGCCGTTGCCAACGAAGAGCCTATGTGGAGAAATTTTATAGAAAACGAATATTTATATAGTACCGATAATAAATTGAATCAGCGATTTTTAGAACCTGCACCGTTTTCTAAATTCGGATTAGAGTTGGATAATGAGTCGCCGGGGAGACTTGGTCGTTATATAGGCTGGCAAATTGTACGAGCCTTTATGGAAAACAATGATGTAAGCATGATGCAATTAATGCCAATGCCTGCAGATGAAATATTTAAGAAATCAAATTACAAACCGAGAAATTAGATGGCAGATTTACATACTTCAGAAATTACACTGCGCGTAGGATTAGATGATAATAGAATTCCGGAAACATTAAACTGGTCTGCACAAGACGGTGGTATAGAGAACGAAGCCGCAAAGGCAATGTTATTATCCGTTTGGGATAGCAAGAACCAAGAGTCTTTGAAAATAGATTTGTGGACAAAAGATATGCCTGTAGACGAAATGAAAACATTCTTTCATCAGACCTTGGTTTCTTTGTCAGATACTTTTCTAAAGGCAACTCAAGATGAAAAAATGACGGCTACCATGAAAGATTTTTGTGATTACTTCGCAGAAAACCTAAATCTTAAAGATCAAGGTTAAACCGTTTTCAACTTCTTTTTACCTTTTGTTTTTTTAATCCAGTAGATAATATAGGCAGTTCCTAATACGGACGGAGTAATCCATGCCCATAGATTGTCTTGGTGCATACCGGCAACAAAAAATGCTGTTACCGATGCAATGAGTGCACCCAACATTCTGCTTAGGTGATTTATGAGCCATAGCTTTCTATTGTTCAATGTATTCTTAAAGAGCTTGTAATCTCCGTAAGGTAGAAACAGACCGATGATTCCGAAGAACAGATAAAGAATACTGTGAGAATAGCCGTTTAGTAATCCGGTGACACCAAAGCCGATCATTAGTAGGGCACAAATAGCCATAATCCCAGAAACTAGTTTGTCGGTCACGTTTGCTTTTGTTTTTTTGGTCGATTTAAAAGTGAGTGCTCTATTGCCCGCCAAAACCATGTAGATGGTAAAAATACCGATCAAAAATAAAAAGGTATTGATGTGATTGGGCATTCTGGCGACTACCAAAGAAATTACAGAGCTAATGATCATAGACCAAGAAAACCATTTCCCTAATAGTTTATGGTTTCGTGGTCCTTTTTTGACTACAATACTGGCAATACCCGTTATAAGTCCTACTCCTCCAAAAAAGGCATGTATGTAAATGAAAATTTTAATGATGTTTTCCATGTTCGGTTGGTTTAATGTTTTACAAAGATGGAGGTATCATTGCTCAGAAGATAAGTTAAGTTACCCAATTGTAAGTTTTGGGTGCTGAGTTGTGGTGAAGGGAAGTACAAGGTACTAAGTATTAAGTACAAAGTCGTAATTAAAAATTAAACGTCTTTGCGAGGAGGTTTTATTAAAGTTTCAATTCATGTAATTTACCTATGTCAGTTCGAGTGGTTTTATGACGTAGCAAAGCGGAGTCACAAAATTGTATCGAGAACAGGTTTGGAACACGCAAGGTTCTCGATATCCTCATTATCGACGGACAAGCAAATTTTCTCATACTTCAAAAATTCACTCGAACTGATATTTTGTTCTGTTATAGTAAAAGGTGCGTAGTACCAATTTTTATAGACAATAGCTATTGCGAACGACTTAATACTTCGTACTAATTACTTAATACAAAAAAACGCACAGCGTTAAAAAACCATCAACTAACAATTAATTCCTATTCTTCTTAGGCTTACACGTCATGCAAAAATCTGAAAGGGTATTTATTTCATCAATGACTTTGTTATGTTCCTTTTGTAGCAATTCAGCATCTTTACCAAAATCCGTTGCCTTAAAAACTTGTGCGCTTACGGTATTCATTTCTTTTTGTAGCTCATTAAAAATAGGTTGAAATAAGCTAGAATCGCTAAAAGCACCTTTTTCTTCATATATCTTCTTGCGTATTTTTCTGGAGTACAATTCTACCAAGTCAAAATCATACCGACCAAATTGTAGTAGCTGATTCGCTGTTAACGAATCTGGGGCAACCAATACCGCTAAGTTCTTTTGAAAAATAGCTTTGACCTTGCTATTGAAGTTCTTGGTAAACATGAAAGAAACCGAATTCATGTTAAAGCTGAAATCGATTTTAGCACCTGAATAAATGGAATAGGAGGTAAGCGCAGCATTAATTTCCGATTCCGGAGACTGATAGTCGCTTAGCTGCAATTCGTAATCTGGATTCCAGACGATGGGTTCTTGTGCTATGGCAAATGATGTTGAGAATGCTATGAATAAAGTAAAGATGAATTTTTTCAAAGGAATTGTTTTAAAATTTAAATCTAAAAGTTAAGGTACATCTTTTGTGTAAGCTCGTACAATCTTTATCAAATCCTTAACTAGAAAGCAAATAAGGAAAAGATAACAATGCGTTATGGATTATATGTAAACCTACTGACATAAGTATACTATACTTTAATCTGGCATAACTAAAAATAACGCCACCCAAAAAATGGGAAAGTGCCATTATCGGAATATAAACTAGTATTGAAGAACTTAAATCATAGTTAGCAATATGTAAAAACGAAAAGCTAAGTATCAAAAGATAGAAAATGATCAATCGATTGTTTCTCCAATAGTTAGTTAATATAATTACAATTTTTGGGCTAAGTACAAAAACCAATAATGTAGATATCGATAATGCCGATACAAATGCTATATATAGGTTAAAATCAAGAATAATTTTTAATAGGATGTAGGTTAAACCAGCAATCATTATGATAAAATTTCTTTTAGAAAATTTAAGTCCTAATCTAAAAGTGAGTTCTTCTATAATTGGTGCGACGATAGCAAAAATGCTAAACTTTAAGAATCCAGAATACGAATCAAAATCTTGAGTTTCACTTTGAATAGGCATATCAATACCATCTATAGAATTTAGGGACAATGAAATGCACAAGTAAAATAATTTTAAAAGAAAAAGTAGACCTAACAGTTTAAAGAATATTCTGGTCTTATTTTTAAATGGTAGTTTACCACCCTCAATATATCCAGTTTTTAGAAGTGTACTAATATCCTTTAGTATTTTCATAAATTCAATAAGATTACTGTTTTAACCTACAACTGAAACTCGGTCTGGTTGCTATTGGGATCAAAAATATTAGGGTAATGCTCTCGTGCATTCCGTTCCATAAATTCCATAGGTACATCTTCAAAATGACCGTAATCTTCTAGGTACTCCATAAACTGTGTTCCGTCTGCACTGAATTCTTGTAAAACGGCATCATTTTCTCCATCAAAATCTAAAGGCGCTACATTAAGCATTTCACATAAAGATGCATTGAATGTCGGTGATAGCTTTAACCATTTTCCATTTATAAAAGCATCTACCATACCATGGGGCGTAAGTTCATTAGAACCAAATTTTTCAATAAGCCGTTCTACGCCAATATGGTTTTTAACTTTCGCCAGATGAATTCTCGCAGGTATACCAAGTGCGCGAAGTGCGGCAATTAAGATGATAGACTTATCTATACAATGACCGTTGGTACGTTTTACAATTTTACTGGCACGATATTTCTCTTTATTAAAACTTAAGCTGTAGGGGTCATAACGCCAGGTATCTCTTACCGTGTTGTACAGGGCAATAGAAATTTCTTTTTCAGAAAGCGTAGTGTTTTTGTATGCGGATACCAAATCTTGAATTTCCTCGCTTTCGTAATCAAAAAAATAAGTTGGAGATAAGTAGTCCATAATAGTAACAATTAGAAAATTATTATATGTTCAATTTACGAAATAGATTTGGCATACTCACTTAGGTAATGGCAGACAGGTCAATATAAATTCTGTATTAAGTACAGAGTACAGAGTATTAAGTATGAATTCTGAAGTGCTAGGTACAAGGTTGGAATAAAGAAAATAGAGTTTAGAAAATAGACTTTTTTTGATTTCAAGTATTTAGCTATGCTAAATTTTTATCAGTAAAAGCCAAAAGCCAAAAGCCAAAAGCCAAAAGCCAAAAGCCAAAAGCCAAAAGCCAAAAGCCAAAAGCCAAAAGCCAAAAGCCAAAAGCCAAAAGTAACTAACCCACTATCAACTGACACTGTCAACTGAAACTGCCTACTAAATTTTAGTTCCTAAATTCTTCCGGTCTACTTTGCCAAATATGAATATACTGCCCTGTAGACATTCTACGAGCCATCTGTTTTGCTCTTTCCGCTAATTCGCCTTCATAAAGCTCGTTGAGAGTTTCAAACCAAAGCTGTAGCCATTGTGCAAAGTGGTCTTGAGAAATGCTATGATGAAGATTTTTATCGACGTTAACATGAGCCTTAGAAGGGCTGCCCCTAAACGTACGGACACCAAATAAATTAGACTCCCAAAAATCTGTGAGTTTGCTTAAATGCGTAGGCCATTGCTCGTCTGTAATATGCCCGTTGAAAATAGGACCAAGCATTGCGTTCTGCCTAATTTTATCGTAGAAAGTATGCACCAATACCCTAACATCTTCTCTATTGGTAATATCGTTCATGGTCTGTTTTTAAGAATCGGCAATGACTTTTTCAACCCGTTTGGCTGTGTCTTGTTTAGAAAGTGTAAGACGAACTATACTGTCGGATTTTGCTAAAAGGTCATGCGGAACATTAGCGGCTAAGGTAATGATATCTCCTTGCTTTAGGGTGTGTTGAGCACCTTCAACTCCGAAATCAATTTTACCTGTTACAATATGTACAATAATAGGGAAAGGAGCCTTATGCTCTTTCATGAGTTGCCCGTTCTTCAATAGAATTCTAATCTCTTTTGAGAATGAAGTTTCTAAAAGAACTTTGGTAACAATTTTAGTATCGTTGAAATCTAAATTTTCAGTGAAAGAGACCTTTTGCATATTCATGTTTTTACAATAGTATAAAACATCGGTTTGCTAAACTATGACACTTCTCAGGTAATTATAAACTCTCTGCATCAATGCCCATAGCGATCATTTCATCGTACACGGAATCTTCGGCATAACATAGCGTCGCTTTTTTAAGATTGGGAAAATTCTTGGCATCTACGGCACTTTTTATATCCCAGTAATCTTCACTACCGCTACTAAAACGTATTAGGTTTAAATAAATATCGTTTCCGCCATCTTGGTAAATCTCGGTTAAAAGAGGTGCCATGCGTTTAGGAATTTGAAGATCTTTAAAGAATTGCGTTACTTCTGCAATAGGCTCATAGCCTTCCTCTTCAATATCTATTTTTCGTTTGGTATACCATTCTATAAATTCATAAAGTTCAAACTTTGGATGTAGCACTTCTTGGGTATACATTAATTCTTCAATGACCGCTAACTTAAATCCGAAGTCCGTAAATTCAATATGCTCTTCTGTTATTGGTTGTAGGATGTATTTATCTTTCGGAATTTCTTTCTTAGCTTCTAGGTTGGAACTTATATAAAGTGCATACGGCTGCTCTTCGTCTTTATAGGTAAGTTTATTGATGCAATAATTGGGGTTCTCACTAATGGAAAAATCATCGAAAAGAATTTCTTTGTCGTCCAGAATAATAGACCCTGAAAAATGATTTTTTGGAGGAAGATCTAGGTGATGTTTTTTAGAAAAAATAAGACTAAAACCAAAAATATGACCGTAGCTACCACAAGAGCAATATACACCTTCTGCATCCCAGCAAATTACAGGGCTTTTAGAAAGTTTGGTCTTACCGGTACGCGAAGGTTCACCAAAAACAGCTACTAGCGTCTCGTAGTTTGTTGGGAAAGTTATAGCAACGTCATTTATAAAAAGTTGCTCATCTGTACCAACAATACGTATTGGTTTAGGTCTATTTTTCTTTAGAAATGAAAACATGTTTATTTAAATATTAGTCCGTTCTCGGCATCAAATTGCGCTTATTCTTCAGGAGATAATCCGTCGCGAATAGCACGTATAGTAAATCCATCAACCACTAAAAGTAGCGATTTCTTCATAAGGTAAGTGTCTATATTGTTTAATAAAGATTGTAGTACTATGAAGCACAACGCAATAGTACTGTTATTGTTTTAATTGACAATCAATAATGTAATGTTTCAATAAAGGTCAATACCCTAGGTTGTTTACTTTGGGTATTTACCGTTTCTAGGGTCTTGTTTAAGCACTCTGGCGGTGGTACGGTAAAAAGTAGGGGAGTAAGAATAAAACTCATGAGGTTGTTCAAAAAATGTCTCTAAGGTAATGGCAAAAAGCTCCATTAGGTTAGTGCCGCCATAGTCCCTGAAAATAGTGTATTTGCCCTCACGGATAAGCGGTATTTTTTTAGAGGCCAATTCTTTCCAAGCGTTAAGGTCCGTATCATTGAATACTTTAGAAAAATAAGAGCCTTTAGCATGTTCGATAACCAGGCAATGGCTAAACTCGTGTATGGCAATGTTTAATCCGTCATCTGTAATAACAAAACCTTTTTCTACGGCAGGCCATGACATATTTACGCGCTTGGTTACCGTATTTACATCACCATCGTATAAAACATCTCTACCAGTATAAGCGTATGAAGACGGCGTAACGAATACTGTTTTAAAGATGCTCAAAACATCTTGTTTTAGACCGAAAGTAATCTTGACGAAGGCACTAGAAATAACGAGCTTCATTTCTGTAGTAAGTTCAAAACCTTCTTTAGAACCAAAATTTGTAGTCTTTAAGAACAGCAAAGTTCTCACCACAAAAGATTGTTGGTGTTTTGTAGATAGAGCGGTGTAGTACGAGTTCCATTTGCTGAGTACCTCATGGCATTCTTGCTTGCTGCTCGACTTAAGAAAAAAGTTGACGAAAGTATGTTTTAGGTTCAAAGGGTTAGGTTGGTTGAAATTTTGGTTTAATAAATGATTGTAACAAAAAAAAATGCGGAGGGCAAAATTAGTGCTATTCGGTGATAATAACACTACCTTTCAGTTCATTTTCGGTAGGTTTTTCAAACCAAGTTTCCATAAAATTAAAATTCTCTTTGGTAACCTCAAACTCAAACGTAGCTCCTTTTTCGGTGTTACGCTGTTGTACGCGTTGCCATCTGGTTTCTTTAGAAATATCTAAAAAGTGAAGTGTAATCTCATAACCATGAGATGTAGCAAAAGTTCTAAACTTTTCGCGATGTTCAAATTTAGATAGCCCCAGGTCTAAAATGGCATCGGTGTTAGATTCCTCTAATTGCGCTACTACATTCAATATCATCTCCTCCGCCCGCTCAATACGTTCTAAGAACCATTCTAATCCGTCGGTTTCGGTTTTGTCAGGAAGAAATAAGGTATTGTTCCAAGTGTCTATAGAGAAAATTACACCTTTGGTTTTCTTTTTCAGTTCGTTTGAATAGGTAGTTTTACCAGATCCGGTATTTCCTACGATGAGGTGTAGCATGTTTTTTTATTCAATTCTAAAACTCTCTTCGATCAAATCAAAACCTGGTTTGTTGACTAAGTTGTCTTCTACTGCCTGTTGCTTTAAAAGTGCAAAGGTTTTGTCGCCTTTATGAAAGAAATGAATAACACCTTCATGTCCAAGACCTAAAATGCTAGCGGTAAACTGTATAGAAGTTGTGTCAATATCGTTGTAGTGATCGTCACTAGGATCGGTAAAATCTAAATTAGAATTTTTATAGATAATATTATTGACCAATTCATCTTGATAAATCAATATCCATTCATTCAAATCAATTTCACCGTTAAGCCATGTCATGGTTATAATACCACTAGAATCAAAACCATCTTTTTCTATAGATAGGTAATACCCTTGGTCATCTATATTCTCTTGGTCCGTAATGCCCCAACCCGCCGGACTGGTCATTACTACACCATCTCTTTCAAAATTTGCAGGTTTACTTTCACTACAAGAAGTTAAGAAAATAAATATAGAGGCTAATACCAGTAATGGTGTTTTCATGTGGTTTGGTTTTCGGAAAAAAAAGGTGTGTCAGAAAGACTAACGGAAATGTTTTGTTAAAATTTCCTTTTGCCTTTAAAATAATCACAAAACCAAATCATTAGCATGAAAACAGCAATGCTGAACTAGTCAGATTTTAGGATATTTAATTGGTTTATTTACTATTTATTCGCCTCTTTAGCCTGCTCCTCTAAATCAGCAATATTTTCAAATTTTTGAAGTGGTAGTTCTTTATTGGTCTCTTTTATTTCAGCAACTAAGGCAAGAATTAAATCTAGGGGTTTTGCTTCATAGCCAAACATGTTCTGGTCAAATTCAATGCCGCCTAGTATACCGTCATTTTCCATACCTACGCCCCAATTCTCAATAAAATCTACAAGGGCTATTTCAGTTATTTGGTAGTTGCTCCAATGGTTGATGGCGCAAGATTTTGCTCTGCCACTTTCTGCCCAAAAACATAGAATGTCAACAGGTTTTCCTTGTTCATTTTCATAATGAGCAGAGGCTGAGGTGGCAAACCCATCTTGGTTTTGCAGCGCATAAACAACGTCTGTTTTACAAACGGTTTGTATAAATTTTTTGTATCTATTTTCTATTAATTCGGAGCCTTGTTGTTCCATGTTTTGTTTTTGAGGGAAGTAAGTATAACGTTAGTTTTTATTTATCGAATTGAAAGTAAAGTATTGTTGACCAATTATCAATGCCTAAGAGCGATCTTTTTTCAGCTTGTTTATTTGCTATAGCTTTTTTAATAGGTGCTTTTTCTGTCTCTGACAATACAGGCACTGATTTTTTGAACCAACTTTTCTTGGTCATTTGATCTCTTTCAGATACCAAAGCCGTTATTTCTTTATTTAAGGATTCTACCTGTTTTATGAAGCTTTCAATAGTTTTTTCTATTTGTGTAACTTCATTAAATACTACAAGGTTTTGTTCTTCAAATGGTTCATTTCCCATTTCATACAATTCACCACCTTCAAGAAAGAAGTATTTTAAATCGAATTTATTGTCGTTGAAAAACTGTTTTGTTTTTTCAATTTCAGATTTAAGATACTCAGGTTCAAATAAATTTAAGGTTTGCAATCTGTCCAAGAATTTAAATAGATTGTCCTTCCCTTTATTGGCATCTCCGCTTATGGTTATGGGGTGTTCGTAATCCCAAAGAACAGATTTGCTATTTAGTGTATCGTTGCTCAATAGTATCTTGTAAGACAACGGAATCTCATAAGCATATTCAGAAACACTTAACACAGAATCTTCGGGAGTCTTTGCTCTTTCTAGTCTATTGAAATCAAGATTATATAAGTAACTTCTATTTGCCATTTTTAATGTTTTTTTGAATTAAAGCTAACGTATTTAGGAATGATTAGTTGTCTTATGAAAAATATGAAATCAAAAAGGTTTAAGAATATTATTACCTCAATTTTTTATTTGCAGTAGTATTTTGATTTTTGATACCTTACGTATAGCGGTTTTAGTTCTAAAAGCTATTACAAGTCCAATTGTAAATGTTGTTATAGTAGTACAAAATATAAATGCAATAAGAGGTAAAACAAAAAAAACCGAACTCATTTTCTTTGTTGAAGGAAGCAATAAATAAAAGTCCAATTGGGAGACCAATTATGTAAGAAGTCAAAATGCTTTTTCTCAAGGATTTCTTCATTTATAGTCCCTTACTAGAATTTTTCAGCGTAATAATTCGGTCAAATATACAATCCCGAAAATCCAGCCCAAATATAATACAGTGTAGGTCAGTGAATAAATCGCAGAAACTCCAATATCTCCTCTTGTTTTTGGTGATTTTGAAAACACCAATCTTAAAGCTCTAAAAAACACCCAATAAAGCATCGCTAGTATTATAAAAATAGAAACCCAAAAAAACGCTTCTAATAAAATTAGAAGTACAAAAATTAAGATGGACATTCCTATCCAGAGTAATATTGACATTATAAATCCGCCAATTCCGTCTCCAGCTTCAATACTTGGCAAATCAGGTGAGGTTCCAGAGTTAGCAATAAAGTCTCCAGTTTTAAAATCGCGAAACTTTGGAAAGTTATCTTTTAATCCAATTCCGCTATACAATCCGTAAGTCATAAACAGAAAAAGTACAGTTCCAATTATTGATAGGGACAAGTATAAATTTGAAGTTACCGTTCGGTTATAATTTTCGCCTGTCAAATACACAGTCAGAATTGTAATTCCTATTACAACTAAGGAAACTATAAAAACTGATTTTCCTTTAAGATATGTTTTTTGTGCTTTCACTTAGGTTTTTGCTAACGGTCTAGTATATGAAAAGTAGCGCTCAAAATAAGTTATTACTTTTCGGATTAATCACAAGCCGAATTTTTTACTATTTATCTTTTTTATTGGAAATCGTCAAATTTAAAAATTTGGCGACTTCCTAAAAATGCCCAAACCATTGTGTTGTCAACAACTAACGCTATTCCGTATATACGTTGTTGTCACTCGTTTTTATGCATTCTGCTTTTTAATTCAGTTTTATCCGTTAGCCAACTTTTACAACTACAAAATATAAAATTAACCCTGGAATTAGCATCATTGCTAAATAAATCAATCTCGTATTTATAAAATACATAAATGGTGTTACAATCCATTCGTGCCATTTTATCGGATAATAGTCTGGGTGTTTTATTCTAAAAAATTTGTTGTCAATTGGGTCGTGATTTTCATATCTACGAAGTATATTCTGGTATTTTTTTTGAAGGTTTTTGCAAAATTCCAACTTGTCGTTTTCTGAAGCATCTTTTTCATAGGATTTATAATTCTGAAGTTCATTATATAAATCTGCTAAATCTAAAGCGTAATCGTGAAAATTCTTTGCTTTTACAGGATAATTCTGAGCATTTTCTATTAATGAAAAAACCAAAACTAAAATTGATAAAGCCGTAATTGTAAATGCTATTACATTGGCATCAATCGCATTCGGATTGTACAAATTATAAACAGATACTAATCCAAAAATAATTAAATATGCGGAAAGGAAACTAATACTCAAAGTTGAATATTTCGCAATTGTTTTTAATCGACTGTCAGCAGTAAATCGAGTTCCTTTAGTTGACCAAATTTTATGTTTCAATTCTTCAAGGAAATCTTTGTCTAAATGTTCCTTGCCTTTTCCCTTTTCAAAACTTTTTGTCATTCGCAATATTTTTTTTTAAATCTGTAGCAATGTTTTTGTATATGGTTTGTTGCGTGGTTAAGCACATAGATTAGCAAATAAAAAACTAATAGAAAATCCGAGAAGATTTTCGTAAGTAGGCTAGAACTAGCAATAAATTTGATACGGTGTTGTAAACTAGCTTTATTCCAATGGTTTAATATTTTCTTCAAATCTTTTCAATGCTGTTTCTTCATTCAAGTGGTTTGGAAATGCCTTTAATACTTTTTCATATTCAGCTATTCCAATTGCTTTTACAATGTAAGCTTCGTGAATAAAATTCAAGTAGTAAATTAATTGTCCTAAACTTGAATGGAAACTTTTAAAATCAATATCTGCATTTACAAAACTTTCAATGTCTCGATAGTTGGCTTTTATTCTTAATCTATATAATAAGTTAAAAACAGAAGTTATCGGAATTGTTTTAAAAATAATATCCCAATGTTCTTTTTTAAATGACTTTCTAAATTCTCCTTTTGCGTTTCTAAAATCTCTGTGATTTTGTTTCTGTAGTCGACTTCTTTTATCTTCCGCATTTTTCTTTCTTGTAGTTTTTAAAAATGTAGCTAATTGCAATTCGGCATCTTCTAAACACTCAATTTTGCTTAAAACACTATGGTCTTTAGGGAAGCCTTTAAAGTTTGGAAGTCCAGAATATTCGAACTCATCTTTAAGTCCAGAGGTGTAAAAACTTATTGCAGATGGGTAATGCTTGTCTTTTACTGAATTTCCAAATAGTTTAATAGATTTTTCGTGTTGTTCATTAGCAATTCCCTGAGTTTCGTGGAAAGCAGTCATTGATAAATAAACGGAATAGTAAGCCTGTGGGAAATTCCAATGAAGTGAAAATTTATAATAGTCGTTATTGTCTATTTTTTCGCCAATTCTATATGCATATTCCGTACTCCAAGAATTCCAAAGAAGTTTGCGTACTTCTTCAATGTTAAATTTCTCATTCTTAATTTTAATTCCGTTGTAAAAAGGGACTTTTTTTAAGTCATACTTTTCTTCGTTACAATCAATACAATAGATAATCGAAAAAAAATGATTGAAAAATACTCTGGATGGAATAGATTTAGCTTGTTCAGCTCTTAATTTCAATATATTTTCTCTAAATCCTGTTAATCCCATAAAGTTCCTTTAGCTTGTTTACAACTAATTTGAATGTGTAATCGTATTCCTAAATATATCTCTAAAGAATAAACCTACAATAACCATTTGATACTCCATTACGGGAAACCATAATCGGTTAAAAATTATGTATGGTTTGGGTATTTTTACGACCAAATGGTCATGTCAAAGAAAATTCTGTTTATTTATAATGCCAATAGTGATACGGGGAGTAAAATGTTAGATTTCGCCCATAAAATTGTGAGTCCCGCTACGTACAATTGCGCACTCTGCTCATTAACCTACGGCAATTTCACCGAGAACAATCAATGGAAGACATTTAGAGAAAGTTTGTTAGCCAAAGGCTACGAGCTAGAGTTCTTTCATAAAGATGAATTCCAAGAACGCTATAAAAGCAAATTTGGACATGCATTTACCTATCCTATTATATTAGTGGAAACGGCACATGATTTAGAAGTGTTGGTTACCACAGAGAAGTTGAATGCTTTTGAGGGCGTGGAGGAGCTTATTAGTTCAGTTGGCAGTATTCAGTAACAGTTTTTAGTAGGTGGTGTTGATCGCTTCGCTTGGTTGTTGGTTGTTGGTCTCACTCGGTCGCTTAGTTTGGTTGTTGGTTATTGGTTGTTGGTTGTCGGTCTCACTCGTTCGCTGAGCTTACTCGGTCGCTGAGCGTAGCCGAAGCGATGTTTGGGTTGTGAGCTGAGTTTGCGTGTTCCAAACCTGTTCTCGATACTAATTTTTTCATGCTTCAAAAATTCACTCGAACTGACATTTCGTTTTGGGAGAGTACTAAGTATTGAGTACAAAGTATCAAGTAGTGGATGTTAAGATGTTCCAAATATGAGACTAAGAGCAAACAACCCAAAGTACACAGTACTAAGAACTAACACGAACAGCTATGTACTTTGTACTTAATACTCAATACAAAAAAAACGCGCAGCGTTAAGAAAACTGCCAACTGTTACTGCCAACTGAATACTAGAACAATTACTTAATACAAAAAAACGCGCAGCGTTAAAAAACGAACAACGAACAACCAACAACGAACAACCAACAACGAACAACGAACAACGAACAACGAACAACGAACAACCAACAACCAACAACTATTTTTTAGTTGCCTCGAAAAACTTCTCGTTGATGTCATCTATGTAGTTTAGAACTTCATCACGGCCGCTGCGGTGGCTAGAGCTGGTTACAAAATGCGGCGGAGCTTCTTCCCACATGTCTGCGGTAAGTTTGTTCAAGTACTGGTTTACTTGTCGCTCGATCGCTTTTGGTTTTAGTTTATCTGCCTTTGTGAATATAATGGCAAAAGGTACTCCGTTTTCACCCATCCATTGCATGAACTCCATATCTATAGGTTGTGGATCATGGCGTATGTCTACAAGTACAAAAGAACATACAAGCTGCTCTCTTTGTAGAAAGTAATTCGTGATATATTTTTGAAAGGTATTTTTATCTCGTTTAGATACACGGGCATAACCATAACCGGGTAAATCTACCAAGAACCAATTTTCATTGATTTTAAAATGGTTGATCAACTGGGTCTTACCGGGTCTGCCAGATGTTTTTGCCAAGCTCTTACGCTCAGTCAACATATTAATTAAAGAAGACTTACCAACGTTAGAACGACCAATAAAGGCGTACTCGGGCAAAGGCTCTTTAGGGCATTTGGCAACATCAGAGTTGCTCATTACAAAGTCGGCCGACTTTATTTTCATCCGTAGGGTATTTAGAAATTGTTTTTCGTCAACCACTCATCAAGAATGGTGTTGAACTGGTCTGGGTGCTCCATCATAGGTGCATGTCCGCATTCATCTAACCAATATAAATCTGAATTAGGTAATAGCTCATCGAACAATTCTGCAACGTCCGGTGGTGTTACCGTATCATTTTTTCCCCATATAATACAGGTAGGGGTTTGCATGCTAGGTAGATCTTGTGCCATGTTGTGGCGGATGGCACTTTTAGCGATTGCCAAGGTCTTCACCAATTTTACACGATCGTTTACCGTAGCAAAAACTTCATCAACGATTTCTTTGGTAGCTACTTCTGGGTCATAGAAAACATCTTGTGCCTTCTTTTTAATAAACTCATAATCACCACGTTTAGGATAGCCGTCACCCATTGCGCTCTCGTAAAGACCAGAGCTACCGGTAATGACTAAAGCTTTAATTTTTGCCGGGTATAATTTGGTATGTAAAAGACCAATGTGGCCGCCAAGAGAATTACCTAAAAGAATAACATCGTCTAGCTTTTTATAGTCTATAAATTTTTTAAGGTATTTGGCAAAATTCTTAACCGTTGTTTTTAACATCGGCATAGAGTACAAGGGTAGTTCAGGAATAAGAACTTTGTATCCTTTAGGCGGAAAATAAGTGTTTACCCCCTCAAAATTACTTAAACCGCCCATTAGTCCGTGAAGAATAATAATAGGTTTTCCTTCTCCTTTTTCTATGTACTTAAATCCTCCTTCGTTGATTAAATCGTTTTCCATGCGCACTACTCATCAGTAATTGTCCAAATATAGGTAATTACAGAGAATAGCTAACAACTCTTTTCGATAAGGTGGGCACATCAATTTCTCAAATTTCATTTTTTCAGGTTTTATGGGTCAAGTGGTAAAATGAAGCCATAAAAATCGATGAAGTGCAAAAACGTGTTCAAAAGTGGGGTAATTTATTAACAAAGTGGTTTTTAGTGGTAAAATGTGGTAATAATATTTATATATTTGAGTTATATAAACAAAACACATCCATTTTGGACATATTTTTCTTTGGAACTTTTAACTGCAAGGCTGATGCCAAGGGGCGTATTATGCTCCCTGTTGCGCTGCGCAATCAAGTTGCTCCAATACTAAAGGATGGGTTTTTTATAAAGAAGTCATATTTGAGCGAATGCCTGGAATTATACCCGGCATATGAGTGGCACAGAGTAATGGCAGAATTGAACGAAAAAAGCAGGTTCGATGAAGAGAACCTACAATTTATAAGAATGTATACGGCAGGCCTACGCCAGGTAGAAGTAGATGCTACCGGTAGATTGTTGATCCCTAAAGATATTATATCATTAGGTGGTATTACTAAAGAAGTGGTGATAGCGCCAATAGGTAAAAGATTAGAGATTTGGGACAAGAAAGCCTATGATGAATCTATAAACGCAACGAAAGAAGAGAAGGTGAAGTTGGCAAAGCGTGTAATGTTAGGTGAAAAACCAAGTGGCGATGTATCATAACCCTGTATTACTGAAAGAATCAGTGGATGGTTTAAACATCAAAGAAGACGGTATATATGTAGATGTAACGTTTGGTGGTGGCGGTCACTCTAAAGAGATATTGAAAAGATTGGGGAAAGAAGGCAAGTTGTATGCCTTTGATCAAGACGAAGATGCGCAGGCAAACGCGTTAGGTGATCCAAGATTTACGTTGATAGCGGAAAATTTTAGATACATCACCCAGTTTTTAAAGTTCTATGGCATAAAGAAGGTAGATGGTATACTTGCGGATTACGGAGTGTCATCACATCAGTTCGATCAAGCTGAAAGAGGGTTTTCTACCCGTTTTGATGCAGATCTGGATATGAGGATGAGCAAGCGTAACACGCTATCTGCTTTTGAGGTGGTGAATAAATACTCTTATGATGACTTGCGTAAAGTGTTGTTCGAGTACGGCGATATTAGAAACGCCAACGCCATGGCAAAAGTAATCGTTGCCAGTAGGGAAGAAGAAAAGATACAAACTACCGATGCGCTGAAGACAGTGTTGAAGCAGTTTTTGCCAGAACATAGGCAACATAAAATATTGGCACAGATATATCAGGCAATTCGCATAGAGGTGAATCAAGAGATAGAAGTGATCAAAGAGTTCTTGGAGCAGGCTCCAGGTTTATTGAACGAGAAAGGAAGGCTTAGTGTAATTAGTTACCATTCTTTAGAAGACAGGCTGGTAAAAAGATTTATCAGGGCAGGTCAGTTTGAAGGAGAGCCGGAGAAAGATTTTTACGGCAATATAGATGTACCGTTAAAAAAGGTTGGTGGTTTAATAGTGCCAACAAAGGAAGAGATAAAATTGAATAACAGAGCACGTAGTGCAAAATTGAGAATAGCAGAGCGTAATGGCGAAAAATAAAGTGAAAACGGGTGTTTTAGACCTATTGAAGGGTAAATTTTTGGTGAGCGGTGACGCCCCTAAAAATTGGCTGTTCATTATTTTCATTTCTTTTTTGGCAACGGTAATGATCAGTAGCTCTCATAGCGCCGATCAAAAAGTTCACCGCATTGCTTTATTAAATGAAGAAGTAAAAGAATTGCGTAATGAGTTCGTAGATATGCGATCAGATGTGCAGCAGCTAAAATTAGAATCGAGCATTACCGGTAAAATATCGGAAAAAGGACTGTTTCCTTCAGAGAATCCCCCGCAGAAAATTAAGGTGAAATCTTTAAAAGAGGAGGAATAATGGCAGCAACGGATAAAAGCATATTAAAAAGGCTCTATATAGTGGCAGGTTTCATGGTACTCTTTGCGGGTGCTGTGTTGTTTAAACTGGTTTCTATACAAATAGTAGATGGTAAAAAATACCAAGCATTGGCAGATACACGTACAGAACGTATGTTTACCATTGAGCCAAATAGAGGTAACCTATATTCAGACGACGGTAGCCTTTTGGCAACTTCAGTTTCTAAATACACCATTCGTTTTGATGCCGTAACGGTAAGTAACGAAGATTTTAAGGAAAATGTAAAGCCATTGGCTGATGCCTTGGCAAAGCAATTTGGTAAAACATCTTCTTACTATCAGCAACTTTTAAGAAAAGCAAGAGAGAATAAAAATAGGTATGCGCTAATTGTGCGTGATTTAGATTATTCTGAATATATGGCGGTAAAAGAATTTCCGCTATTCAATAAAGGAGCCTTTAAAGGCGGACTTATTATTGAGCAGAAAACAAAAAGAGAGCATCCGTTAGGTAAAATTGCCGAGCGTAGTGTGGGTTATGAGCGTGTAGATGAAAACGGATATTACACACGTGTAGGTATGGAAGGTGCTTTTGGTGAATACCTAAGAGGAGTTGCCGGTAAGCGTTTAAAACAAAAAATTGCAAAAGGGCAGTGGAAGCCTATTGGTAACGATAATATCATTGAGCCAAAAGATGGTTATGATGTGTATTCTACCATAGATATTAATATACAAGATATAGCGCACCATGCATTATTAGGGCAGTTAGAGAAATACCAGGCAGACCACGGTACGGTAATAGTGATGGAAGTAAAGACCGGTGAGGTTAAGGCAATCTCTAATTTAGGTCAGACTTCTGAAGGTAAATATTACGAGCGCTTAAATTATGCGATCGGTGAATCTCACGAACCGGGATCTACATTTAAGTTAGTGAATTTGGTGGCGGCTTTAGAAGATCAAGTGATAGATACCAGTTCTGTAATAGATACCGAAAAAGGAGCATGGAAATTATACAAGCATACCATACGTGATACCAAACGTGGCGGTCATGGTAAAATTACCATGTCAGAAGCTTTTGAGGTGTCATCTAATGTTGCGTTTGCAAAAATGATTCATGAAGGGTATAAAAATGACCCAGAGAAATATGTGAACAGATTAATGAGCATGGGTATTCATAAAGAATTAGGCTTGCCAGTTGTTGGTGAAGGTAAACCTGTGTTACGTTACCCAGGTGATAAAGGGTGGTCTGGGCTTTCATTGGCGCAAATGGCTTACGGTTATGAAGTGTCTATGACTCCGCTACAAACATTGGCATTCTATAACGCTATTGCAAATGATGGTGAAATGGTAAAGCCGCGTTTGTTGAAAGAGGTAAAAGAGTGGAACAAGACCATTGAGAAGTTCGATAAAAAGGTATTGAATTCTGAAATATGCTCGCAAGCTACTGTGAAGAAAGTACAACAGATATTAAAGAATGTAGTAGAGAAAGATCATGGAACCGGTCACCGTATGTACTCAAAGAATTTCTCCATGGCAGGGAAGACGGGAACTACACAGACCAACTATGTATCTAAGGATAAATCCAAGTACGAGTACATTTCTTCGTTCGCAGGATATTTTCCGGCAGATGATCCAAAGTATTCTTGTATTGTAGTAATACATAAGCCGGACAAAAGTGTTGGGTATTATGGAGCAGATGTATCTGGTCCGGTATTTAAGTCGGTAGCACAAAAGGTATATGCAACATCGCCATTAACAAGTGAGGTTGATGTAAAAGATGTGTTGATCGCTAAAAATGAAGATTCTCACCAAGGATATTATAAGGTAGCACAGGCAAAATATTCTGCAATGCCAAATGTAAAAGGTATGTGTGGTATGGATGCGGTTGCCATTCTTGAGAATTTAGGAATAGAAGTAGAAGTAAAAGGAAACGGAAAGGTGAAAAAACAATCCATCACCAAAGGCACCGATTTAAAATCAGTGAAGAAAATAGTATTGGAATTAATATGATGCAATTAAAGGACATATTATATGGAGTGCGTATTACTGCTGTTAGCGGTACTACCTCTTGTGATATAGCATCAGTTCGTTTTGATTCTCGTGAAGTAGAAAAATCTGATGCCTTCGTTGCTATAAAAGGAACGTTGACAGACGGTCATAAATATATTGATCAAGTAGTAAAGGCTGGGGCAAGAGCAATTATTTGCGAGCAATTGCCATCAGAGATGATAGATGACGTTACGTACGTACAAGTAGAAAGTGGTAATCAGGCGTTGGCATTGATGGCATCTAACTACTATGGTACGCCATCAAAGAATTTGAAATTGGTAGGTGTTACGGGTACTAATGGTAAGACTACGGTATCTAGCTTATTATATCAATTGTTCAAGAAAGCAGGGTATAAGGTAGGTTTGTTATCCACCATTAAAATTATGGTAGATGATACGGTATATCCAACAAAACATACCACTCCAGATGCATTGGTGATCAACAAGCATTTGCAGTTGATGAATGAAGCCGGTGTAGAATATTGCTTTATGGAAGTAAGTTCTCATGGTATTCACCAGAAAAGAACCGAAGGCTTGTTATTTGAAGGGGCGATTTTTACGAATCTTTCCCATGATCACCTAGACTACCATAAAACATTTGCAGAGTACCGCGATACTAAAAAGATATTGTTTGATCAATTGCCAAAAACGGCATTTGCATTGACAAATGTAGATGACAAGAACGGTTTGGTAATGTTGCAGAATACAAAGGCTAGAAAAGCAAGCTACGCCTTAAAGAATTATGCAGATTACAGAGCGCAGATATTGGAAAATCAGTTTGACGGTCAGTTGTTGAAAATAAACGACCATGAACTTTGGACCAAGTTAATAGGTCATTTCAATGCTTATAATATGCTGGCAATTTATGCTACTGCAGACTTATTAGGCTTGGAGCAATTAGAAACCCTACGCTTATTAAGCGAGTTGGAAAATGTAGATGGAAGGTTTCAATATCACATATCAAAGAAAAGAATTACGGCTATAGTTGATTATGCCCATACGCCGGACGCCCTAAAAAATGTGCTTGAGACAATCAACACGTTGAGAACTGGAAATGAAAACGTCATCACCGTTGTGGGGTGTGGTGGCGATAGAGACAGATCAAAGCGTCCGGTAATGGGTAATATCGCATCAGAAATGAGTAATAAAGTTATTCTTACTTCTGATAATCCTAGAACTGAATCCCCTACTGAAATTATTGCAGAAATGGAGGCGGGGGTAGAGCCTCAGAACGTAAAGAAGGTTTTGTCCATTGAAAATAGAGAGCAAGCAATTAAAACGGCTTGTCAACTAGCAGATGATAACGATATCATATTAGTAGCCGGTAAAGGTCATGAGACCTATCAAGAAACCAACGGCGTACGTATAGATTTCGACGATTTTAAAATAGTAAAAGAGCTTTTAGCGAGCTTAGAGAAATAACCAAAGCTTAGTAGCAAGAATACAGATTATATGTTAACCTACCTGTTCGAATATTTAGAAAAACAATACCAGTTGCCTGGAGCTTCGCTGTTTCAGTTCAGCACATTCCGTGCGGCAATGGCTATCCTGTTTTCGTTGATGATTGCGACGGTTTACGGTAAGCGTGTAATTCTATTTCTTCAAAAGCAGCAAGTAGGTGAAACTATTCGTGATTTAGGTTTGGACGGTCAAAAGCAAAAGGCAGGTACACCTACAATGGGTGGGGTGATCATTATCATGTCTACTTTAATACCGGTGTTGCTATTCGCAAGGCTAGAGAATATTTATATCATGCTATTGATATTCACCATGTTGTGGATGGGTGCGATCGGCTTTTTAGATGATTACATAAAAGTATTCAAAAAGAACAAAGAAGGTTTAAAAGGAAGATTTAAGGTATTAGGTCAAGTAGTGTTAGGCTTGATCGTAGGTGCAGTACTTTATTTTCACCCAGAGGTAACAATGCGTGATCATGATAAAACAATTATTACGCAAGATTATACTGTAGAGCAGGTAAAAGGAGCAGAGATCAAGTCTACCATGACAACGGTTCCTTTCTTTAAGAATAATGAGTTTGATTATAGCAATTTAATATCATGGGCTGGCGATGGTGCAAAAGAATATGCATGGTTGCTGTTTATCCCTATTATCATATTGATAGTTACGGCAGTATCTAATGGAGCAAATTTAACCGATGGTATCGATGGTCTCGCGGCAGGTACATCAGCCATAATAGTATTTACGTTAGGTGTTTTTGCCTTGGTGTCAGGTAACATCATATTCTCTGATTATTTGGATATTATGTATATACCACGAGTAGGTGAGTTGCTGGTATTCATTACCGCTTTTGCAGGAGCATTGATCGGTTTCTTGTGGTATAATGCCTTCCCGGCACAAGTGTTTATGGGTGATACGGGTAGTTTAACTATAGGTGGTGTAATTGCTGTAATCGCAATTATAGTTCGTAAAGAATTATTGATACCCGTGTTATGCGGAATTTTCTTTGCAGAGTCACTTTCGGTAATGATGCAGGTTGGGTATTTCAAATACACAAAGAAAAAATTTGGTGAGGGTAGACGTATATTTTTAATGTCGCCATTACATCACCACTACCAAAAAATGGGATATCACGAAAGTAAGATCGTAACCCGTTTTTGGATTGTAGGTATTCTATTGGCAATTGTAACCGTAGTGACCTTAAAAATTAGATAATGGCATTTTTAGTAGTACTTGGCGGAGGAGAAAGTGGAGTAGGTACAGCCATTTTAGGATTAAAAAAAGGATACGATGTATTTGTATCGGATAAAGGAAAAATAAAAGAGAAGTATAAAAACGTTCTTGAACATTTTGAGATTGATTGGGAAGAAGAGCAGCATTCTGAAGACCGCATACTAAAAGCCGATTTGGTAATGAAGAGTCCGGGTATACCGGATAAAGTACCCTTGGTAAAGCAGTTGGTTGAGAAAGGTGTTCCCGTAATATCAGAAATAGAATTTGCATCAAAATACACCGATGCAAAAATTATTGGTATTACAGGAAGCAACGGTAAAACAACGACCACCATGCTAACCAACCACATTCTGGCGAGTGCCGAATTAAAAGTGGGTATGGCAGGAAACATTGGTGATAGTTATGCAAAAATGGTCGCAGAGCATGATTTTGAGTACTACGTACTTGAGATCAGTAGTTTTCAATTAGACGGCATAGTAGACTTTAAACCACACATTGCCGTGATTACGAATATTACACCAGATCATTTAGATCGGTATGAGTATGAGTTTGAAAACTATATAGCATCTAAATTCAGAATAGCGGAAAACCAAGACGAAGACGATTATTTGATTTATGATGCAGATGATACGGTTTTGGTAGAATGGCTGAACAAGCACCCGGTAAAATCAAAATTAATGCCCTTTTCACTGAATAAAGTATTTGAATTAGGTGCATTTATAGAACAAAACGAGATAAAAATAAAAACAACATCAGACACTATTAGCATGACGAAGAACACTTTGGCCTTAGAAGGTCAGCACAATGTAAAGAACACAATGGCAGCGGCAACAATTGCCAAATTAGTCGGTATCCGTAAGGAGACGATAAGAGCTTGTGTTTCTAATTTTCAAGGGGCTCCCCACCGTTTGGAGAAGGTGTTGAAAATACATCATGTGGAATATATCAATGACTCAAAAGCAACAAATGTAAATGCTGCTTATTACGCATTGGATAGCATGAAAACACCTACTGTATGGATTGTAGGTGGTGTAGATAAGGGCAATGAATACATGGAGTTAATGCCATTGGTACGTGAAAAAGTAAAAGCAATTATTTGCTTAGGTGAGAATAACGAAAAAATAAAGCATGTTTTCGGTAATGCCGTAGACCTTTTGGTAGAAACATATGCCATGGAAGAAGCGGTGAAAGTAGCTTATAAAATTGCGGAGCGTGGAGATACGGTGTTGTTATCACCGGCTTGTGCAAGTTTCGATTTGTTTAAGAACTATGAAGATCGTGGAGATCAATTTAAGAACTGTGTAAAGAACCTATAAGGTGTTGAATATATTTCAAAACATAAAAGGAGATAAAGCTATTTGGGCCATTGCGGCGCTCTTGGCCTTATTTTCATTTCTACCAGTATATAGTGCCAGTAGTAACTTGGTATATGTAGTAGGTAGCGGTACGCCGGTAGGTCACTTGGTGAAACATGCCATACTGTTGTTTTTAGGATTTGGAATTATTTACGGGGTACATAAAATACCAACGCACTTTTTTAAAGGGTTATCCATGATTGGTCTGCCTATAGTGTTGGTGTTGCTCATATTCGTATTGGCGCAAGGCACCTCAAGTGGTGGTACTAATGCTAGTCGTTGGATCCGTCTGCCATTGGTAGGTTTTGGTTTCCAGCCTTCTAATTTGGCAGCGGTAGTGTTAATGATATATGTAGCGCGCTATTTCTCTAAGGTTAGGGATATTAAAATAACATTTAAAGAAAGCATATTACCGTTGTGGTTACCTGTTTTCTTGGTGGTGGCATTGATTTTACCGGCGAACTTTTCAACGGCTGCCATTGTTTTTTCTATGGTGATGGTACTGTGTTTTTTAGGTGGTTATCCTATGAAATACTTATTGGGCATTGTTGGAACTGGAGTATTGTTTTTGTCCATATTCATATTGACGGCAAAAGCTTTTCCGGATTTGTTTCCGAATAGGGTAGATACTTGGATGAGTAGAATAGATAGTTTTTCCAACCCAGAAGATTCAGAAGGGACCTATCAAATAGAAAGAGCAAAAATTGCAATTGCAACTGGTGGCGTAATGGGTAAAGGTGCAGGTAAAAGTGTACAGAAAAACTTTTTACCACAGAGTTCTTCAGATTTTATCTATGCGATTATCGTTGAAGAATATGGTTTGATAGGAGGATTTATTCTCATGTTATTTTACTTGTTTCTCTTGTTTAGAATAGTGGTGGTTGCCAATGGTTGTGAATCTATCTTTAGTAAGTTACTGGTGCTCGGTGTAGGATTGCCCATTGTTTTTCAGGCTTTGATAAATATGGCGGTAGCGGTGGAGTTGTTTCCGGTGACCGGGCAGAATTTACCACTGATCAGTAGTGGTGGTACCTCTAGTTGGATGACCTGTTTGGCAATAGGGATCATTCTAAGTGCAAGTAATAAAAGTATAGCTCAGGAGAGTGCTTCTGGCAATGATGTTGATATAGATGAAACGAACCCTTTAGAGATTTTAAGTGGGCAGTTATAAGTTTATTCTATCTGGAGGAGGTACTGGCGGACATATTTATCCGGCAATAGCCATAGCGAACGAACTGAAAAGGAGATATCCTGATGCAGAGTTTTTGTTCGTAGGTGCCAAGGATAGAATGGAAATGGAGAAGGTGCCGCAGGCAGGGTACAAAATAGAAGGATTGTGGATTACGGGAATTCAGCGAAAACTGACCCTTAAAAATCTACTATTTCCAATAAAATTGATAAGTAGTTTAATGAGAGCAAATAGCATCGTATCGAAGTTTAAACCACACGCCGTAATTGGTACGGGTGGTTTTGCTAGTGGTCCGTTGTTAAAAATGGCAACCACAAAAGATATTCCTTGTGTATTGCAAGAACAGAACTCTTTTGCTGGTATTACCAATAAACTATTAAAAGATAAAGTGAAAAAAATCTGTGTGGCCTATGATGGCATGGAGAAGTTTTTTCCGAAAGATAAAATTGTAAAAACAGGTAATCCTGTACGTTCAGATTTGGTGGAGTTGAAAGCTACAAAAGCTGAAGCTTTAAGCTATTTTAAGTTGAACGGCGATAAGAAAGTATTGTTGGTATTAGGTGGTAGTTTGGGAGCTAGGCGCATAAACCAATTGGTAGCCGATCATTTAGGGTATTTTGAAGAATTAGGCTTACAGGTGATATGGCAATGTGGTAAAGGGTATTATGAAACCTATAAATCTCATCAGTCAGAGAATAGTAAAGTGCATTCTTTTTTGAACTCAATGGATAAGGCCTATGTAGCGGCTGATTTCATTATATCAAGAGCAGGGGCAGGTGCGGTTTCAGAATTATGTTTGGTAGGAAAACCAACATTCTTTATTCCGTCGCCAGTAGTAGCAGAGGATCATCAGACCATGAATGCATTATCATTAGTAGGTCATGATGCTGCAATAATGATTAGAGAGAAAGAGCTTGATGAGAAATTTACAACTGAATTTGAATCGGTATTCAAATCCTCTGAAAAGCAAATAGAATTATCAAAGAATATTAAGTCGTTGGCATTACCAAATGCAACATCTGATATCTGTGATGAAATAGAAAAATTGATTAAATAATTATGAACGTAACGCAAATACATAGGGTGTATTTTATAGGCATTGGAGGCATAGGTATGTCTGCTTTGGCGCGTTATTTTGCGTTCATAAACAAAGCGGTTGCCGGCTATGATAAAACCAATACTCCGCTTACACAAGAATTGGCAAGTTCTGGTATGGATATTCACTATACGGATGCTATAGGCGAAATATCAGATGAATTTAAGAAAGATAAGGAACACACTTTAGTGGTATATACCCCTGCGGTACCTTCTAGTCATTCTGAATATCAATATTTTTTAAATAACGGTTTTACCATTAAAAAGCGATCGGAAGTACTTGGTTTAATAACCAAAGATTCATTCTGCTTGGCGGTTGCAGGTACACATGGTAAAACAACGACCTCTAGTATTTTAGCGCATTTGCTTAAAGAAACGGGAGTGAAAATGACCGCTTTTTTAGGTGGAATTTCAGAAGATTTCAATAGTAATTTCCTTCTGGAAGGAACAGATTATTCGGTTGTCGAAGCAGATGAATTTGATCGTTCGTTTATGCAGTTGACACCTAATGTAGCGTGTGTAACGTCTATGGATGCTGATCACCTTGATATCTATGGTGATGCGCAAGAATTGGAAAGAACATTTGTTGATTTTACCAAAAGATTAAAACCGGGCGGTAAATTATTTGTTCGTAATGGTTTGCCTTTGAAAGGGTTGACCTATGGTATAGAAGACGATTCGGATTATTGTATTCGAAACATAAAAATAGAACATGGCACCTACATATTCGATTTGGAGACCCCTGACCTCAAACTAGAAGGGGTTGAATTCAACAAGCCTGGTAGACATAATTTGTTGAACGGTTTGGTAGCTTTCGCAATGGCGATGCAAGCAGGTTCCCCACCGCATCGCCTTGCAGAGGCATTAGCAACATTTAAAGGAGTACAAAGGCGATTTTCGTATAAAATTAAAAATGATGAGTTCGTTTTTATTGATGATTATGCGCATCACCCAACAGAGATAAATGCTGTTTTTGAAGCAGTTGCAGAAATGCATCCAGATAAAAAAGTATTGGCCATTTTTCAGCCGCACCTGTTTTCAAGAACACGTGATTTTGCAGATGAGTTCGCAAAAAGCTTATCGCAATTCAATAATGTCTTGTTGTTAGATATCTATCCTGCTAGAGAAGAACCAATTGAAGGAGTGACTTCAGAGTGGTTATTGGAGAAGGTAAATAGCGGTAATAAAAAATTAATTTCGAAAGAACAAATCCTTTCTGAAATAAAAAAACAGGATCCTGATGTTTTACTAACAATGGGAGCCGGAGATATAGGTTTAGAAGTTGTAAAAATTAAAAAAGAAATGTCCTATGCAGATTAATTGGAATTTTATAAAGTTAGCAGCTTTGGTTCTAGTAATCATGGGGTTATATGCGTTTTCTAATGAGCGTAATAACGCCAAAAATGTTACGGGAATGAAGGTAGAATTCATTGGGGATCAAAATTTGTACCTCACTGAAGGAACGGTTAATAAATTGTTAATACAAAATTACGGTAGCCTTGATAATGTGCCTAAAGAAAATATAGTTTTGAATACTGTAGAAAAGGCTCTTGAGGCCAATGAAATGGTGAAAAGTGCACAAGTCTATCTAACAATAGATGGTCAGCTAACGTCTAAAATTGTTCAAAGGAAACCAATAGGGCGCATAGAAGGGAGCGCAAAGTTCTATTTGGATGATGAAGGAAAGAGAATGCCTCTTTCAAATAATCATTCGGCTAGAGTTCCTATCATAACAGGCAATATCAGTGGTAAAAGCCTTGAAGATGTCTATGTCATATTGGAACACATAAATAAGGACGATTTTTTTCGTGAATCTGTAATTGGTATTCATATCAAAGGAGAAGAAGAATATCAGTTACGATTAAGGCTTAATAATTTTGTTGTGAACATAGGCGGTATTGAAGATTTAGATGCCAAGTTTAGCAATTTTAAGGCATTTTATGCCAAAGCGAACAAGGATGAAACCTTGGAGGATTATGCAGAAGTAAGTTTAGAATTCAATAACCAGGTGGTGTGCACTAAAATATAATAAAATGGAACAAACTAAATATTCAGTCGGTTTAGACATAGGAACAACGAAAATCGTTGCCATAATCGGAAAACAAAACGAGTATGGTAAAATTGAGATTTTGGGTATCGGTAAGTCCAAAAGTTTAGGTGTACATAGAGGGGTGGTAAATAATATTACCCAGACCATAAAATCCATACAACAGGCAGTTGAAGAGGCAGAAGCAAATTCTGGACTTAAGATTGGGTCTGTTGTAGTTGGTATTGCTGGTCAACATATTAGAAGTTTACAGCACAGCGATTACATCACTAGAAAAGATTCTGAGGAAGTAATAGGTGAAGAAGATGTAGACTTACTATGTAATCAAGTGCACAAATTGATTATGCTACCAGGTGAGGAAATTATTCATGTGTTACCGCAAGAATATAAAGTTGACGGGCAAGCAGAAATTCGTGAACCTGTTGGTATGTACGGCGGTAGGCTTGAAGCTAACTTTCATGTAGTGGTTGGTCAAGTGGTTTCCATTAAAAATGTAGGTCGTTGCATTAAAAGTGCAGGATTGGATTTAGGGAATATTACACTTGAGCCATTGGCATCATCTGACGCGGTATTGAGTCAAGAAGAAAAAGAAGCGGGAGTAGCATTGATCGATATAGGTGGTGGTACTACTGATTTGGCCATTTTTAAAGATGGTATCATAAGACACACCGCGGTTATTCCTTTCGGTGGTGGTGTTATTACCGAGGATATAAAGGAAGGATGTTCAATTATTGAGAAGCAAGCCGAATTGTTGAAAACAAGATTTGGTTCAGCTTGGCCAGGTGAGAACAGGGATAATGAAATTGTATCTATACCAGGTTTACGTGGTAGAGAGCCAAAAGAAATCTCATTGAAAAATCTTTCTAAGATTATTCACGCACGTGTAGTTGAAATTATTGAGCAAGTGTATGTAGAGATTAAAAACTACGGTCACGAAGAACAAAAGAAGAAATTAATTGCAGGTATAGTGTTAACAGGTGGTGGTAGCCAATTGAAGCATTTAAAGCAATTAGTAGAATATATAAC
>NZ_JBDVOT010000176.1:0-26285 GCF_039968975.1 Maribacter sp. | reverse complement strand
AATTATACCGATTTTGAGGATACAAAACTGGTTCAATTAGCTATTGATGGAGACAAGAAAGCATTACAAGCTTTAATTGTTCGGCACCAACTTTTTGTTTATAATCTGGCATTAAAAATGGCAGGTAATGTACAAGATGCTGAAGATTTAACACAAGAAATATTTATAAAAGTAATTACCGCTTTAGGTAAGTTTGAGGGTAAAAGTAAGTTTAGAACATGGTTATACCGTATCACGGTAAATCATTTTTTGAACAACAAGAAAAAGCACTCGAAATTAAAAATAGTCAACTTTGAGAGCTATTTTAATTCTATTGATGCTATTCCTAGTTTTGATTTAAATGATCAAGAAGAAAAAGAGTTTAGAGACACCATAGAAGAGATTAGGATTAATTGTACTACCGGCATGTTACTTTGCTTGTCTAAAGAGCAACGCATGATTTATATTTTAGGCGAAATGTTTGATATAGATCATAATATGGGAGGTGAAATTTTAGGCATTACGCCTGGTAATTTTAGAGTTAAGTTAATGAGAACCCGTAAAGAACTCTACAACTGGATGAATAAAAAGTGCGGATTAGTCAATACAAATAATCCATGTAGGTGCTCAAAAAAGACCAGAGGTTATATAAGTGAGGGTAAAGTAGATCCTGTTAACTTGCAATTTAATACGCGCTATACTTCTAAAATTAGTGCCCTATCTGAAAGTAAGGCTGAAGCCTTTACGAATACCGTAGATGAATTAAATAAAAAAGTATTTCAAACTCACCCTGCGCAAACACCAGTACAAGCTTCAAAAATAGTGGATGAGATTTTAAATAACGACTTAATAAAATCAATTTTAGATTTTTAAAAGAGAAGCAGGTACACTGTGAAAAAACCATCTCTAAACTTGCGGTTTTCACGTACATTAAGGTTTAAAATTTTAGCAGCATGTTCTACTTCCTCATCACTAGTTTCTGGGGTTCCACGGGTTCCTAAATCGCCCCTGACAACATCTATAATGCCTACTTTTTTACCACGGGCTATTTCTTTTGCTATTGTGGACCCACAACACAATTCAATATCATCTGGGTGGGCTGCAATAGCTAATATTTCAAGTTTTATCTGTTCTTATTTTACACGTTAAAGGGTGAAAAATCTACAAACTCATTAATAACCTTATGGTGATTTTTGGTTTTAATCCATTGTTTTGTTTCAAAGGTCCAAAATCTGCCGGTTTCTCCTGATTTATAAAAATCTTTATCAGAATTTTGATCAAATTCTAAGGTTGCCAAACCACTAAGTTGAAGTGTTTGTCCTTTTTTATAGTCTACAAAAAGTAATGCTGCTTTCGGGTTTTCATAAATATTACCTAACGTACTAAACATGCTATTTCCTAAATAATCTGGCACACGTAAATGTCCATTTTTTAAGATTTCAACAAAACCAGGGTTTCCGCCTCTATGTGACGATTCTATATCTCCTTTTTTTGTTTGTGTGGCTATGAAAAAAGTATGGGCATTAGCAATCCATTCTTTCTCTAGTTCATCTAAAATAGTACCGTTTTCATATTTGGAAGCTGCAGGTTTTGAATCTTCAGGAATTTCAATAACTTCTCTCTGAATGTGTTTTGGACAGCTGGGATATCCCATTATAATATCAAAAGAAAGTTGATTTCCTTCCTGGCGAGCGGTACCCCAAGCCCTATATCGTGCTCTTCTTTCCGCTTCATGAAAAAGCAAACCTACAGTAGGATTATTTTTAATGTTCTTAAAAAAAATATCATCTAGGTTACTGGTTATTTTAGATAAATCAAATTTAATTTCTTTGATTGATGGAACATTGATAAACCCTCTTTCGCCAACCAATAGAGACAACCAAATATTACCATTATCATCCTCGCTACCAGGAAAGGTCAAAACCTGATGTTCTATAAATGGTATAGACCTAGGATGTAAAGAATCTTTAACCATAGGTATTCGTCTTATAGCAATATCTTCTTCTTTCGCTTTTTTCTGTACAGCTAATTGACCGTTGGTGAAAGTGTGCTCCATAATTGTATTAATTATTTTATAACAGTTAGATACAACCTTGAAATTAGCGTTAAAAAATTAATGAATACGAATCGTTTCTAAGCACTAATAATCAGATTATATAGGTAGTCGAAAATTACTTCGTTTCTTTATTCATGAACGCTCTTATTTTCTTAATAACTGCATATTGGTCTTCTTCTAAGGCAAAATAGCAGGTATCATATATGTTGTAATCTATATCTTTGACATCTTTCTTAAATGCTTCGGTACCACTTTCAGGGAAAAAAGCATCATTGTACCCCAAACAACAAGTAATGGTCGCTGATTATTTCTTAAATAATCTAAGTGCAAAGTATCAGGATTTAGATTCAATAATTCTTACACTATGAGTGTATTGCCATTTTAATCCTTCTAATGAAAATACAGATAACAACACTTTTTCTGTTGCTGTTTTTCTGTTATTCCAAAGTGGTCTTACACCATCCCAGCCTGCACCCAAGTTTTCTTCATATACATTTGTAAACTATTACAAAACCTCTAAAAAATAAGGCAGAGCCATATTCGTATTTTTCTTGTTCCAAACTGCAAACAGCTCGGTTTCTTGTGGTACCTTATTTAATTCAATAAATTTAATAGCAGTATTCTTTTCATCTCGTAGGGAGTTCGGCACTATAGAAATACCTAATCCGTGTTCTACCAATTTAAATATCGTAGGTGCATGAATAGAACGATGCGATATTTTAGGAGCAAAGCCATAATCACTACAAAGCGCTACAATTTGATCATAGTACATTACACTGTCTTTGTTGGGTAGCAGTATGAAGGACTCTTCTGATAATTGCGATACATCTTTAAAATTAGCTTTAGAGATTGCATGATTTTTTGGCAATACCAAAGCGAATTTCTCCTTGAATACCGACTTAATTTCCATAGTAGGAGAAACAACATTAGACCGTATGAACCCAATATCTATTTGTCCCGCTTCTAAGGCAGAAAGCTGGGCGGTGTTACTAAGATCGTTCAGGTAAAATTCTATGTTTGGGTGGGTTTCCGTAAATATTTTAATAACAGAAGGCAAGTATTGTTGCATAGCCGAACCTACAAATCCTATTTTCAATAATCCTTGTTTACCAGAAATTGCAGATTTCCAACGCTCCATTGACACTGCTGCCTGATTCTGTATTAGTATTGCCTCTTGTTTAAAAATAATTCCTTCGGGACTTAAACTCACCTTTCTATTAGTGCGTATAAACAGCTTCTTTCCTAAAATAAATTCTAAACGCTGTATCTGTTGGCTTAAGGCAGATTGTGATATGTACAGTTTCTCTGCCGCCTCGCGGTAGTGTAACGTATCTGCCAACACCAAAAAATAGTGAAGGTGTCTAAATTCTAATTGATCAGTCATACTTATCAATAAACATACAATGTTAATTGTTTATTGTTAAAATAGATAAGAACTTTGAATATTAATTACAGTTTATTAATCTTACCATCTATTCTAAATACCTGCGTGCTATGAATTTTGAACAAAATACTGCTTTAGATAAAGTGTTGACAGCTTTGTTTCTTCCCTATAAAAAAAGTGTAACCGATGTAGAAAAAATTACCAAGGCAATGATCGGTGCCAATATGATCGCTAACGAAAATGAGATTGTCAATGATCATATAGCGTTTCGTACACTTGGTATTCCCAATTTGGGAATCGCTTCTTTTGAAAAGATATTTTTACACTACGGATATACTAAAATGGATTCCTATCATTTTGCAGCTAAAAAACTAGATGCCTACTGGTATGCTCCGCCAAGCCCAGCGTATCCTAGAATTTTTATTAGCGAGTTAAGAGTACAGGACCTTTCTAACCAAGCGCAACGTATCATTTCTGAATATATCAACCCCATCAAAATAGATCCTATAGATACCATTGATTTAGATGATACCAAGGCTGTGGGAGATTTTTTCTATAAGCCGTTATGGAAGTTACCGTCGCTAGCCGATTTTCAACAACTATCAGAAGAAAGTGAATATGCAGCTTGGGTAATTTACAACCGCTATTATTTAAACCATTATACTATTAGCGTTCATGATTTGCCTTCTCCGTATAATTCTTTAGAGGTTTTCAATGAGTTTTTAGAAGGATTGGGAATTGTGCTAAATTCCTCTGGGGGAATCATAAAAACCAGTAAAGATGGTTTATTACGCCAAAGTAGTTCGGTAGCTGAAATGGTAGATGCCACCTTTGCCCATAATGAAAAAATGAAAATTTCAGGCAGTTATGTAGAATTTGCAGAACGCTCCGTACTCCCTGAATTTGAGTCTTTAGATAAAATTGAAATTCAAAGGGAACATAGACGAGAAGGTTTTGAAGCTGCTAATGCAGATAAAATCTTTGAAAGCACCTATTTAGAGCAAACTTTGAAGAAGTAAAATTTATACTAGTTGTTGCTTTACAATACTTTGGGCTGTATAACTTGAATTTTGGTTACTAAATGATAATATTGAGCACCTTTGTTATTTGAACAAGATGGTGTGTGTTCATAGATATGACTATCTTCATTTATTTCCTAATAACTATTCTTTTGAATAGGTAATGAAATTGAAAAGTAATTTCGCTTTAAGATTCACGAATACCTTTATAATATATTAAACAAGCAATAAATAATCACATTTTATGGGAGCCTGTGGAAGGAGGGGAGTGTGATGTGTGCGGAATAGGAATTTTATGCTAAAAAACTTGGTTACTTTACTGTTTCAACCAGCATAATTCTTTCTATATTTTGTAGATTTAGATGCCTTTTAAAAATCGGGTGAAACCCTGTATTTAGAAATTATTTAAAACCAATTCAATGAAAATTTTTACAACTACCTTCATACTACTTTTCGTACTATTTAATATCACGGCCCAAAATCGTCTAACCGGTGAAACTTTTACCACTCGATCTGAAATATTATCAAAAAATGGTATGGCAGCTACCAGTCAGCCTTTGGCTACACAAGTAGCGCTAGATATTTTAAAACAAGGCGGCAGTGCAATTGATGCTGCCATTGCGGCAAATGCAATGCTAGGATTAGTTGAACCTGCTAGCTGTGGTATCGGAGGTGATATTTTTGCTATTGTTTGGTCAGCTAAAGATCAAAAGCTTTATGGTTTAAATGGAAGTGGAAGAGCCCCTAAATCGTTATCCATTGAATATTTCATGGATAAGGGTATGAAAAACATACCTTTATATGGTCCTTTACCAGTTTCCGTTCCTGGCTGTGTAGATGGCTGGTTTCAATTACACGAGAAGTTCGGTAAATTATCTATGAAAGAAATACTTGAGCCAGCAATAAATTATGGGCGTGAAGGATTTCCGGTGTCAGAGGTGATTGCTTACGAAATGGCATCTAACTACAACGGATTAAAGGACCAACCAGGTTTTGCCGAAACCTATATGCCCAACAATGGTCGTCCACCATTAAAAGGGGAGGTTTTTCAGAATCCAGATTTGGCGAATACCTATGAGAAAATAGCTAATAAAGGTCGTGATGTTTTTTATAAAGGGAGTATAGCAAAAACCATTGATGCTTTTATGAAAAAACACGACGGTTTTTTATCTTATGATGACCTGGCTTCACATACCTCAAATTGGGTAGAACCCGTTTCTGTTAATTATCGCGGGTATGACGTTTGGGAGCTACCACCAAATGGACAAGGAACCGCTGCATTACAAATACTGAATATTTTAGAAGGATTTGATATTGCAGCAATGGGCTTTGGCAGTCCTGAATATCTGCATGTACTTACAGAAGCTAAAAAACTGGCGTATGAAGATCGCGCAAAATTCTATGCTGACCCAGAATTTAATAAAATACCTTTAGAATCTTTGCTTTCAGATACATATACAAAAGAAAGAATAGATTTAATTGACTTGGATAAGGCTGCAAAAACCTATCCAGCAGGTGATATGGATATCGAAACCGGAAATACGACCTATCTAACAATTGCAGATAAAGAAGGTAATATGGTTTCTTTTATACAAAGTATTTATTCAGAATTTGCATCGGGCATGGTTCCAGACCAATTGGGTTTCGTACTCCAAAATCGTGGTCAAATGTTCAATGTGCAAGATAAATCTCATGCAAACGCTTTAGAACCGAATAAACGCCCTTTTCATACTATTATTCCTGACCGCTCAAATACGCTATTCTCTCAATACTTATAAATGTTCCATAATTTATATTATGTAAAATAGACTTTCAGACAACCCACTATCTTATACTAATTTCAACCTTATCGATAACCTAGGAAATACTAACTTATAAGTCCACCAACATCATCTCACCGACTTTTAAATCATCCACAGGATAATCTAAAAGCTCGTGTATGTAAAATAGAATATTTAATAACCCACTATTAGTTACATATTTCAACCCAATTACAAACATTCCAAAGTCTTACTTACAAGTCCACCAACATCGTCCCACCGACTTTTAATCATCCATAGGATAATTAAAAAAGCTCGTGTAAATCATCCAAAGAACAATTAAAAACATTCACGCTATTTCGGCATAAACTTATTATGATCCGATTTACCGAAATCTTTCTGTGTACCGGATTTCAGTTCGTCTAGCTTCGCTTTATCCTCAGCAGCTTTTTTCATTTCTGGAGAATCTTGTTCTTCGCTTGCCCAAAATTTCCACCATGGTTTAGATTTCTTGGTAATTGCCGTTTTCTGTTGCTTAGATGCAACTGGTTTTATTTTAGCGCTCGTATCTACATTAGCTATTTTAGGTTGGTGTTCTAAATTAGATTTTACAGGTGTTGATTGCTGTGCTGTTTCAGATTGCTCTGGCTTGGATGTCGCTGTTGGAGCTATAAGATTACCATCATGCAAAAACTTAAACTGTACTTTGCTAGATGCCAATGCCTGAGAAATGGTTTGTAGCATTTCATTTTTCTCAATTTGCTCTATTATAGAATTGCATTTATCAATAAGCGCTTGATCTTTTGTAATAGCACTTCTTAATTTAAACGTGATTTCACCACCAAAGGATTTGCGTTGCAAAATCATAAGCATTACTTGCTGAAACGATGTATTTATATCGGTTACCAGTTCCTCTATATGTTTACTTTTAAGTGCTATGCCGTAATTCTGTGCTTTATCCTCAGAAATCACAAAATTATCATCAGATTCATTCTTGGGTAATTTCTCTCCGCCCATGGCAACCACTTCTCCATTTTGAACCAGAAATACCTTATCTGAAATTGGATCTTGCTGTGGATTTTCATAATACTGCTTTACCATAACCGGTAACTTTAAACGCATCTCCGAATTAGAATCGATCGCAATCAAAACACCTTTAAAAGGAATACCTACCATTAACGTATCACACTTTAAATCAGCCGCTACCTTGATCATAAACGCAGTATCTAAAATCTTTTCACTGGCATACTCATGACCTTCGGCAAACAGCACATTTGTACCCTCTGCTTCTGTAATTTGATATGGTACATCTATTGCCTTTAAATTATCAAGTGCCTCTTTTTTAATAGCTGGAAACCTAGCATACAAATCTGATTCATTTGCCGCTCCTTCATATACCATGGCATTGCCACTATCTTTACCATAAGCCACTACGGGCGCAATACTATCATTGAATAAAAATTCTTTAAACTGTAGTTTTTCGTCTTTACGGTAATTAGATGTTTTTAAGATCGGCAATAAGGTCTCCATTAAAATGTTTTTTACGGTTGGTTATATATACAACTTTTGTATCATCGTTTTAGTGTACCAACTCTCCTATTATAAACATTCAACCACTCCCCTTCTTATGACCCAATCACCTCACCTCAAAATAATTAAGCACAAAAAAACCGCTCATTACGGAGCGGTTTTACTATTATTTAAAATTTATCTTATTTGTTTAACATAAACTTTGCCACTTCTAATTCTAAGGCGTAGCATTCTTCTATTTGGCGTTCCACATCGTTCAAACTTTCCTTGATAGAAATATCGTTGATTTTCAAAATTCCTAGCAATGAGTCGGTATTATCTGCAGCACGATTTATGTTATCTTTCAAGCTTTCTTTTTTCTCAAACTCCCCGTGGGTTTTCGGTTCATATAAATAAGATTCCATTTTCATTAACAATTGTGATACTGACTTTCTTTTACGTTCTAACTCGGTCAGCGCTACTATTTGTTTATTACTTTTTGAAATCTTCATAAATCAATTTATATAATATAAAACGAATCATAATTAAATTGATTGTATTTAATAAAGTCAAAATTCACCTTATCATTCAATGAATTAATAAAAAAATCTTCTAAAGAATATTTTTCCTATTCGTTATCAATGTGTTACAACATTGTACCTACTTTGATTTATTCAAAAAAACCGTAAATTTAGCGACCTAAAACCCTAATAAAAGAACCATTTGACCAGGATTCTCAAAAAAATTAGGATCACTAAAATAAATGCATTATTTTAGTATCATAAAATAAGTACTGTGACTACTAAACCAAATTTTGTTCTTCTTTCCGAAAACAACACCTACTACGTAGAATACCTTATTGGGCATCTTGTATTAGCGAACAGCATTACAGAAGCCGTTATTTTTGAATCGCAATCTCATGCCATAAAATTTCAAAAATATCTTTACAAAAATTGTAGTGTGCGCTTTTCTGTGAACACCTTCATTGCTTAATCACGATTTCTAGTTCCGATTAAGGTTAAATACATCTTAAATTCATTCACCGTATTTAAGCAAACACTATCTTCCTAAAAAAATATAATGAAATACCTTGTTCTTCTTTTTCTTGCTACCACTATGGTTTCTTGCTTATCAACTGATGATACAGCCCCTATAATTGTGGAACCGATTGATTATACCGCTATCAATGAAGAAGAGATTAATGCGTATTTAACCGCAAATGAATTAGAATCTGAAACAACAACTTCTGGTTTACATTACATCATTGAAAACCAAGGTGAAGGAGAAAAACCTACGGCTTCTTCTAATGTTACCGTTGCTTACAGAGGATATTTCTTAGATGGTTCCGTTTTTGACCAAAGTACAGATGGCTTGTCCATTGGTCTTGACCAGGTAATTGCTGGATGGACAGAAGGTATTCAATTATTTAATGAAGGTGGTAGCGGAGTCCTTTTAATACCTGCTCACTTAGGCTATGGTAGTTTTGATTTTAACGGTATACCTGGTGGATCGGTTTTAGTTTTTGATATTGAACTACTATCCGTTAATTAAATATAAAACTATCAACGTCCATTTTTGCAGTACGTACTTGGGTAACAGCACCTACCTGCTCTGTCCATGCAAAGTATAATGTTTCCTCTACTATTTCCATTTGCGGAAACCCAGATTTTCGGGAATCTGCCATTTCGGTAACTAACTGACTTTTAGAGACCGTCCCGTTTTTATTTACCACTAATGCATTGAACAAAGCGGTTTTGTCATTGGCTTCCATCCAACTGACTACTGCATTATCTTCATCCATCCAAAGTACATCTACACGCCCCATAATAGTACCTTCTGCAACAATAAATGGTTCTGTAAATTCTGCACCACCATCAGAAGAAAAAGCAATTTGCACTTTTTGCTTTTTTGAAGCTCCTGTAAACCAAGCTACCACTAAATTATTACCCAAAGCATCTACTTTAGGACCGTTTACCGGACAGCCTTTTATCTGCCAATCATCTTCATGAATTACTTTAGGTGTGGTCCACTCCCCTTTTACCTGACGAACAATACTGATATCTCTTATTTCATTTGCTGAACGATCACGATAAATTACAACCGGACCATTTTCAGTTATTGCGGATGTTGTCTGGCAGCAATCGCAGGTTCTAGCATCTAATTCATATTCCTGTAAAAGTTCTCCCGTGGTAGAAACTACTCCGCCTCTAAGTATCATTGCACCACGCTCTCCCGCTTCATTTTCCTCGGTATTTCTACCATCAAGCCAATTCACAAAAAAGTTGTTGTTATACGGCACAATACTTACAAATCCATGCTCCGTAGGAGTGCCGTCTGTATGCAAGGGTATATCTGTCTTCCAAACAGTTGCATCTTTAGGCTTCACGCTTATCTTTATATCATACGAATAAGTACCTTCGGTAGATTTTTTTAATATGTGAGACCATAAACTACCCTTATTTTCAGTTATCATAGGGTAATCTGCCCAGTTCACGAACCAATCTGTACCACTCAGTATATTTTGTGCTTCTTGCCACTCGCCATCAACTAGTTCTGAATAACGCATGGTCGCTAAAGTGTCGTTAGAAGTTTCTACCCAAGAAAGCAGCGTAACGTCTTTATTAGACATAAGGTGTGGCAACGCGCTTGATGCCGCTGCGGGAGATTTCATTTCTTCAACTATAACTACAGGTGCTTCTTGCTTTGGTGTTTTAGATTCTTCTTTACACCCCATTAGTAGACCTAACGCTACAAAAAGAAAAAAGGAATTTATTGTTATTCGCATTACTGTATCGCTCTAAGTTTTTCAATCATTTCTGGACTGTCCCATTTCAATCCACCATCAAAACGTGCTACCTGCTCCCCTGCTTCATTATATATAAATGTTGCCGGTAGGGCACTTACATTTTCTTCTGCATAAACACCGTTGAACTTGATAAAATCTAATTGAAAACCACGTGACGCTTTAAACTTATTTATTTTTTCTACAGACTGATCAGATGCAAATAGGAATACATAATTATCATCAGTTAAAATAGCTTGGGCTTTTTCCATATCGGGCATTTCTTCTATACATGGTCTGCACCACGTTGCCCAATAGTTCATTAAAACGCGTTTACCCTTGTAATCGCTTAATTCAATAGGGTTACCCTCTAAATCCTCATAAGTTGAAGTAGCTACTTTTTCTGTAGCGATTTTATTTTTTTCAGGTTCTACCTTTTTGGTCTTATCCCCTTTACATCCTATAACCACAATTGTGATAATCAGGAATATCAGTGTTCTTAAATGCATATTCAAATATACTATTTAGCACTATGAAACCTATAGGCTTAGAAACAAAAAAACCGCCTAATAGGCGGTTTTTCATATAATAACTGTTACGTCTTATTGAACTTCAACCAATTCTAATTCAAAGGTTAAATCTTCACCTGCTAATGGGTGATTTGCATCTACAACGATATCATTTTCGTTTACTTCCGCAACACGTAATTGTCTTTCGCTACCATCTGCATTAGTTGCCATAAGCGCCATATCTACTTTTGGCTCCATGTCTGCTGGTAAATCTGATTTTTGAACTGTTTGAAAAAGCTCTTTTTGCTTTTCACCGTATGCATCTTCTTTGGCGATAACGATAGTTTTCTTATCATTAACCTCCATATCAAGCAATCCTTTTTCAAAACCTGGTATTAAGCTACCTTGTCCTAATTTTACATCTAACGGCTCTCTACCTGCTGAACTATCAAATGTTTGACCGTTGCTTAGTTTACCTGTGTAATGTACTTTTACTTGACTATCTGCTTTTACTTTACTCATACTATTAAATTCTACTATTTAACTTAATTGAAGTGCAAAGGTATTGTTCTCAATAGGGAATAACGAAGATTATGGTAAAACCTTCCCTTTTTGGGCTCTTCTTAACATTAAAAGTTAAAAAACACGGTCAAATTACTAGTTTTGAATATGTTATTGAACTTCTTTACTAGAATTTACACGACCGTTATACTGAATAGCATTTCTATTTGCCATGTTCACAGAAACTACACTTGACATATTTGGAAAGATATCTACATAGACCATATACCTATCAGACGAATCGTTTATCTGAAAAATGATGGTATATTTCTGCTTATCGTTATTAAATTCTTGAATGTAATTATCCGGAAGTCCGTTAAACTCAATTCCTGCAGTAGTTCCATAACCACCTCCAAATTGACGTTCGCCATAATAAGGTAGGTTGGCAGATACACTATCACCTTCTATTTTCAAGAAACCACCATTACCGTTTAAATCTATTCTAGACACTGTATTACCGGGAGCTATGAGTCCGCTATTGGCTATTGCAGTCATACTCTGAGTTACCATAGGGCTTGCAGAGGTAGCCGTGAATTCAAAATTTTGTGATGTTACTAAAGCATGAATAGGATGCGAATCGCTTATTGTAGTCTTTGACGTCTTACAACCGGCAATAATGCTTAATGCAAAAATTAATAGAATAGAAGTTCTCATACTATGATGTGTTTACACTATCAATTCCCCACCAAATCTATGCCAAAAGACAAGGTTTAGTCTTCATAATCCTCTTCTTCAAATTCAGTAGTAACCAATACTGATTTTTTAAAGTCTACATTTCTAGATTCTTTATACAACGCTTTGATCATACGTTGACGCTTTCGGTCAGAAATGTTTAAAGTATCTAATCCTCTTATTTTTTGCTTTAACGCCTCTCTTTGCAACATCACCGCAGTTTCATAATTGGGTTCAAATTGAAACATTACCGGACCTTCGTCTTCTTCGTTCGGTTTTGTAGTTGTAGAGTTGTTCGATTGTGAGTACGACATAGCCGTACAGAAAAATGTGCAGCAAATAGCTAGCCGCATAAAACTTTTCATATCAATTTCATTAATGTTCTAGGTCTAAATTAGTAACATTTATTTTAATTGATACATAAACCATGCATGATCTAAAGAAATAATACCAAGTTTAACCAATCATCTAAGAAATAGGTATTTAAACGTGTTGTCTAAAATTAACTGGTTTTCTAAATTTTAAGGTATACTCCATAAAATCAAATTCAAGCTCTGAGGTTTCCCGCGTATGAAAATTGACCAATTTGTACTGCTCAGGCAATACATCTTTTGTTGACTTCAAGTATTCCATCAATTTTTTATTCGTTTCGGAAAGTTTAGAAATCTTAGTTTTTAAGTACACTTTAGTTTCAAATAATGCCACAGTAGAAGGTTCATATAAATATGAATCTACCCTAATTTTTATATGTTGAATGGTTTTTTTACAACGCTCCAATTTTCCTAAACACGTAGATTTGTCCTTTACTTTGTCCATAGCAGCAGATTTAAATATGAAATTGTGGGAATTTTACTTCAAGATAAGAAAATAGAAGTATATTTAAGCAATGTTTGTGTAAGTTTAACTTTAGTTTAAAAAACACACAGTTTAGCTAACCTTTTAGAAACAAAAGGGTTAATAAATCTTAATTACCAAAGCAATACATATTAAGAATTTTTTAATTGTTATGCATTGCTGAAATGAGTACCTTAAACTAAATTTTTAGCCTATGAATATCAATTTTGAATACGACGATGTTAAAGCCAGCAACCGATTAGAAATAATGGCTGCTGAAAAATTAGAGAAATTATTGGATAAATATGATTTTATCGTTCGATCAGATGTTTTCTTTAAAAAGGAAAACACCTCTTCACCAGAATCAGGTATGGTTTGTAACATACGCTTGAGCGCACCAGGTCCTCGCCTGTTTGCGCAATCATCTTCTGATAGTTTTGAAGCAGCAATTGCCTCTTCTATTGAAGATTTAAAAAGACAATTGGAAAGAAGAAAAGCAAAAATGCAGTCTCATTAGACTGCATTTTTTTTATTGTTCCAAACTATCACTAACAACTTTATGATTTGCAATCACCGATTGTACACGTTCAGAAAATGGATTCTTTTTTAATTCTTGGATCAAACGTTTTCTTTTCGCATCAGAAATATCAATAGAATCTAAAATTTCTTTCATTCTATATTGATGTGCCAAACGGCTCTGTTTTAAAGCTACTCTCTCAGCAGCTGTCAACACATAATCAGCTTCAAATTTATTCAAAAGCATACGTTGCTTTACCCTTGCATCTAAATGCAAAGAATCTTGTGCTTGAGTTTCTTGTATACCCAAAATAAGACATACCAGAAAACCACAAAAAATGGTTAGTTTTTTCATTTTAATAACTTGTTCTACCCTAAATTTAAAACAAAAAAATTATACTTCTCTTGATAGCCTTATATATCTGCATTTTACCAATAAAATATCCTTTATCTATTACATTAACCGACTGTAATAACTAACTTAAAACCAGATGATTATCATTACTACATAAGCATCAATCGCATATGTTTTGTGTATTTAAAAGATAAAGACCCACTTACCTTTATAATTTTGCAGTGACCACATCTTAGATATTGTATTTTTTTAGATCAATATTATAAAGGATTACAGCAATGACCAACATTAATCTTTTGCATATTTGCAATCTGCGCGGAAATCATTGATAATTGATTTTGTATTATTGAACATTTTAAAGAAATGGATTACATAAAGTCAATTTTTAATACCTTTGCAGCTTCAAAATTTCTATATGATAGTCTGGATTATCTTTATTGCATTTGTTCTTATTTTTCTTGCCTTGGATTTAGGTGTTTTTCATAAGGATGAACATGTAATTAAATCTAAAGAAGCCGGAATTTGGACTGCTATTTTCGTAACCGTAGCTTTTGCCTTCAGTGGTGTAATCTATTGGTTGTTCAATGCTGAGATTATTGCCAATCCAACAGGACTTACCCCTAACGACGCCGTACTTAAATATATAACAGGTTACCTTATTGAACTTTCTCTTAGTATAGACAACGTTTTTGTAATTGCGGTGATATTCTCCTCTTTTAAGATTCCGCCATTATATCAACACCGCGTACTATTTTGGGGAATTTTAGGTGCCATTGTCTTTAGAGCTTTAATGATATTCTTTGGCGTTGCCTTGATTACTAAATTCGAATGGATTATTTATGTGTTCGGCGTGTTCTTGCTCTATACGGCTTTTAATATGCTGAAGGGCGAAGACGACGACTTTGATCCAAAAGATTCTTTTGTGTTTAAACAGATAAAGAAAATTTACCCGGTTACAACGACCATGCACGGTCATGACTTCTTTGTAAAAAGAATGGGACTCAACGCTGCTACTCCCCTATTTGTAGCACTTATTGTAATAGAACTAACGGATATCTTATTTGCCCTAGATAGTATACCGGCCATATTAGCCATTACCGCTGATCCCTTTATTGTTTTTACTTCTAATATTCTGGCAATTTTAGGCTTGCGTTCCATGTATTTTCTAATATCTAGAATGTTAGAGAAATTTAAGTATATCAACTACAGCTTAGTGGTTATACTTGCCTTTGTTGGATTAAAGATGTTATTCTCTCATTACATACATTTACCAGAATGGGTATCACTGACCGTAATCTCAGTTTCGTTACTTGCCGGTATTTTAGCTTCGGTCTTAATTAAGGATAAAGAATAACATAGGAACAGTATTAGCGCTCCGCGAGCTTTGCATCTATAATTACCATGGCATCATCTACGGTTTGCATTTTTTCCATATCCTCATTTTCAAGACGAATGTCAAAGGCATCTTCTACATCTAATACAATATCTACAAGATTAGCAGAGTTGATGTTTAAATTGTTCATGAAGTGACTATCTTGAGCAATGTCAGTAACCGACACGTCTTCAGGTAGATATATTTTAATAATATCTTTTAATTTTTGATATTTTTCTTCTTTAAGCATACATTGATTTTATTAAAATACCTTTTAGTATAAATTATTATTCTTTTGAAAACGCCTTAAAAATAACACAGGCATTTACATCTCCAAATCCAAAACTTGCTTTGGCAATCACTTGTGGCGAATGATTTTTTGTTTCCTGCGGAATACTAGATGCTGGTATCAGTGCCAAAATATCTGGATGAATATCTTCACAGTTAACATTCTTAAAAACCAGCTGTTCTTTAAATTGTAAAACTGTGGCAACACTTTCAATGCTCCCTGCCGCTGCCAAACAATGCCCAACCGACCCCTTAAAAGAATTGATATATGGAAAATCACCTTTATCCCTATCTAATGCGGCACACCAATTTTCTATTTCTAGACTATCTTTAGAAGTTGCTGTTAAGTGTCCATTGATGACATCAATATCAGAAGCCGCAATTCCTGAATTTTTAATGGCATTTTGTATACATCGCTGCACCGCTATACTATTTGGTGCAGTCATTGATCCTTCTCCTACTTGTCCGCCACTATTAACTTCTCCTCCCAATACTTCAGCGTAAATATGTGCACCACGTTTTTGTGCGCTTTCCAAAGACTCCAACACCAAAGCTCCTGCACCGCTTCCTGGAATAAATCCGCCCGCCGTTGCACTCATAGGTCTGCTTGCTTTAGTGGGGTTGTCGTTGTAACCTCTTGGTAAAATACGCATAGCATCAAAACCGCCCCATACATAAGGTCCGCTATCACTACAGCTACCCGTGAGCATAATTTCTGCTTTTCCCTGACTAATACGGTCATAAGCCATTAAAATACCTTCGGTACCCGTTGTACATGCGGCGGAGTTGGTAGTCACTTGATTTCCACAACCTAATAATCCGCCTAAATAAGCGCTGATACCGCTTGCCATTGTCTGGATTACCGAGGTACTGCCCAACCTTCGAACTTTACCATCGTCTATTAAATGAATGGCTTCCCTAAATTTATCGACCCCTAATATTCCTGTTCCAAAAATAATACCACAGTCCCAGCTTGGCTCATTTGTTATATTCTTCTCTAAACAGGCATCTTTCCAAGCATCTACACCGGCAATTACGCCGTAAACGATTCCTGTAGCGTTTAACCCCCTGCGTTCTAAAGGCGTAAAGTATTTAGCTATAAGCTGATCTTTCACCAAAGGTTCTCCTGCCACTTGGCAACCAAAACCCAACTTCTCTAAATTTGGCTGATGCCGTAGTCCGCTTTTACCTTCAAGTAAAGCATTGGTAAAATCAGAAAGTCCCACACCATTTGGTGCACATACTCCTAAACCAGTAATAACTACGCGTCTATTCATTTGCTACACCTATCATGCCTGCTAAAACTCCCTTGCAGACCAATTTATCATTTTCATTATACATTTTAACTTCACACTTTAATTTCTGAAACCGAAAATAGACCAGCTCAGAAACCACCCTTACTTGCTCGCCGGGATAAACAGGTATTAGATAATCCATTTGAGAACTACTCATACCGATGGCAACATTTTCTAATTCACTCTTTTTACCTAAAAAATAAATACCCAAACACACTAAACCTATTTGTGCGCAACATTCGGTCAATATTACACCTGGTGTAACCGGCTTATTTTTAAAATGACCTTTATAAATATCTAAATCGGGTGAAAATCGATAACTACCCTCCACTCTTTTATCACTAATTTTCAGAATTTCCTCCACAAAAAGAAAAGGCTCCAAATATGGTAGTTGTTTCAATATCCAATCATAAGATTCTTTCATCACCTTACATTTTACATCAAACTTTCACCACCATCGACCTTGATTACGGTTCCGGCAATCCATTTTGCTTCATCCATAGTTAACAAATACACCGCATTTGCTACATCTTCGGGCAATGTTAGTCTGTTCTGCGGATTTCTTTTTAATGCGTTTTCTTTTATTTGCTCGTAACCGGGAATCATAGATAAGGATTTTGTCATGGTAATACCTGCTTGTATGCAGTTTGCTTTTATGCCCACAGGTGCAAACTCCAACGCAATACTTCTGGTCAATGCTTCCAATGCCACTTTAGCTACCGAAACGGCACTATAATTAGGTAATGCTTTGGTATTTCCTTCACTTGTAAAGGATATGATGCGCGTATCTTTAGCAAACAAACCTGCGGTGGTCAATGCCTTGGTCCAGTCATAAAGACTTAGAGCCATGGCATCAAAAGTGATTCTAAAATCAGTATCCATCAAAGTTGGTCTACTCTCAGAATACATAGGCTTCAATGTTCCCTTTGCCACACTATGTACCATTACTTTTATTTGATGTCCTTGCGGTAGTTGTTGCTTGATATCAGAAATAATACTTGGTCGTTTATCGGCATTCAATACATCTACGTTCATCGCCAAAAACTCATTACCATGAGAACGAATTTCGTTAAACTCCTTTTCAATTTCATCCATTGCAGCACGTCTGTCACGGTGCATAATTAAAATATGATAACCATGGCTAGCCAATTTCTTTGCAGTGGCGAGTCCCAACCCACTACTTCCTCCTAAAATCAACGCCCAATACGTACCCTTCATAATTGCTATTTGATTATTCTACCATTCTATTAAAACCCGTTGCGCAGAAAAACCGGGACCAAAACTTAATATTAACCCCTGATCGCCTGCTGCTATATCTTTTTCTAAAAAACGCTCTAAAACGTATAAAACAGTAGCACTACTCATATTTCCATACAACCGTAAAACTTCTCGTGTATCATCAATATTCTTACCTAATGCTCCAAAAAGTGATTCTACAGTCTGTACTATTTTCTTTCCTCCTGGATGAAATACCAAGTGATCTACTTTATTTATATCACTACCATACTTTTCTAGAAATGGATGTACAATATCACCAAAGTGATTAGAAATGGTTTCTGGCACCGCGGGATCAAGAATCATTTTTAATCCGTGATTGGTCAAATCAAAACCCATCATTTGAGTAGCATCTTTAAAATGATACATTTCTTCCCCAATTATCTTTGGACCAACAGCATCCTCTTCTGAAGATAGCAACACACAAGCCGCACCATCACCAAAAATAGCGGCACTCACCATATTTGCCATGGAATAATCCTGAAGCTGAAAGGTTGCAGTGGGACTCTCAACAGAGACCAATGCAATTCGCTTACCAGGGTTTGATCTTAAGAAGTTATGGGCATATATGAGACCGGATACTCCCGCCGCGCAACCCATTTCAGTCACCGGAAGCCTTACCACATCTTTACGCATACCCAATTCATTAATCAAGTAAGCATCTAAAGACGGAATCATAATACCCGTGCAACTCACCGTAATGATATAATCTATAGAAGAAGCTTTCCAGTTACTTTTACCAAGTGCGTTCTTAAGCACATTAGCCCCCATTCGCTTTGCCTCTCTACTATATATTTTGTTTTTATCTTCAAAAGAAGTCGTTACAAATACGTCTTCCGGTGGCATTATAGAATATCGCTTGTCTACTGCAGCCCCTTCAAATATTTTAACGACCTTTCTTGAGAAACGTTCTTCTTGCTCACTTAGCCAGAATTCTACAAGTGGAATAATATCCTTGGTATCTCTAGAATACGGTGGTAGTTCTTTGGTAACACTAACAATTCTTGTATGATTCATAGTTGTTCTTAATCTTCAATCTACTTATTTCTTTTTTAATACCCACGCATATCTAAATGCCCATTTCCATTTTATATGGTGAGATGCATTTGTAACCTGATGCGCAAAATGTTGCAATTCTTCTTTCTTAAATGCCCTACGGATAGATAACAGACCGTCTTTCTTCCCTATTTCTGTTTTAATAAAAAAGAAACTAAATGCTTTAAACAAATAGTATGCGATCGGACTCCGTTGTAAATCATTAATGACCACACCCAACTTTGCTATAGACACAAACCTCTTCAAAAACTGAACTACACCGTCATCTGTAAAATGGTGCAATGTCAACGTCGTCATCACCACATCAATTTTCCAATCAGAAAAATCGGTTTCCAAAATATCGGTATTTAAATAACTAATCTCAGGATAACCAGATGAATATTGTTTTGCCAACTGCAATCCTTGTTCGTTAAAATCTATTCCTATCAGTTGTAGTTTAATATTTCGCTTTCTAGCTTCATCAGCCAGCTTTCTCAACATGGTTCCTTCTGCACAACCCATATCTAAAATCGTATACGATTCTTGAAAGTTAGAACTAATCAACTCAAATACAGCATCTAGTGTAATACTATATCCTCCAAGCAACCTATTTACCCTATTGATATCTTGCAGAATAGTTTCTAGCTCATTAGTCGTACCAGAAAAGGTATCCATAATCTCCACTTCACTACTTCTCTTTGTAAAATCTACCATTACGATATTAATTCTCCGTGGGTTTTAGAAATAATAAACTTCAATATTGATTTTGATTTTCCGACAGATTTAATTCCCATTGAAACTAATCTTTTATTCATTAAGACGGACTGTAATTTTCTACCAAACCATAAACGAGCACTAAAAGCTTTTGACCAAGCCTTTCTATAATCATGTTCTAGGTCGATACGTTTGTAATTTGATTCACTAAAGTATTTTGATATTAATTCAGAAGCAATCTTAGCACTATGAATTGCCATTGCCATACCATTACCACAAAGTGGATGAATTAGACCTGCCGTATCGCCACACATAAGCATGTGGTCAACGACATTATCTTTCTGATCAAAGGCAATTTGGGCAATGGTCAAAGGTTGTTCAAAAACAGGACTTGCATTTGATAAAAACTGTTTTAAAAATGGGTTTTCTGCTACTACTTTAGCATTAAAACTTTGGACATCTTTATACTGTTTAAAACTTTCATAATTTACTAAATAACAAAAATTAACAGCTCCGATTTCCGTTTTTGATAGTCCGCCATAACCGCCATTAAAATTGTGTAGCGCCACTAGGTCTTCCTGAAAATCTTCAAGTTTATAATGTGCCTTTACCGCTAGCCACGATTGTTTTTTCTTGCTGAATGCCCTATCTAAATTTTTATCTAAGACCGATCGTTTACCATAAGCTCCTATAGCAATTTTAGAAGAATAGCTATTAGACTTGGTTGTAATAGTGAAAATATCATTCTTGAATGCGGTTGCTATGACCTTCTCACAGTAAAAAACAACACCAAGCTCCTTTGCTCTTTCAAAAAGCAAATTATCAAGCGCATATCTACTAATACCGAATCCGCCCAATGGCAAATCGGTTTCCACCATAAATCCATCAGTTGTAGTTATTTGAAATTTAGTAATGTCTATAGCACCATGAGACTTTAAATCTACCCCTAATCTTTTTAAATATGGTTCTATTTCTTTAGACACATATTCTCCACATACTTTATGGTGTGGATATGCTTGCATTTCCATAACGGCAACATCCAGACCTTGCAAAGCCAAATGAACGGCAGCAGTTAATCCGGCCAATCCACCTCCAATAACTAATATACCATGTTCTTTCACCGCATTGAAGTTACTCCAAAAACAAAAAAACCCTGCAAATGCAGGGTTTTTATTTTAACTCAATACTAAAATTTATATCAATTAATTAGTTTGGGTTTGTGCCTCTTGTTTTAAGGACTCACTAGCTACAATAGCCAATTCTACTCGTCTATTCTTTGCTTTACCAGCTGTAGTTGTATTATCACCTACAGGCTGTGTTTCACCATACCATTTGGTATCAAAACGGCTAGCATCAATACCTTGACTAACTAAATAGTTGGTGACAGATTCCGCTCTTTGCTTGGACAAGTTTAAATTATACTCTTCGGCACCTGCACTATCCGTGTGGCCTTCAATTAAAATATTAGACTGAGGGTATTCTTTAAAAATACTAACCAATTTATCTAAAGTAACTGCAGATGTGCCTTGAACATTGCTTTTATTGGTATCAAAATACACACCAGCATCTTCATTAAAAGTTACGTTAATACCTTCACCAACACGCTTTACCTCTGCACCAGGAATTTCTTCTTCTATTTGCTCTGCTTGGCGGTCCATTCTATTACCAATATAACCACCAGCGGCACCACCTATTGCAGCACCTAGAATGGCACCCAATGCAGTATTGTTACCACTACCTACATTATTTCCTAAAATACCACCAATAACAGCACCACCAGATGCACCTATTACAGCTCCTTTTTGTGTTTTATTTGCGTTTTTAACCGTGCTACAGCTCATTACCAATGCAAGAGCAAGAATGTAACTGGTTCTACGTAATATCATTGTTTTCATATGCATATATTAAATTTTTAGTAGGTTTATTTTTTACTGAATTCGTAAACAACATTTATTGGAGTACCTTCTACCATAACATTAGATTTTAAGGTCATAGCATATTCGGTCAGGTTTTCAATATTTAAACGATAACCTGCACCACCAGATATGTCTTGATTTTTCTCGTTAATAAATTTGAATTGCAATTGACTTGTATAGTTCTCTTCTCGCTCTACAACAGACCATCTAATATAGCGGTCCCCACCTGTACAGAAGGTTGATGGATTAATAGTGTATCTCCCTGTGCTGTTGTTGTCACGAAAGAACCACTCACTACCTTCCAAGCAAATATCTTCAACGTCATTGAATAATACTGCTTTAACGTTGCCCGTGTTGCCCTCAAAAGAAACATTATTCAATGCCCAGGTACCACTTAGCAGGTTACGCTTTGCTCTAGAGTCCTTAGACACTGAACATGAAGATACTAAAAGCACTATGCTAAAAAGCCAAATCATTTTTTTCATAAGTAAATATTTAGGTTTGTTTTATATACGACGATTGTCATTTTTTGGATGAAAAATTGTTACTTTTTCGACCAAATGACACTGCAAAGATGTTGCTATATCTATTTAAACATTGCCTCTTTTAACAAATTTGTTAACGGGTTTACACGATATGGGAGATTTGAAAACTGTATGCCAGTTACCTTAATATGCTATTAATTCCCTCAAGTCAGATTCAAATCTAGATTTCGCAAGATACTGTTCTTCCAGTTTTGAGTCGAATGGAATAGGCGTTTCCAAACCACCTACTCTTTTTATGGGTCCGTCTAAATATTCAAAGCAGTTTTCCATGACCATAGCAGAGATATCACTAGCGATACCGCCAAAAAGGCTATCTTCTTGAAGGATAATCAATTTTCCCGTTCTTACGACGGAATCATAAATAGCTTTAGTATCTAATGGCTTTAAAGTTCGTAAATCTAAAAGGTCTGCTCGTATTTCTGGATTGTTCCCTAAAGCTTCTAACGCCCAATGTACTCCTGCACCATAAGTTACAATAGTAATCTGATCACCTCTTTTTAATAGACTCGCCTTCCCTAAAGGTAGCGTATAATAGTCCACAGGAACTTCTTGATACTGGCTTCTATACAATCCCTTATGTTCAAAAAACAGTACTGGATTTGGGTCTTCTATCGCTGTAGTCAATAAACCTTTTGCATCATAAGGAAATGCAGGATATACTACTTTTAAACCAGGAGTTTTGGTAAACCAAGCTTCGTTGGTTTGAGAATGAAAAGGACCTGCGGCTACGCCGCCGCCGCAAGGCATTCTAATTACAACATCTGCTTTTTCACCCCATCTGTAAAAACTCTTTGCCAAATAATTTACTATAGGATTAAAACCACTACTTGCAAAATCTGCAAATTGCATTTCCACAACGGCCTTCATTCCATTAATGGATAATCCCATTGCGGCAGACACAATGGCCGATTCGCAGATAGGTGTATTACGTACGCGCTCCTTACCAAAATCATTAACAAAACCATCGGTTATTTTAAATACCCCACCATACTCAGCAACATCTTGCCCCATGATTACGAGATTGTCAAATTTCTTCATGGACTGTCGTAATCCTTCAGAAATAGCGTCGACCAAGCGTATATTAGTAACAAATCTACTAGGTCTAATTTCTTTTAAATCAAACTTTTGATATACATCATTTAATTCTTTACTTTCATTAGGTGTAATTGTATCTTCACTAATGACTATCCTTAAATGTTCATCTATCTCAGCTTGAATATCTGCCTTATAATTTGTAATACTCTCTTCGGTCAATAACTTTTCACCAATAAGATATTGAGTATAATTTTCTAAAGGATCTTTCGCTGCCCATGTATCTAAAAGTTCCTGTGGCACATATTTTGTTCCGCTAGCTTCTTCATGCCCACGCATACGAAAAGTCTTAAATTCCAGTAACACCGGTCTAGGATTTATTCTCATATCCCTGACCAAATGAGATACTTTGAAAAAGACCTCTAATATATTGTTTCCATCAATTATGTGCGATTCCATTCCATATCCGGCACCCTTATCCGCAATGTTCTCACATTTAAATTGCTCGTTGGTGGGTGTTGATAATCCGTATCCATTATTCTCGACACAGAAAAGCACTGGCAAATCCCATACCGAGGCAACGTTCAATGCTTCATGAAAATCTCCTTCGCTAGTACCTCCTTCACCAGTAAATACAGCTGTAATCTTGTTTTCGTTTTTTAATTTATGAGCAAGTGCTATGCCATCCGCAACGCCTAACTGGGGACCTAAATGCGAAATCATACCCACAATTTTAAAATCTTGCGTTCCAAAATGAAAACTACGGTCTCTACCTTGTGTAAAACCACTTGCCTTACCTTGCCATTGTGCAAACAATCTATAAAGCGGAATTTCTCTTGTAGTAAATACACCTAGGTTTCTATGCATAGGAAGTATATATTCATCACTACTTAAAGCGGAGGTAACACCAACAGAAATAGCCTCTTGACCAATACCGCTAAACCATTTAGAAACCTTGCCCTGACGTAGTAAAACCAGCATTTTTTCCTCGACCATACGAGGTTTAAGCATTGATTTATACAGTGCTAACTTAACATCTTGAGCTACTTTAAAATCGGTGTAATTCATTGATTAGGTTAATTTTGGCTATTAAAATATAAATGTAACAAAAATGCATATAGCAAGTATTGAATATAACAACGCTTATAAATGGACAATAATTATTAATTTTACGTAAAATCTTTTATAATATGAGCTTGGTACCCAGTGTTGATCTGACGGATTTTCTTTCGGATGACCCAAAAAGAAAACAAAAGTTTATTGATGAAATTGGAAAAGCATTTGAAGATATAGGATTCGTAGCGTTAAGCGGGCATTTTTTATCGGAAGAATTTGTAGATACATTATATTCAGAAATTAAGGAATTCTTTGATTTACCCGCTGAAGTAAAGGACGGATACCAAATTGAAGGCATAGGTGGTCAACGTGGCTATACTTCTTTTGGTAAAGAGCATGCTAAAGGTAGAAAAGAAGGCGATTTAAAGGAATTCTGGCATTTTGGTCAATATGTAGAAGATAACGATAAGCTTGAAAAAGAATATCCTGCCAACGTCATTGTTAAAGAGCTTCCTAAATTTAATGAAGTAGGCAAGGAAACCTATAAAATGTTAGAAAAAACTGCCAGATACGTTTTACGTGCCCTGGCGTTGCACTTAAACCTAGATGAATTCTACTTTGATGATTTCATTAAAAATGGAAATTCAATTTTAAGACCAATACATTACCCACCTATTACATCTGAACCTAAAAATGCGGTAAGAGCTGCTGCTCATGGTGACATTAATCTTATTACACTTTTAATGGGCGCCCATGGCAAAGGTCTTCAGGTACAAAACCACGATGGCGAATGGGTTGATGCAATTGCAAGACCAGATCAATTGATGATCAATGTGGGTGATATGCTTAGTCGTTTAACGAACAATAAATTATTATCTACCATACATCAAGTAGTTAACCCACCAAGAGAATTATGGGGTACATCTAGATACTCGGTTCCATTTTTTATGCATCCCGTAAGTGAAATGCCTTTGAATTGCTTGGAGAACTGTATTGATGAAGACCACCCAAAATTGTACGAAGATATTACGGCAGGTGAATTTTTACATGAAAGATTAATCGACCTTGGATTAATTAAAAAGTAAGCACTATGGATCTCAAAGACCAATTAAAGAACTTATTTCCTGATCACGAAGCAGAGGAGACTCCCGTTGAAAAAAAAGTAGATAATCCTATTTGGCTTCAAGACGACCCTATTATTTGCAAGTACGAAAAGCGCAAAGGAAAACCTATTACAATTTTAGAAGGGTACACTGGTGCCGATGAAGATTTTAAGAAATTAGCAAAAGAATTAAAGACCAAATTAAGTGTTGGCGGTAGTTTTAAGGACGATAAAATAATCATTCAAGGAGATTACAGGGACAAAATCATGGCAATACTGAAAGATAAAGGCTTTTCTGTTAAGCGAGTAGGTGGTTAATTAAGTAAAATCACTACCTTCAAAGTTCCATTTGTTTTCTGTTAAATAATTTTATAACGTTGTTATTAGTATTATTTTTAATCTAATCAAACTAAATCAAATCTGGTATGAGTTCTCTCTTGCACATAACCAACGGCGATGTTTTCACCGAACGTCTCCAAAAATTAAATTTAGATGGCGATGTCATCACATGGCGCGAAATGCTATGCGAAGGACAAACACTCCCCAATGTAGGCACAGAATCTTTTTGGAAAGCTCGTTTCGAGTTTTTGCATAAAAATTATAAAGTTTCAAAATCTTGGTTTATAGAAAAGACCCTTAAAGAATACAGGTCTTTATGTAGCCACAAACAACAAGATCATATCGTTCTTTGGTTCGAGTATGATCTTTTTTGTCAAGTA
>NZ_JBDVOT010000175.1:0-3100 GCF_039968975.1 Maribacter sp. | reverse complement strand
CTTCTGGCTGTATTATGATGCGTGTTTGCCATTTAAATACCTGCCCAGTAGGTATAGCTACTCAAAACCCTGAATTAAGAAAGAAATTTAAGGGTAAACCTGAACATGTAGTAAACTACATGTATTTTGTAGCACAAGAGTTACGTGAAATTATGGCGCAACTAGGCTTTAAAACTATCAATGAAATGGTAGGTCAGGTTCAAAAACTAGATCGTAAGAAAGCTATTGACCATTATAAAGCTGCGGGTATAGATTTAACCCCTATTTTACATCAAGTAGATGTGCCTAAAGGGACTAAATTCTACAATACGGAGAAGCAAAAACACGATATAGACAAATCAATAGAATTTGATATTATAGCAAAAGCTAATCCTTCTTTATTTAGAAAAGAGAAATTAACTTTAGATTATCCTATTTGTAACACAGATCGTGCAGTTGGTGCAATCATCAGTAATGAGATTTCTAAAACTTACGGTGCAGAAGGATTACCAATCAATACACTAAGATTGAATTTTACAGGTTCTGCAGGACAAAGCTTTGGAGCATTTGCCACAAGAGGACTTACAATGATCGTCAATGGTAATACTAATGATTATTTAGGAAAAGGTCTTTCGGGCGCTAAATTGGTTATTAAGGTGCCAGAGAAATCCACTATTGTACCTGAAGACAATGTAATTACCGGAAACGTAACATTATATGGAGCTACTGCAGGTAGAGCATATATTAACGGAAAAGCTGGTGAACGTTTTTGTGTTCGTAACTCAGGAGCTAAAGCTGTAGTTGAAGGTATTGGAGATCACGGTTGCGAGTATATGACAGGTGGTGTTGCTGTAATTCTTGGAGAGGTTGGTAGAAATTTTGGAGCAGGTATGAGCGGCGGAATTGCATTTGTACTAGATAGCAACAAAACTTTTAAAAAGAGATGTAGCACAGAAGGTCTTAACCTTTTAGAGGTAACCGAAAACAATGATATTAAACAATTAAAAGATTTAATCGAGAGTCATTACAACTCTACATCAAGTCCATTAGCACAACGTATTTTAGAAAACTGGGAATCTTATCTACCTAAATTCGTTAAGGTTTTACCTGAAGAATACAGACAAGCTTTAATCAGATTAGAGGAAGAAAATTTACAAACTATTTAAGATCGGAATATGGGAAAGATAACAGGATTTTTGGAATTCGATAGAAAAATTGAAGCATACGAACCGGTTGAGGAGCGTTTAAAAGATTATAAGGAATTTACCGTGCCGCTTCCAGAAAAGGAATTGAAAGAACAAGGTGCTCGTTGCATGGATTGTGGTATACCTTTTTGCCATAGCGGCTGTCCTTTAGGAAATTTAATTCCTGATTTCAACGATGCGGTTTACCGTGGCAAATGGGAAAAAGCAAGTGAAATTTTACATTCCACAAACAACTTTCCTGAATTTACAGGAAGATTATGTCCTGCACCTTGCGAAGAAGCATGTGTTTTAGGTATAAATGAAGACCCTGTTACTATAGAAAATATTGAGAAAAATATAGTTGAAACCGCTTTCAAGAAAGGATGGATTACTGCAAAACCACCTTTAAACAAAACTGGTAAGAAAGTTGCAGTTGTAGGTTCAGGTCCTGCAGGTCTAGCCACTGCTCAACAATTGAATAGAGCTGGTCATGATGTTACCGTATTTGAAAGAGATGAAAAACCTGGTGGATTATTACGCTATGGAATTCCAGATTTTAAAATGGAGAAAAACGTCATTGATAGACGTTTAGAAGTATTAAAAGAAGAAGGTATCACTTTTAAATGCGGAGTACATATTGGTATCGATATTAAAGCCGATACCCTTAAAGAAGAATATGATGCAATTGTATTGACCGGCGGTGCAACTATTAGACGAAACTTACCCATTGAAGGATCTAATTTAAAAGGTGTTGTTCAAGCAATGGATTTTTTAGGTCAAAATAATAGACGTGTAGACGGTATTAAAGATCTTGGAGAAGAAATTAAAGCAACAGGTAAAGATGTTGTCGTCATTGGTGGTGGTGATACTGGGTCAGACTGCATTGGTACATCTTTTCGCCATGGAGCAACTTCTGTATCTAATTTCGAAATTATGCCTATGGCAACCACAGAAAGACCAGAAGGTCAGCCTTGGCCGTTTTGGCCAATGAGATTAAGAACTAGCTCATCTCATAAAGAAGGTGCTGAACGTTTCTTTAGTATATCAACGAAGAAGTTCTTAGGTGATGAAAACGGAAACTTAAAAGGTTTAATAACTTCAGAAGTAGAATGGATTAAAATTCCAGGGCATCGACCGCAACTTAAAGAAGTTCCTGGTACTGAAAAAGAATGGAAATGTGAATTAGCATTGTTAGCTTTAGGCTTTACAGGATCTGAAAATACAGTTGCTAGTCAGCTAGGTTTAGAAATGGATGCTAGAACTAATATAAAAGCATCTGACAACGACTATAAAACTAATGTTGCAGGTGTATTTGCCGCAGGCGACCAAAGAAGAGGTCAATCTTTAATTGTTTGGGCAATCTCTGAAGGTAGGCAAGCAGCTCACCATGTAGATAAATACTTAATAGGAGAGACCGCGTTACCGCTTAAAGGAGAAGGTGATTTACCAAGAGTATAGCATTACAACATATCATAATATCAAAAACGCCATCTAAGTTATTAGTTGGCGTTTTTTTTATTTAAAAAAATCATACCCATAGTAATTTCAATACACAATCATTACTAACTTTCATAATCCGACTATATCAATTGCAAATAGCTTTATCACTACTATTAGTTATTATAAGTAATCAGTGAAAAGTAAAATATATTCTTAGAACCATATAAGTTAGTTTACTCTACATCTATTATATTAAGTCAAACTAGTAAGTTATTAATATGAGTAGTAGTAGTAGTAGTAGTAGTAGTAACGCTTACATCAACTGGCATCAAGAATAGTTAAAAGAGCATCATCATTTTAGGACTAAGATTTTATGGTATAAAAAAAGCCCCTTACATTACTGTAAAGGGCTTTCGAAAAAGGCGGCTACCTACTCTCCCACTTGGTATAGCAGTACCATCGGCGCAAACGGTCTTAACTTCCCTGTTCGGAATGGT
>NZ_JBDVOT010000174.1:0-2895 GCF_039968975.1 Maribacter sp. | reverse complement strand
TTCTTAGCTCTCCGTTATATGTAACTTTTGACGTCATTTACTCTATTGTTTTAATTCTTAAATCATCAATCATCATAATATAAGACGACTGGTTATAATACCCAGCAACACCTTTTCTCTGATAATTAAATTTATTACCACTGTACTCCGTTTCACCAATAAACATTGAAACATCTATTAAGCTATTATTGTAAGCCAGTTTTAGCAATAAATCATACGTAAGATCAAATCCTCTAACCGCATACTTATCTGGATCATCGCCAAAACGTTTTCTATAACGCTCAACAAATGAATTATTTTTTACTTGACGATTAACCGAAGGATAAGTAAATTTTAAATTTGACAAATGTGTATTTGAAATCACATCTTTTTCGAAAGCCGAGTTCATATCGGTCGTAAACATTCTTACACTCACTTTATCTTTACCTAACAAAGGATCAAACGCTGTATTATTGAATGAATTTAATATGGATACTACACTTGCAATTAATTTATAATTATCAGATTCTACAAAAACCCAATTAGACACTTGGTCAGATAACAAGGTCTGCAGCTTATCTCTATTAATACCAATATTTTTCTCCTCTTCTTTAACTACGACCACTTTAGCAGAAGGAAATCTTTTAAGGATAGCATCTTTCTCCTTTTTATTATCCTCATCTGCAATGATTAAAAGAGTTTCTTCTGTATGGTTGGTCTCTACATAATCTAACATATGTTTCCACAAGACTTCTTCATCTGTATAAGAAAAGAATACATTATCTAAACTTAAATCGCTTTTAGCAGGTACGGGAGCAACTACTGGAACATTAAATTTTGAAGCCTGCACAGCAGTTTCTTTTAGCGAAGACATATCTAACGGACCAAAAACAGCACTATAACCACCTAATTGTTCGCCTTGTAAAATTTGTTTTGTTTTACCTAAATCTAATTGATTATCAAAAGTTTTTACATCTATGGAGACTCCCAATGATTTCATAGAATCTATGGCTATCAAAGCACCAGAATATAGACCTAAACTATATTTTAAGCTATTTCTATTGTCTATGATTTTTTCAGTTGCCGTCTTATTATTTAAATCAAGTTTATCTAATCTAAATGGCAATAAGAACAATACCTTAGGTTTTACAGCAGTATTAATACTATCTAATAAATTTACTTTATCCAATACCAAAGCATTTCTAACCTCAAAATCACCCACCTTATCTTTTGGCAACTTTAAAACCATCCCAGCTTTTAGTCCGTCTTTTAAATCAGGATTTAAGCCTACCAATTCTGCCCAAGTCATTCCGAATTTTCGGGTTAACCTAAACTCATTTTGTTTTGGTTTTACTTCGTAGAAGATGTAGTTATCCGTATTAATTTCCCCAGTCTCTACTTTTTGCTCAGGAATACGAATAATCATACCTTCTTTTAATCCGCCTTTCTCAGTGATTTCAGGATTTAAACGAACTATTTCATCTGATTTAACTCCGAATTCCTGTTCCAAACGATAGAAATTCATTTTAGCAGGTACCGTATATGAAGTATATAATTGTGTTACCTGGTTTTTTACGGTACTACCTGCCATTTTAGGCATTAGAAGCTCATATCCTTCTGACAAATAATTATTTGCCGCAGACAAGCCTGGGTTTAACTCTAGCATTCTTTCTATAGTAATGCCATATTTATGAGCTATACTCCACCTAGTTTCTTTTGCCGCTACAATATATTTTTCTAAATCTGCTTGATTTTCAGTTACCTCGTCCACTTTTGGAGCACGGTATTTAGGAATTCGCAAATCCATCTTCTTTTGTAAAGGAGAAGCGTATAATACGGGATTATACTTTTTTAGCTCATTTTCAGTAATATTATACATTTGAGTAATACCAAAAATAGTTTCCTTTTTCTTGACCCGATGCTCTGTATAACCAATAGGCTCTCTTGCCTTTACCGAATCTTGAACAACAGTAGTAATAGCTCTAGTAGTTACAGTGCTCGAAGTTGGAGTATTGGAAGCTGGCGTATTTGTTTGTTCAACAATCTTTTTGCCCGGCACTACCAATATCGTATTTGATCTTAATTTCTGACCTTCCTTTATTTCTTTATTATACTGTAATATACTTGAGGTTGAAACTCCGTACATTTTAGAAATGCTTTCTAAAGTCTCTCCTGATTTTACTTCGTGGGTATCGAATTTTTGTGCCATTGCCGTGCAAGACACTAATAAACAAAATGACCCTATTAAGTAAATTTGATTAAAAATATATTTCATACTATTCCCATTCTATTGTTGCTGGCGGCTTTGAACTTATATCATATACGACACGATTAACGCCAGGGACTTTATTAATGATATCATTTGATGTTTTTTGTAAAAATTCGTACGGTAAGTTCACCCAATCGGCAGTCATACCATCTGTACTTTCTACAGCTCTAAGCGCTACACATTTTTCATATGTACGCTCATCTCCCATTACACCAACACTATTTACAGGCAGCAACATAGCACCAGCCTGCCATACTTTATCGTATAAATCCCATTTTTTTAATCCATCAATAAAAATAGCATCTACCTCTTGCAAAATAGCCACTTTCTCTGGCGTTATATCCCCAAGAATACGAATTGCCAAACCAGGACCAGGAAAAGGGTGTCTACCCAACAATGCCTTATCTATACCCAAACTTGCCCCTACTCTTCTTACCTCATCTTTAAATAACATTTTTAAAGGCTCTACCACTTTCAATTTCATGTAATCTGGCAAACCACCAACATTATGATGACTCTTTATGGTTTGTGACGGACCACCAGTTGCAGAAACAGATTCAATAACATCAGGATAAATAGTACCCTGTGCCAACCATTTTGCATTCTCAACTAAATGTGACTCATCATCAAAAACTTCTACAAACACA
>NZ_JBDVOT010000173.1:0-1154 GCF_039968975.1 Maribacter sp. | reverse complement strand
TGTGCTGCACAAACATAAAGTCGGCTTTTTTCTTTTTAGGCATCCAATGATGGAAACGATCACGGAAGTTTTTAACATCGCTATAATTTGCAGAAAAAGGTGGATTGGCAATTACAATATCAAAACGTTTTAATTCTCCATTTTCTACGTGTAAAGGGTTGGCAATGGTATCACCTTGTAGAATTTGTGCATCAAAAATATCATGGAATAACATATTCATTTTACACAAAGACCAAGTGGTACCGCTTAATTCTTGTCCGTAAAAACTTAAACGAGAAGCATCACCATAACGCGCTTCTACATAGTTTTTGTTTTCAATAAGCATACCACCAGAACCACAAGTTGGGTCGTAAATAGCCGATTCTTCTTCCGGTTCTAACAGCGTAACTAATAATTTTACCACTTCGTTTGGCGTATAGAATTCGCCCCCTTTTTTACCAGCACTATCGGCAAAGTATTTTATTAAATACTCATAAGCAGTTCCTAAAAGGTCTGGGAACTCAAAGCGGTCATCTGTTAAACTTACTTTATCAAAATGTGTGATAAACTCAATTAATTTTTCATCACTTAAAGCATTTTTGTTTTTACCAATGGTTCTATTAAAGTTTACATTGGTTAACACCCCAGATAATTTATCTGGGTTTTCTTCTTCTAAGGCTTCTAAGGCTTTGTTTAAATGATCTCCTACATCTTTTTTAAGGTGTAAGATTCCGTCATTAACTTCTTGTCCTTCTTCGTTTTTGGTTTTATAATTCCAACGTGCACGAGTTGGTACATAGTATTGGTATGCATTTGCACGCTCTAAAGCTTCGTTTATCTTATCTTCAGAAAGTCCTTTGGCTTGTAGTTCTTTTAAACGTGCAGCACGATCTTGCTCGTACTTATCGCTTAAACGTTTTAAGAATAACATCCCAAAAATGTATTCTTTAAACTCTGAGGCATCCATGTTACCTCTTAATATATCGCAGGCATCCATAAGGAAACCTTCTAACCATGAAAGCGTTAGTTTTTTGTTCATTTTCTAATAAAAGTTTACATAGCAAAATACAGTAATATCATACAAAAACACCAATTTGTAGGGAGTAATTATAAGCTATTTATCAAACAATAGAATTAATATATTTTTCTAGGCGATTGTTTTAATAAATACAAAG
>NZ_JBDVOT010000172.1:0-24653 GCF_039968975.1 Maribacter sp. | reverse complement strand
GACTTGCGTTTGTTACACTTATAAAACGCAGCATACCTTGTTTTGCTAGGGTATGAATCGCTGAAAAACACCAAATTCTCGTTAGTTGACACAACCTAAGATGAAGTGTAAAATAGCCTAGATTAACGACAAGCACCCCTTTTTCACCTTACCGATATTTAGTGTCGTTAACCGATAAGAGCTTATTTCAAGAGTATTTTATTTTGGATATAAAGGAGTACAGGAAAAGAGCCAAGATTTAAGAAACCACAAACAAGTATTATTAACTGTTCACTGCTAATTGTTAATTGTTAATTGAAAAAAGCCAATAACCAACAACCAGGAACTAATTATTGTTAATTGAAATATTGCTAAATGTAAATTGTAGAATTGATGAAGTATGAAAGTAACTACTTTGGAAAACTAAGAATTAAGCCATTTTAGGTTTGTTAGCTTTCGTGATGAAGTTCAAATCTTTTTTAATTCTAGAATTTTTGAATTTGTATAAACGAGCAACTTCAGTTTCTTTCGCTGCGTTCAATTGGTCAACTGTTTCTGTTACAACAGTTGTTTCAACAGTTTCGATCTCTACCGTAGTATCGTTATTCTGAGCTTGAGCGTTAAAGCTTAAAAAGATGATGAAGATGATTGTTGCTATTGTTTTCATGACTTGCGTTTGTTACACTTATAAAACGCAGCATACCTTGTTTTGCTAGGGTATGAATCGCTGAAAAACACCAAATTCTCGTTAGTTGACACAACCTAAGATGAAGTGTAAAATAGCCTCGATTAACGACAAGCACCCCTTTTTCACCTTACCGATATTTAGTGTCGTTAACCGATAAGAGCTTATTTCAAGAGTATTCTATTTTGGATACAACAGAGGTACAGGAAAAGAGCCAAGATTTAAGAAACCACAAACAAGTATTATTAATTGTTCACTGCTAATTGTTAATTGAAAAGAGCCAATAACTAACAACCATCTACATTTGTTAACTCATAACCATTTCCCGAACTTTGTACTTATTACCCAGTACACTTTACTAATCCCTAAATACAAACCACCTATCCTTTGAATACCTCTAAAAGACTTCTCGTAATCGCATTAGTATGGCCAGAACCCGCTTCAACGGCTGCCGGCGTGCGGATGATGCAACTTTTAGAAGTCTTTGAACAAGAGGGATATTTTATCACCATTGCGTCTGCAGCATCTAGGTCCGAGTATTCGTTTGATTTTTCAACGACCAAGTACACTACTGCAGCTATTAAAATGAACGACGCATCGTTCAATGAATTTGTAAAACAACTTGACCCAAGTGTGGTGCTGTTCGATCGTTTTTTGACCGAAGAGCAATTTGGGTGGCGCGTGGCAGAGAACTGCCCCAATGCAGTACGTATGTTAGATACGGAAGATTTGCATTCCCTTCGTCATGTGCGTGAGCAATGTTTTAAAAAGGAAATACCTTTTACTACAGATGCTTGGTTAGCCGATGATAAAACCAAACGTGAAATTGCCAGTATTTATCGATGTGATCTTTCCTTGATTATTTCTAGCTATGAACTGGAGCTATTAACAGACCTTATTAAAATAGATAAAAGTCTATTGTTGTTACTCCCTTTTATGGTCAATGAAATTACGGATACCACTGTTTGGAAAACTTTTGATGAACGAAAAGACTTTCTATTTATAGGTGGCGGTAAACATATACCTAATATAGATGCCATTAAATGTCTAAAAACCATTATTTGGCCCTTAATACACCAACAGTTACCGGAAGCCAAATTACATATTTACGGCGCTTATTTACCACAACAGGTAATGGAGATGCATAACCCTAAAGAGGGTTTTGTAGTACAGGGTAGGGCGGTAGATGTAAATGAAGTTATGCAAAACGCAAAAGTATGTTTGGCTCCTTTACGTTTTGGTGCAGGTATTAAAGGGAAATTACTTTCTGCCATGCAAAATGGTACACCCAGTGTTACCACCACTATTGGAGCAGAAGGGATGCACGGCATTTTGGACTGGAACGGCTACATTGAAAATGACCATACCGCTTTTGTAGAAGCTGCTGTTAGATTGTATACCACGCAACTTACCTGGCAAACAGCGCAACAACAAGGTAAAACATTGATCAATACCCTTTATGCCAAAAAAGGTCTAAAAAGTATACTAGCAAATAGAATTGTTGAAATTGAGAGAAACTTAGTCGCACACAGAGCCCAAAATTTCACAGGTGCTCTATTACAACACCAAACTATGACTGCTACCAAATTCATGAGCAAGTGGATTGAGGAAAAGAATAGAGGATAGTTGCTTAGTTTCTTTTTTAAACTAGTAAAATATGTTAACTAGCAGATTTAAATCTTTACACTAAATAAAAAACAGTTATGAAAAACCCTACTATCGGATTTATAGGACTTGGCCTAATGGGCGCCAACATGGTTGAGAACCTACAAAAAAGAGGATTCCAACTAAATGTAATGGACCTGAACAAAGATGCAGTAGCAACTGTTATCGCTCGAGGAAATGCTAAAGAAGCTGCCTCTCCAAAAGAATTGGCAAAAAATAGCGACATTATCATGTTCTGTTTAACGACTTCTGCTGTTGTAGAAAAAATAGTTTATGGTGAAGATGGTATTCTTGCTGGAATTAAGGAAGGTACCGTTTTAATCGACTTTGGAACATCAATTCCTGCATCTACACAAAAAATTGGTAAAGACCTTGCTGCAAAAGGCGCTGGTATGATTGATGCTCCGCTTGGACGTACACCGGCTCACGCAAAAGACGGATTGCTAAATATTATGGCTGCTGGCGATAAAGATACCTTTGAGAAGGTAAAACCTATATTAGATCAACAAGGGGAACATGTATTTCATTTAGGACCTTTAGGTGCAGGGCATACAACTAAGTTAATCAATAACTTTATGGGTATGACTACCGTTGTAGCAATGTCACAAGCTTTTGCAGCGGCTAAACTTGCTGGTGTAGATGGGCAACAACTTTTTGATATTATGTCTTCTGGACCATCAAATTCACCATTCATGAAGTTTTGTAAAAACTACGCAGTAGACAATGTAAGTGATTTAGGTTTTTCTATCGCCAATGCTAATAAAGATTTAGGTTATTTTGTACAGATGATGGATGATCTTGGTACAGAATCTAAAGTTGCTTCTGCTACATCTGCTAGCCTACAGGCTGCTTTTGATGATGGTATGGCAAGTGCAAATGTTCCTGAAATCTTCGATTATTTCGTGAAGTTGAAAAAATAATCAATTAAGATATTTTTAGTTGTGTGAAATAGTGCACACAACAGTTAAGCTAAGCTTGGTGCGTAAATAATTAAACTAATAGTTTTTTTGAACGCACAAAGCTTAGCTTTTTTTGATTAAAACTAAATCCGCAGTTCTAAGTGCTATCAAGTTTATGAGCAAATGGATTGAGGAGAAGAATAAAGTGTGATTTTAAAATTTATATTTAATTTTTTACGCTAATTTCTTCTCTGTTTAAAAGCAAATCTGGGTTAGGTTCTTCATATTTGGCATCAATATATTCTAAGTAGCTATATTCATGTAAATAGAATGAACTTCCTTCATAATTAAGATTATCAATTTCTAAATCAGGATATCTATTTAAAATTTCCTCAGGTAATTCGTAATTATAGCCGTAATAATTCTTTCCTTGATTTATATGCCAGTTTACTTCTACATAGTCTACTTCTTCTGTACCTACAGTAGATTGCCAATGGTGACTTTGTCTGTTAAAAGTATTAGGAGAAGGTCCGTTAAATTGAAAATTGTTAACAGCATCATTTGTTACATCTACATTCCAATACTCAATATCCGCTAATTGAAATCCAAGGGGTCTATCTCCATATTTTGAATAAAAATAAGCGAAATCACCATTTGTGTAATTTAATGTAGTTATATATTTATCAAGAGCATTTAAATATCCTAAATTGATAATGCTGGAAGTTATTTTGTCATTGTCAAAGGGTAACATTAAGTTTAAAAGATAACCGCCTCCTTCATTGTAAGCTTGATTTTCTTCAAAGCCAACAATTGAACAGAAATATTCTCCCCCATCAGGTAAGTATAATGGTACAATTTGGTCATAGCTTTGTAATTCTGAACTACTAAAATTTATAGTTGCACCATCAGTCAGGTTATCCAAAAATGTATATTTTGCATCTCCATAAATATCATAAATTGAAAATAAATAACGATTCTCTTCATATAGAGGAATGTTCTCTAAGGCAATATTCGTAAGCTGATTTACTGTGGTTTCACTACCACCACCTGATAAGGTAGATCCATATTTATTTGATAGATTATAGGAAGCTGGAGAACTAAAATTGTTAGCATTAATTTTTAACTCACCTATAACATCTCCTCTTGATGTAAACTCTACTGGAGTACCAGATACTAAATTCCATATAGAGCCGTCACTTACAGAAGAATATGTTGAAATACTTATATAAGTGTTTCCTTCATAATTGCGAACATTGATTAAACTAATATTATTATCAATAATAGCGTTGGTCTTAGGTTTTTCAAAAGATACAGAAGCTCCATTGTCTATTTGGATATAGTCTAGAACATCTCCGTTATTGGCATCATTTACAACTAACCAAGATTCGCTATTTTCAGAATAATAATTATTATCTACATTTAAAGTAAAATAAATTTCATTTTCAATAAGTTCTTCTTCAGTAGGACTTTCTGATTCTGTTACTATTTCAGCATCTACTGAAGAATCTGAAGAACAAGAAATCACAAAAAATAGAACTGGTATGAAGACTAGAATAATTTTTTTCATAAATATTAAACGGAGTTATGATAAATATATTGGTAAGCTTCAAATCACTAATACGTTATAGCTATACATAGTTTGTAAAACTAGAATAATTTAAACTTTAAATACAACCAAGGCTAGGGGCAAATGGATTGAGGTGAAGAATAGAGATGAATTAGTGGGGTTTCGTTATCGTCTCGGCAATGATTAGAACGGGAATCAAAATTGCTGAACTTTCGATTGAGAACTTAGCCAAAACTTTAAATTAAGTACAAAACTTCGCAATAATTAAACACATTGTTGTGCCCAGTTATTTTTTATCCTTTAGTTTTTCTATAAGGTTTATTATCATTGATTTATCTATAAAAAATATATTCCCAATCAGCTTCTTTTCTATTTTTTCTGCAATTTTATCTTTAGCATTATCAGTAAACTTACCACTTATTAAAATTATAAATGTAGAAATATACAGTTTATTCGTACTACCTAAAAGTGAAAAAGGCATTGAAAAAGCATCATCCGCTTGAGCTAGAATTTCATCAATATCTGACTTTACATTACCTCTCAAATTTCCAGCTTTAACTTGAATAGCTGTATATTTTGTTAACCCTAATCTGTCTATTTCTGAGAATATAAAATCTTTGCCATATTCTTTTACTCCGTGATTGTAAATAACATTATTATAATTTAGTTTGTTTAATAGAGTATTAACAATCTCTGTTGAAAATAAGCTTTCATTCTTTTCATATGCTGGTTTCCATACAAATCCACCTAACTCAATTTCTGAAATCTTAAAAATTATATTCAATTCTTTAAGTCCATATAAAATTGCTTTTTTAAAAGTTTTTACGTTTGAAGAATTAATACCTATAATAGCTCCAATTGATTCAGAATCAATTACTTTTTCTAATATAACAAGTGACTTTGAAGATTCTAATTTAATTAAAACATGTTCAATAAATTTTTTTATATCCCATTTTAAAGTCCATCCATCATATGAATCTAGATAATACTTGAATAAATCAATTCGCACAATAGGTTCTGAATGAGAATTTTTGGCATAAAATCTATTGAATTTAATACTTTGATTAAATTGACTTTTTATTTCATTTCCTCTTGTCAAAACAATTTCAAACTCCTTAGATTTAGGTAAATCTATTAAGTTGAAATCGAATTCTTCAAGAGTATCAAGTTCTAAATATATTGTAGAGCCAAGATTAGAGTACTCCATTAATTCATATTCGAAACTTTTATTTTCTATAATTAAATAATTTTCTTTTATTTCTAACATTTTTTTAATTGGTCACAACGTAGAGCTAAGAAGTGTTTCAATTCTTTTTAGCGTTTTAATATTATGTTTCGGGGAGATATGGCTAAGTTCTAACTTTCAAGAGATGTACGCAAGCACTTACAAAAGGAGTTATTTATAGTTATCAACGAGAAAGTTAATTTTAAAATTTGTATCAGCTTATTCTTCAAAGCTTTGTTCCACCAAACCTATCAATTCTTCGCCATGAATATTTTTTGCAATGACCACTCCGGCACTATCTAGAACAAAATTGGCTGGTATGGTTCTTACTCGTATCTGCTTTAAAAATGGGGCATCATCACCTTGTAAATCAGAAGATTGCAACCAGCGGTCGGCTCCATCACGATCTGTGGCTGTTTTCCAAGCGGTTTCATTGCTTTCTAACGCATAGGCAACTATTTGTAATCCGTTGTCGTGGTATTTATCCCAGAGCGGTACTAATGTTTTGCGGTTCTCTATTCTGCAGGGTGCGCACCAAGATGCCCACAAATCTATAACCGTCAGTTTTTTACCTAATACATCCTTAAGTTTAACCGTATCACCAGTAACCAAAGGAAATTCAATATTGGGGAATTCATCACCTATCAACACCGGTAAACTAGCTGGTTCGCTTTGTTTACATAGCTGTTGTACCCAAGGGTGGTCTGGGTGTATGTTTTGCCAAGTATTACATTGGTTTACTAAAAATTCTGGTATGCGTTCGTAATCATTTTCTGGGCTTGTCCACCGTAGTGCCACCAATGCCGGCAGTAGGTGAGGAGTGCGTTCTGCAAATTCCATTAATGATGTCTGGTACAACAGTATAGCATGTTCTTTTTCCATCAATTCATCACCTTCTTCAACATTCCAATGTCTATTGGCTATGTATGTTTGGTAGACAGTTGCTTTTATATTTCTTAATGCCAACAAAGCCTTATTTACTTCTGATGGCTGATCTATATCAAAACTTTGCTGAAACTCGTTATAATTAGCCGTTATGTGTATAGATTCATCCAATTGCCATATAATAGGCATATAGTTAGCCTTGTTAGGGTTATCTGTATTTAGATAATTGCCTGCTTTATTATTGGGCTGCACGGCTAATTCTAATAAAACGGGTTCTTTGGTAGTGGGTGGGTTGTGGAACTCAAAACTACCATCAGCATTTACAATGGCAGAGTCTATGACTTTCCCTAAATAAGAAGCTGCCACATGTTGTAAGTCATCCGGTTGAATTAAGTAGATTTTAGTGTTTTCTTTTTCTAAATCTTCTATAGTACCAGATATAGTTGCAGGAGAATTACACGCCGTAAAGTTTAGTGCCAATACGATAAAACCGGTAACGATTTTTAATGGGTTACTTTTCATTTATATCAAATTAATGTCAACGGTAAACTAATTGACGTTTTGATTTATCTAGTAGATAACAACGAAGTTCGTTTTTTCAAAAATAGAATGCAATGGTAATTCGTGAAATTGAAAAATAATTTGAGCGAGTAAAGAAGAATTAATTACCCCATTCTTTTTGTAATCGTTCTAATTTTTCAACTAACTTTTTGTCCGTTTTTTTAATGACTCTCTTGCCTTTTCCTATGGGTTCAAAAAAATCTCTTCTTTCTATATACGGATTAAAAACTGATGATTTCACATTTTTAAGTTCTTGACTTAGCTCTTTGTACTCTTCTGTTTCATAAATATTTGCATCTATTTCAAACTCTATATTTCTGGGTAATTTAAGTGAGGACATTAATTCTTGAAAAGGAATTTTAACCCTACGTAATTTTATTTTTTCTATAGAAGCTAATGTCTCAATTTCGTTAAGTGTTTCTAGGTGATAAATCTTATTTGCTGAACCTTCAATATTCAAATATTTTAACCCCTTTAAATTACCTAATCCAGAAGTTTGTTTAATGTTTGCGGGTTGAATGATTGAAAAATTCTCAATTGTATTATTTGAAACAATAGATTTAAAGTCTTTAATTTTTCCTGTTTTTAATAGACAAAGTGTTTTTAAGTTTTCTAAATATTCTATACCGGTGAAGCTAAAATTAGGGTGTGCGATATGTGAAACACTTAGGAATTCAACCTTCTTAAAGTAATGTAATAATGAAAGGTCTATGATTTTTGAGTTCCAAAAACTTAAATGACTTATTTGATTTAGATAGGTACTCTTTGTATTCAAAAAATGAATTGTAGATTCATTGAAATCGTAATTGTTGAACTCTATAAAACTCAAGTTATCGGATAGAATTTCTGAATTAATTACTCTAGTCGGCGTAAATACAATACCTGACTCTGAACTATCTGGAAGTTTATTATTTAGAATTTCATACTTGTATTTAGCGAAATCTTTAAAATCAAAAATCATTGTCCGTAGTTTTTTATTTTCTAGAAAATTGCTTTAAATTAATTATGCAAATAAAAGGTTATAATAGCTTCGTATTCTTATTGTTATAACACTTATCACATTGGTCACTCCCTCTCTAAATCTGTTATCAATAACGGATTATCTTTCTTTAGTTCATTAATCAGTTTTTCAACTTCTGTAGTTGTAGGGTTTGCTTTTAAGCGTTCTACTTCATTTTCTGTAATGCCTACTAACTGTAAAAAAGCAACTTCACCATGTGGTGTTTCAATGGTACCTAACTCTGGATCTATGGCAAATACAAAGCCGGTGATTTTTGTATCGGTATTTAATCTAATTGGACCGTTGGCAGGTATGAAATGGTTTTCTTCAAACCATTTTCCGCTTTCAAAAACATAACGCGCCAAATTATTCATTACTTGAATTGCCCAAATAGGTTCGTCTTTATCTTCTTTAAAAGGTTTTAGCCTAAAGGTGAATTCAAATCCCCATTTACTAAATTCCTCATCTGTTTTATCTTCATTATAGTACAGCTCAGACATGCCATAACTTATTAAATGTTTATGAGGCTCTTGATTTGTTGCCTCATATATACTGGCGCCATCTATGGGGTCTGTACCGCCAATTGAATAATGCATGCCACATAGCGGACCATAATGTTTAGGCTCGGTTTTTCCATAAATTTTTTCCAATGAATTATCTATAGACAACCAGCCAACTGCATCTTCTTCAGTAAATTTCTTCTTGTATGTTTCCTTATCCATTTGTCTTAAACTAAAAAAGCAATAGTCCCACAAATAAATTTATGAGACTATTGCTATTAACTAATTTATAAAATTTTAAATGCTATAAAGCGAACCGTGTACAACTTTATAATTGTTCACATGAAATTCATTTCTATCATTAAAAGCTATGAATGGTAAAAGTCCGTCAGAACCCAATGCTTTTCTAGGCAATTTATCATTTTCACTATCTGAGAAACCTATGGTAGCTACTCTAATATCTTTTGAACTGACCTTTTTATTATCGAATTCAAATGCGTAGGCATCTAATAAACTTTGATCCAATTTAATATCAAATGTAGAATCTGGATTATCTAAATCATAATATAGCTTGCTCATTTGTTCTGATAAACCTTCTGGTAATTCATCTTCTTCTAAATCTCTAAAATTATTTAAAAGGGCACTAACAGCTTTTAAAAACAAAGGATTATTCTTGTATTCTCCCTCTTCAACTAATGCACAAACTAACATACCATAGCCAACATCTTCGTTTACGTCCCATAACTGAGGTGCGCATTGAACTACGGTAGACAAAATTACTTCGCCTTGTTTTACTTTTTCTAACCATTTGTCCTTACCCATTAATGGTGCAGACATACTTTTCTTGAACAACTCAGAATTGATGTCAATTTTTGAATACAGGTAAGGCTTCAATAACATAACATCTGTAGGATTTGGAATTTGACTTTTTTCCATATCTACGTTTTCGAACCTAATACGATCCAATAGTTGATTTTTATTTTCTCCCTTTTCGTATTTCTCAAGCAATTCTTTTACATCAAAACCTTGACCTTCCATTTCCTTTAATTGTTCGTACGTGTAATCTTCCGTATCAAAACCGGTATTAGCTTTTCGCATTAAATTGATGAACATGTCTTTTAATCCCATTGGTGATAATTTTAGTTTAGGTTATATAATTCTTGTTTACAACGTTTTGTTTTTTAATCTATTACATTTTATGCTATCCAAAGTAAATAAAGTAACAGTATTCCGAATGCAGTATAAATACTGCCCATTATTATACTATACCATTTTTCGCCTAATGAGTTATACCAGGCTCTTTGCTTACTACTAGCGGGACTAACTACCCAAGAAAACCCTTTATATTTATTTAACCGAAAAATATGGGCAAGACCATAGAGAACAACCAATACGGCGATAATGGTATAAATGACATCTTGATTAGAAAAGAAAGATTCTATAGATTGAAATAGATAAGTCACCATTAAAATAAATAGTTTCATGCTTCTATATGTTTTTTAAACGGAAAATTATTGGGGAATGAAATATATAACGCCAAAGTAATACAAATTGTATAATTCTATAATAGTTTTATTTATTACGTAATTTTGAATAGTCAAAATGATGATAAGAATGGAGCTAAATAAAATGCTAGATTACATTAAAGCGATAGTGAAGAATATGCCAGAAGATTGGTTAAACTTAACTACACATAGGTTAGACATTTATAATGAAGAACTGGCTAAAGTTCAGTTTTTAGACCAATTTGCGCTTTTAGCAAAAGCAAACGATTATAGCTCAGATTCTCTTAAAGAATTACCTACGGCTTACGATTATATTAGATTGGGGCATCCGTTGTCATGTATTTTAGAATGGGCAATTGCTACCATAAATAATAAAGGGTCTGAGCAGGTGATAAGTTTTCAATCTCAAACGGCAGCTGTGTTGGCTATTTTACGAAAGAATCTTTTAGAAAATAGAAATACACAAATAGTATATAATGGAGAACTACCTAGTGCCTTTAATGCCGATGTGCTAAAATCTGTGTACGGCTATTCTTTTGACCTTAAAAAAGTAGATACTGTTACCGAGGTTGAAGCGTTTGATGGTAGTACTATTTTTATAACTGATCAAGATGGTATTTCTGCCATAGAAGCAACCGAAAACATAGATTTCTACGTTAACCTACATGACCAATTTGGAAGTGTACTTCTTATTAATGGTGAAGAGAATACAAAATATATTTCTGACATTCAGCATTTTAGACGTAGGGAAACGGTAGCAATGACGCCAGCCAATTGCCTTAATGTGCTACATTATTTGGTACAACAACCCTTAACGCAAACTCCGGCAAACAGTGCGTCTGAAAATAAGGCAGAAGTACTTAAATTAATTCAAGATGTCAGTAATGTTGCTACAACACCATTAGTAGCTTCTAGCGGATTGTCCATTCAGTTTGCCATAATGATGGGCTTGGTACATCATGCTTTGGAAAATCATAAAGGCAAGGCAATTAAAATTGTTGTTCCGCCAAATTGTTACGGTGGTACCAATGATCAGGCGCGCCGTGTCGCTGCTTGTAGCAATGCTATTGAAATAGTTGATTTACCTGTTGATGGTGATAATGATATGGTGCAGAGTATTGGCATTGTACTGGATAAATTGGCAAAGGAAGATGCCATACCGTTTATTATTGCCGAAATACCGACCAACCCACGGGTAGAGGTACCTAATTTACAAGATTTAAGAGCAGTTCTAAGTGCCAAAAGAACTACCACGGATGGGAGCGAGGCCATAGCCCCTGTATTTATACTGGATCAAACCTTTTGCCCCAATGTTCACTTTTTAGGCGACAACGATATTTTGTCTACCGTTAGAACGATTTCTTTCTCTAGTGGATCAAAATTTCCAAGTGGTGGAAAATGTACTGCAGGTTACTGCATTGCAAACAAAAAAGGGGAGGACCTCATGAAGAACATAGCATTGCATTTAGCATTGTGCGATAACGAAGCTACAAATCTTCAATATGAGATATTGGCACAACAGATGCCATCCATGCTGCCTAGAATTCATGATGCTTATGAAAATACCCTTGAATTTGTAAACTTCATAGCCAAAACATTACCAGATGCCAAAATTAACTTTGTGTCTGAAGCATTGGCTAAAGAAGGTTTTACGCCATCGGTTTTCTCATTAGACCTGCCTACCAAAGGGAATACTGCAGAAGAAAGGGAAGCTTACAAAAGAGAAATGAACCATAGGTTGATCAACCTAATGATTACAGAAATACCTAACGAAAGCAAATACTGTGTTAGTTACGGACAATTAAAAGGTTGTTACTGGACCATACCGGCAACTTCTACACAAGGCACCACAAAAGAAGATGACAAGGACTATATTGCCCGAGTGTCACTTTCTCCAAATATGGACGTAAAGCGCCATAAAGATGTATTTCTAAAATTTGTTGAGAGTATGTAGGTTTGGTTTTAGAAAGGCTATTCTATATAGCCTTTCTCACGCATCCAATCATCATTGAACATTTTACCAATGTAACGGCTACCGTGGTCATGGAACAATACTACGACCACATCGTCTTTGGTAAAGTGTTCTTTTAATTGCAGCACGCCTTTTATTGCAGACCCTGCAGAATTGCCCAAGAACATACCTTCTTCTTTTGCCAAACGTTGGGTGTATACTGCACCGTCTTTATCGGTTACTTTGGTGAAACCGTCTATGATATCAAAGTCTACATTCTTTGGTAGAATATCTTCACCAATACCTTCGGTTACATAGGGGTAGATTTCCTTTTCATCAAAAATTCCTGTTTCATGGTATTTCTTAAATACACTACCGTAAGTATCCACACCCCAAACTTTTACATTAGGATTCTGTTCCTTTAAATACTTTCCTACTCCTGATATGGTTCCTCCGGTGCCTACACCTACTACAAAATGGGTAATTTTACCCTCGGTCTGTTTCCAGATTTCTGGTCCCGTACTTTCATAATGTGCTTGAGCGTTGCTTGGATTGTCATATTGATTTACGTACCAACTATTCGGTATTTCTTTAGCCAATCTTTTAGAAACCGAGTAATAAGACCTTGGGTCTTCTGGTTCTACAGCTGTAGGACAAACAACCACTTCTGCACCTACGGCCCTTAAAATATCGCACTTTTCTTTAGACTGTTTATCCGCTAGAACAAAAATACATTTGTAACCTTTTACAATAGCCGCTAAAGCCAATCCCATTCCCGTATTACCAGAAGTTCCTTCAATAATAGTTCCGCCAGGTTGCAGTCTACCGTCCGCTTCTGCATCTTCAATCATCTTTAATGCCATACGGTCCTTTACCGAGTTGCCAGGGTTAAAAGTCTCGTATTTGGCTAATACTAAACATGGTAACTCTTCTGTAAGTGTGTTTATTTTTACAAGGGGAGTATTACCAATGGTACCAAGTATATTTTCTGCGTATTCCATAGCTGATTTTAAAGTCACCCAAAAGTATAAAACTAGATTGGTTCTGGCAATATTGTTGCAGATACATCAATATTTGAATTTCGATCACGGCAAACGTAGCGAAGTTATCTGTTTATTGGGGACACACTCAATTCGGCTACGCTCAGTGATCTTAACTTTTTTATTCAACATTTTGTCTGTTCGAGTGAATTTCGAGGGACGAGAAATTAGCTTGCCCACCTAGTAGGAGGGTATCGAGAACCCTTTCGTGTACCAAGGTTCTCGAAACCTGCCCTCCGGTAGAAGAATTATTCTATAATTACAGGCAATTTATGTTACTAGTTCTTGCTTTTATCATTGGTATCAATAGGGCAACTTCTTACTCCAAAAATTGAAAGCAATGACATAAAATATGACTTATAATCAAGTTATTAACGAAGCAATTAATTATTTACAATCCAAAATGATTAATTGGTCCGTTGCCTAGACCTAAGGTTTTATGCTGACCGGCAATGATAGCTTGGTTTACATAATTGCAACCATTTCTAATAGCAACTTTCATTGGCTCTCCTAAACTTAAGAAAGCGGCAATGCTTGATGATAGGCTACAGCCCGTACCATGAACGTTTTGTGTATTGACTCTTGGGTTGGTAATGATATTGACCTCTTTTGTTTCATGAACATAAAAAACATCGGTCATTACAATGTTGTTATTATCTATATGTCCGCCTTTTAATAATACCGACACTTTAAATTGTTCTCCAATTTTCTTTGCCATTTCTTCCATATTTTCACAATCTATTTTCTCATCGATCAATAGTTCTGCTTCTGGAATATTAGGGGTAATTAAATCAACGTGTGGTAAAAAGTCTTTTAGACAGGCAATGGCATCATCGGCAATCAATTTATGCCCAGATGTGCTTACCATAACCGGATCTAACACAATGTTTCTAGAATTGTATTCACCAAGTTTTTTCTGAACAACTTCTATAACTTCACAAGAATGCAGCATACCAATTTTAACAGCTCCAAATTTAATATCACTTAGTACCGCATCTAACTGCTTTTCTAAATGCGGAATGGGTATTGCGTGTATATCTGTTACACCAGATGTATTCTGTGCTGTAGTTGCGGTAATTACCGTAGCAGCAAATGCGCCACAGGCACTTATACTTTTAATATCTGCCTGTATACCGGCACAACCACCAGAATCACTACCGGCAATGGACAATACACTATCGTAAGGTGTCTTTATATTTTCCATGGTTCTTTATTATAGGCGCTGTCCCAAAACATCCATTCTAATTTAGATGCTTTTTCAAAAGCAGTTTGCATTTTTTGCAATACTTCTTCAGAAGCATTTGCTGCATATTTATTGGTGATGGTTATTGCATTATTTACGGAGGCTGCAAATTCTTCTCCGCCATAAGTATCAATCCAACCTTGATACGGATTATCTGCTTTGTTCGTTTGGTTCGCCTGTATGTAATCTCCAATTTCCTTGTAAATGGTAAAGCAAGGCAATACGGCAGCCAAAGCTTCTTCTAATGAATGATTTGCCACAATGCGAGACAAATAACTGGTGTATAGTTCACAGGTAGGAGAGGGCTCGTGTGCCAACTGATTATCCTTTAAAAATATTTGATGCAAGGCGTTTTCAACATTGATGATTCCCGTAGCGGAATCTAAAAAAAACTGCGTGTCATCTACATGCTCACATTTTACCCCAATGGTTGCCAGTACTTTTTTGTACTCCGCCAAATACATGGCATCTTGATTAATGTAAAATTGGAATACTTCTGTAGATAATGTACCGTTCATCAATTCTTTGATGAAGGCTTGCTCTTTTATGGCTTCTAGAATATAATCTGTCTTTTCTCTTGCTAGTTTGTACCAGTCTTGCATACTATTTCTTTAAGTTCTTTTGTTGCTTCTTCAGGATGTGTTGCTTTTGAAATTGCAGATACCACTGCTATTCCGTCCGCTCCGTTGGCTATAATTTCTTTAGTATTGTCTTTGTGAATTCCACCAATGCAGACAATTGGTTTTTTATAGGTTTCCCGTATTTCTTTCAATCCTGATAAACCCAATGGTAGGGCTAAATCGGTTGTCTTGGTATTTGTAGAAAAAATAGGGGAGATGCCAATATAATCTGCCGACTGAGCATCTTCTTTTACTGCTTGGTCCTTATTACTTACAGATAGTCCAATAATCTTACTATTGCCCAATAATCTACGTGCAACATCATAAGGCATATCTGACTGACCAATATGTACACCGTCTGCATCTATAGCAAGGGCTATATCTAACCGGTCATTTATAATTAGTGGAATCTTATAGGTATTACATAATTTTTTACAATGCAGTGCGCGTTTATAAAACGTAGTCGTATCACAAGATTTCTCTCGTAATTGAATGATTGTTGCGCCACCTTTTAAAGCAACTTCCAGTATTTGAAAAAAAGAGTTGTCTTCCTTAATACTATCATCCGTAACATACATTAAAGCGTAATCTACTTTAGGCATTTGTCTTCACTTTAGCAGCCAAAGTTTCAGAATCGATATCATATAAAGCATCATAAAAATTCATTTGAAAACTTCCTGGTCCTTCACTTTTTTCATTTGCCATATCTCCTGCAACACCCATAACTGCCATTGCAGCGGTTGCAGCTAAGTGTGCATCTTCTTCCACTCCTAAACAAGCACCTACCATAGCAGTTGCCGTACAGCCCATACCGGTGATTCTAGCCATCAACGGACTACCGTTTTCTATTTTGCTAACAGTATCTCCTGTGATGATATAATCTGTTTCACCACTAATGACAACGGTGTTATTGTATTTCTTTGATAGTGCGGTTGCGCCTTCAATAGCATCTTGCGTAGCCATGGTGCTATCGACTCCTTTTGTAGAATTAGTGAATTTTGCTAATGCCATGATTTCAGATGCATTACCACGAATTACAATAGGTACAGCCGTAGCTAAGATTTTCTGTGCTACTTCTGTTCTATAAGCTGATGCACCAACGCCAACCGGATCAAATACATACGGAGTATTGGTAGCCTTTGCTTGTTCGGCAGCCAGAAGCATACTTTCTACCCATTTCTCACTTAAAGTTCCCATATTGATAACCAAGGAAGAAGAAATAGTAACAATGTCTTTTACTTCTTCAATGGCGTGAGCCATAACAGGAGATGCGCCTACAGCCAACAACGCATTGGCAGTGTTGTTCATAACCACATAATTGGTGATATTATGTACTAATGGACCTTTAGATTTTACCTGTTCTAACACGGATGCAATACTGCTCATTATAATAGTCGGTTTTAAAGATTCTATTCATTTTTGAACGGAGTCATCTAAGTTCGCTATTTTTAGAAAAAAGGAAAACAATATGATGTTTCTATTTTGATAAGTTATTAACGAGGTGTTTATTACAATTAAACCTGTATTGACCTAAAACACAAAAAGCATCGATGATTCTAGATTATCGATGCTTATTTCGTAAAATTTGAAACCCTTTATTTTGCCTTAACCGGGCAACCAATAGCTTTTGTAAAAGTAAGTTCTGGAGTTTTGCCTTCTTCTAATGCTTCAATAGCATTTTCTACATACTTTATATTCGCTTTTTCTGCAGACCTTGCATTATCATCAATGGTACCAATATATTGAACTTTCATATCTTGATCTAATAAGAATACATGTGGTGTTCTAACGGCACCATATTTAGGAAAAACACTATGTTTCTCATCTGCTAAATATACGTAGGGAAAATTCTTTTCTTCAGCCCTTGTTTGCATCGACTTAAAATTCTCCTTGTCATTATCTTCGCTTACATTAGGGTTGATGGTTACTACAGAATATCCTTTAGACGCATATTTCTTATGTAGTTCGATCAATCGGTCTTCGTACATTTTAGCAAACGGACATTCATTACAGGTAAACACTACAATATAACCTTTTGCATTATCAATACTCGATAATGAAAACATAGAACCATCTACATTTTTGAGGCTAAAATCTTCTGCTACATCTCCTATTTTATACCCCCCAATTTCTTCTAAGGTTTTGCTTTGAACCGGACTATGACCTCCTCCTGGAGGACCTTTACGCTCACCATTTGGTGGTGGTCCTTTCCTATCTTGTGCGTTAATTGATCCAGTAAAAAGCAGACCGCCAAACACTAGGGCAGCGGTAAAGAGAAAATTAAACTTCTTCATTATTATTTAGTATTAAAGGTGTTATGTATTTCATTTTCTAAATCGTTTAAACTTTCAAAAGCGCGTTCGTGGTACGTGCGCTTATTCTTATTGAAAATTATGGTGAAAGGAATTGCACCAGACCAACTTGGGTCAATCTTATCGATCCAACTATTGGCGTCTGGGTCATCTAACAAAACTACTTTGGCTGTGATGCCTTTTCGTTTTAAAAAAGGTTTAAGTTTTGTTTCAATATCTTCAGGAAAATCGAGACTAACCAATAATAATTCCACATCATTATTTTTACTATACTCCTTGAAAACGGGCAATTCTTTAATACACGGAGCACACCACATGGCCCAAAAGTTGACAATGTGAATGGTACTTTCTTCCGTGTTCAATAACGGCTCTAAAGATTCAAAATCATGTACTGTTATTTGGCGTATATCATCAGTATTATCCAAGGCTTGAGCTAAAGACTGTTGTTTGGAAATTACCAAAAAAAGAAAAATCGTTAAAATAACTCTATAATATTTTTGCACAAAAAAGGTCTTACTATTTATAAGTAAGACCTTGAACTAACATAAAGGTTTAATTGCCTTATATTTTTTTTATAAAACTATAAGACAATTGAAGATTAATCATTTTTTGTAAAATATCCTTCATTGGATACAGCAGCATCACTTACACTTATGCTGGCTGTTTTGAACCAAACTTCTGCATAATTACCATCTGCATATTGCTTTTGAATATCACCACCATGGGTTTCTGCTCCAGAGCACCAGTTCATATTTACATCTGGAGATTTACCGTTGGTTTGGTTGTAAGCTCCCAACTTAAAAAAGCAGCCTTCACCCGCGTAAGCCTCTTTGCGTTCTACACCATCTTGACCAATTGGAAAAAACAAATCTCTAGTTTGCTGAGGAATATCTGCTTTAGTAACATATTCAGATACTAACAGATTTTTTGTAAAAGTTTTGGTTTCATGTCCTTCACTCGTAAATTTTAAACTCATGATGCCGTCTTTTACCACAACCTCATAACTGAATTCTTCACCTAAAGCAATACCATCTTCTGGCTCCTCAGGATATGTATCTGCCGTTTCACCAACTACAGAAAAGTCATTTCCCCAAACGGCATTAGAATAGTCCCATCGTTTGGCATTGTCATCTCCAGCGGTGTTAATTTCATAATGCCAGAATACAGAACCTTTAGTGTGACCTGGAAATTTTTTATAAAATATTTTTAGCGGTTCGTTTTCAAAGGCATCGGCACTATGAATTTGACCAACTACTACTGCATGGGTAGCTGCAACACGAGCATCACCCGTTGAAGAAACATTCATTACTTTCAAAGTTGCCGTTAGTTTATCGTCCGCTGTCTTTGGATACCACTTTTTAATCTGTGCCAATTCTGTTCTGGTGTTATTAGATGTACCATGAGTATCGCCACCATTTGGAGCTTTAAAAACAACCCAATCATCTTTGCCGTCATTTGTCGTATAAAAGAAATCTTTATTCTCGAATTTATTGGCAATTCCCGCATTTGAACCATCACCTAATATTAACTTCCAATCGTCAAAAAACGGAATTACGTCACTTGCGTAAACTGTTTCATCAGGCTGATTTTCTTCGGTTTTATCTTCGGTAGTGTCTGGTGTCTTTTTAGAAGTATTCTTACAACTAGTAAAACATAAAAGGAATAGTAGTGATGCTAATGTAATTGTATATTTTTTCATTTTTCTTATGGTATGAACCGATAAGATATGAATAGTTTAGATATTTTAAGTATTATGACATAAAAATCACATAAATTGTTTAAATTATTTATTCAAAAATTGTGTGCAAACTATAAGTAACTATAGTATACAGATGTATCTTATGATAGCTTGTATCTACGTTAACCGTTAACAGAATTAATGAAGTTTTTATAAGTCTTTTTCAGTTTTAATATCAGGTTGATTTACCGCGTTATATTCGAAAATGTCATTTCTTGAATAATGGCCGATGACATCAAAGTCTAGCTTAGCATTTACAATTTCATCAAGGTCTATTTCTGCAATTAATGCCCCTGCTTCATCAAATAATGGACCTGCAATTACTTTACCTAACGGAGAAACGATAACACTACCACCACGGCATAAATTCTCAGGTTCACTTTCAACCAAATGTTGGTATTTTTCCGGATACATTGATTTTGTATAAAACTGATTGCAGCCCAACACAAAACACCTGCCTTCCAGAGCAATATGTTTCATAGTAGAAGTCCATTCTTCACGTGAATCTGCCGTAGGAGCTATGTAAATTTCTACGCCTTTTTTATACATTGCCATTCTAGCCAAAGGCATATAATTCTCCCAACAAATAAGTCCGCCTAGCCTCCCTATTTTAGTATCAAAACTCACAAGGGACTTACCATCGTCCTCACTCCAAATGATACGTTCGCTACCTGTTGGTTTTATTTTGCGGTGAACACCCAAAAATCCGTCAGTAGGGGAGATGTAGAGCATGGAACAATAAAGACTACCATTGTTAGATTGCTTTTCTGTTACACCGATAACCAAGTATACGTTCTCTGTCTTAGCAAGTTTTACTAATCTTTGCAATTCCTTGCCTTCTAAATCTAAACTGTTATTTCGATATTCTGAATACAGCTTTCTACCTTCATCTGTTCTACTACCTACAACTGCACCAAATGAAAATCCTCTTGGATATCCTGGTATAAAAGATTCTGGGAACATTATGAGCTCAACACCATCTTTAGCGTGCGTTTTTACCAGGTTTTCTATTTTATCGATAGTTTTTTCTATGTCAAAGAAAACAGGACTATCTTGAATTAGGCAGACTTTTAATTTCATGGGTAAATTTCTTTTAATAGCTGACAGCAATAGCTACCATCAATATATAAGCAATATACAGTACATTGGAATAAAAAATTTGTAAATTTTGAATTTATAGAAATCTCACTATATATTATAGCTTTACATGAGATCTATTAAAAAATCACCTTAAAAAAATGTTTAAATGTTTTTTTCATCAAGGTCATTAATGTAAGAGCTTAATTAAAAAAACTTAGTTTTATCTACTTACTTAAAAGTTGAATAATCTCTTCATTACCCTGTATTTGCGCATGTTTTAGAGCCGTGTTTCCTCTATTATCCATGATAGAAGTTTCTGCATTATGATCTAATAAATAACTAGCGATATCTTTGTGACCAAAAGTACTGGCATAAATTAAAGCCGTTGCATCATTGTAATTCTGCAAATTAACATTGGCTCCATTATCTATCAATAATTTGGCAATTGGTAAATTTCCTTTAAAACAAACTCCCATAAGGGCAGTATTACCTGAGGAATCTTGAGCATTTAAATCACATTTATTTTCAAGTAAAAAGGCTACAGCATCTATTTGATTATAATAAGCTGCCAAAATTAAAGGGGTAAAGCCCTTTTGATCCGTTTTATCAATGCTAGTATTATCCGCTGTGTAAATTTCTTTTAATTTGTCAACGTTGCCGTTTCTGGCAGCATCAAATAGTTCTTGCGCATTCATAGTTGTTGTAAAAATTAGGATAGTAATTAGTAGTAAATGTTTCATATTATAGTGAATAAATGGGCAAGAAAAATTAATTTCTCACCCATTAAATTAATTTTTAATTCATGAAATCTTTTTGAGAAAAACCTAACTCTTTAGCTACTCTCATTCCGAAATCTCTATCTGCTTGGTAGAAATAACCGATCATTGTTTTTTGAATATTCTTATCGGTTACCTGACCTAAATCACCTGTCAAATTTTTGATCAAGTTATCTTGTTGCTGCTTATTTAAGCTTCTGTAGAATTCACCTGGTTGGGCAAAGTCGTTTGTTTTAGAAATTTTCTTTTGTGTAATGGTAACATCAGTCAAAGTAGTTTCTGATTGTTTATATTGGCTATCTTCTGCCAATGCAGCTTTTTGGCTAGGTTGGTAGTTTACATCCGGATTTTCAAATCTTTTGTTTCCTGCGCTATTCCAACTATCAGAATTGTAATTATTAGGTTCTTCTAAAGGCTTGTTTATTTCCAATTGTAAAAAGTTGGGTCCTAAACGGTGTCTTTGTGTATCAAAATAAGAAAACAATCTACCTTGCAATAATTTGTCTTCAGAAGGTTCTACACCAGGAATCAATGCACCAGGTGAGAATGCAATACTTTCAACCTGCTCAAAGTAATTAACAGGATTCTCGTTCAAGGTCATAGTACCTATCTTTATTTTTTCAATCTTATCTGCAGGCCAGTCCTTTGTAGCATCTAATGGCCAGAAGTCAAAAGAATGTATGTCTTCTGGTTTGATCATTTGCACATATAAATCCCATTGCGGATAATTCTTATCATCGATATCCTTTCTAAGACTTACCGTTGCATGTTGCCAATCTTTAGCTTGTTGCGCCGCAGCTTCTTCAATGGTTAAATTTTTCTCTCCTTGTTTAGAAACCCAAGAGTATTTTACATAGGTTACTTTACCTTCTTTATTTATCCATTTATATCCGTGTACACTACTACCGTTCATGAATTGGTAACCCTTAGGTATACCAAGATCAGTATATAGTCTAGTTAACATGTGCGTAGCTTCTGGTACATGTGAAAAGAAATCAAAAAACCTATTTGGGTCTTGTTTATTGGTCACCGGTGAAGGTTTTAACGAATGCACCATATCAGGAAACTTTATAGCATCTCTAATAAAAAATATGGGTAAGTTGTTACCAACAATATCGTAATTGCCTTGCTCTGTATAAAACTTAACTGCAAAACCTCTAGGGTCTCTAGCTGTTTCTGGTGAACCTTTACCGTGTATAACGGTTGAAAACCTAACTGCCAAATCTGTTTTCTTTCCCTCTTTAGCAAATACTACCGCTTTTGTATAAGACGACATATCTTTGGTTGCCTCGAAATAACCTGACGCACCTGCTCCTCTTGGGTGTACTACTCTTTCAGGAATACGTTCTCTATCAAAAGCAGCCAATTTTTCAACTAAATGAATATCTTCTAACAATACAGGACCGTATTCACCTACTGTTTTAGAATTTTGGTTGTCACCTACAGGAACACCCCCGTTTGTGGTCATGGTTTGATCGGTTTGTGAGAAACCTAATAAGCCAATTGAAAGCATGATAAATGATGCTAATTTGTTTTTCATTTTATATAGATTTAATTTATATAGTTGTCGCAAAATTCAATCAGTAGAGCTTATTAATCAAATTAATACTTTATATACTTGTATTGATAAAATTAATATATAGAAGAAATGACCTTACAACAGTTAGACTATGTTGTTGCCTTAGATACTTATAGACACTTTGTTACGGCTGCAGAAAAGTGTTTTGTCACTCAACCGACCATTACCATACAGGTTAAAAAATTAGAAGAAGAAATAGGATTTTTAATTTTTGATAAAAGTAAATCGCCATTTAAACCAACAGAACTGGGTGAAGTATTTATAATTAAAGCCAAAATCATATTACATGAGGTAAATGAACTTAAGAATATGGTGAATGTTGAGCTTGACAATATTGAAGGTGAGTTTAAAATGGCGGTTATACCAACTATATCTCCTTATCTAATACCTTTAATTGCTGGTTCTTTTTCTAAAAAATACCCAAATACTGTTCTAAAAATTCAAGAAATGGAGAGCGAGCAGATAATAATGGGACTGCAAAAGAAGGAGATAGATTTAGGTATTCTTGTTACCCCATTAAACGAACCATACATAAGAGAAACCAAACTGTATAATGAACCTTTTATATGTTATGCCCAAACCAATAGTTTTAATGAAAGCAAGAAGACCATCACCGTTAAGGAAATGGAACAATTAAACAATATTTGGCTTTTGGAAAAAGGGCATTGCTTTAGAAACCAAGTATTGAATATTTGCGGACAAACAAATACCGATGGCAATATTCAGTTTCAAAGTGGTTCTATAGAAGCATTAAAAAAAATGGTAGACAACTACGGTGGTTACACTTTGGTACCAGAAATGGCCATTAACGATAACGACCTTGGGCAAATACGTCATTTTGTAACACCAAAACCAATTAGGGAAGTTAGTTTGGTTAGTCACCACACGTTTTCAAAAGAAGTTTTAATAGATGCTTTAAGACAGGAGATTTTAAAGAACACTCCATCAAATTTTGTTAAAAATGAGCGCTTTATTAAAATAAACTGGAGATAATAATTTTGTTTACACTACTTCGTTAGTCAGTTCGTTGTTATTTTCAAAATCCTTGATATTATCTAATGTAATAATTGTAATCTGATTCATAGCTTCTTTGGTGAAATATGCTTGGTGAGAAGTAATCAACACATTAGGGAAACTTAATAATCTTAAAATCATATCATCTTGAATAATATGTTCAGATAAATCTTCAAAAAATAGATTTTCTTCTTGCTCATATACATCAATACCTAAATATCCAATTTTTCTATCTTTTAACCCTACAATGGCATCTTCTGTTTTTATTAGGGCGCCTCTGCTGGTGTTGATAATCATAACACCACTTTTCATTAAATCTATAGATTCTTTGTTTACTATATGCTTGGTATGTTTATTTAATGGACAATGAAGCGAAATAATATCAGATTGTTTGAAAACTTCCTCTAAAGAATGAAATTCAACGCCCATTGCTGCCAGCTCTTCATTTTCAGAAATATCATAAGCAATAATTCTACAACCAAACCCTTTTAAAATAGCGCAAAATGTAGCACCAATTTTTCCTGTTCCTATTACACCAATGGTTTTATTGCTTAGATTGAAACCAATAAGGTTTTTCAATGAAAAATTACCTTCACGAACACGGTTGTATGCTTTATGCGTTTTTCTGTTTAACGTAAGTATTAATGCTAAAGCGTGTTCTGCAACTGCTTCTGGTGAGTATGCAGGTACTCTGACCACTTTAATGTTAGCTTTCTTGGCAGCATCTAAATCAACGTTATTATAACCTGCACAACGTAATGCAATCAATTTAATACCATTTGATGAAAGTATTTTTATTGTTTCTTCATTAACCAAGTCATTGACAAAT
>NZ_JBDVOT010000171.1:0-17853 GCF_039968975.1 Maribacter sp. | reverse complement strand
AATTATATGCTGAAGAAGTTTTTGACGCCAATGTCACTCAACTTTATGATATGGGTGCGCTATTTGCAAATTTGATTGAGCAAGCTTCAAATTTTGAATTAGCACTACAACCAATGTCCAATATTGTATGTTTTAGATACTTTACTACAGACTTAGACACTGAAAGCCTAAACTCTTTAAATGAAAAAATCCGCCAATTTCTTTTAGAAGATGGCGAATTTTATATTGTACAAACGAAGTTAAAAGGAATACATTACTTACGTATTACCGTTATGAATCCGTTTACGACCGAGCAACATTTTAAAGCCCTAATTGCTAAAATTAAGGCTTATGTTACTGGCTGATTATTCTCTTAGAGATTCCATCATTTCATCTTCACTTTCTTTTTTAGAAAAGTTTATAGCACATTCTATCAGTGCTAAATGTGAATACGCTTGAGGGAAGTTTCCTAACAATCTTTTCGTCTTAAAGTCAATATCTTCACTAAAGAGACCTAAATGATTACTATAACTCAATAATCTTTCAAAATGCTCTAATGCTTTCTTGCGTTCTCCAATTTTGAACAGGCTATTAATGTACCAGAATGTACATACTGTAAACGACGATGATGGTAAACCAAAATCATCTTCATTCTTATATCGATATAGCAATCCGTCATTGCTTAATTCTTTCCCAATAGCGTTAACTGTTTTTATGTAGCGTTCATCTTTTGCATTCACACAACCATAAGATTCCATCAATAACACAGAGGCATCTAGCTCTTTAGAACCGTAAGATTGCGTGTACGCCCCTACTTCTTCATTCCATGCATTATCATAAATATCTTTCCAGATTTCTGCTCTAATAGGTTCCCATTTTTCAATTTTATGCTTTTTACCTAACATCTCTGCTACCTTAATGGCACGATCTAAGGCTGTCCAACATAACACCTTTGAAAAAGTAAAATGTCTATCTTCTGCTCTAAACTCCCAAATACCTTTATCGGCATCTTTCCAATTATTGCTAACGATCCACACGATTCCTTTCGTTATCGCCCATAAATCCTCACCATTTTCTATATCAATGCTGAATTTTACCATCTGCTCGTATATCACATCCATCAGAATACCATAAATATCATTCTGTTTTTGGTGATATGCCGCATTACCTATACGTACAGGTTTTGAACCTTTATAACCTGCCAGATGTTCTAGTGTTTCTTCCGTTAATTTTTTCTCCTTATTAATTCCGTACATGATTTGCAGCTTCTCTGCCTTATCAGGAATTAAATCTATGATGAATTGTAAATAACGTCTTGCTACATTTTTGTGCCCTAGTTCTGATACTACTTTAATTACCATAGAGGCATCACGGATCCAACAGAAACGATAATCCCAATTACGCACTTCACCAATAGTCTCTGGTAATGAGGTGGTTGCCGCTGCTAGTACGGCACCCGTTTTATCATAACTTAAAAGTTTTAAGGTCAATGCACTTCTGGTAATTTCTTCGTTGAACTTTTTATATGTGGGCGTTAAGTCTACCCAATTCAACCAATATACTTTTGTGTTCTGTAAATCTAAATAAGCTCTATCTGTTGTTGGCAATAACAATTTCTCATTATAACCCATCATCATGAACTCATCTTCCGTAAGCGTAATGGTAGTACTTTCTACAACGGCGTTTTTATCAAAAGATGTATATAAAAAAACGGTGTCAAATTTTACATCGTGAGTAAGACTTGCAATAAAATCCTTTTTAATAAAGGTTTCTGTTGTACCCATTGCATACTCTAACTTTGGGTCATATAATACTGAAAAGCTTGGTTTACCCGATATATGCTTAAAATAACGTACCAATTCCGGTGGAGAATGATACTTCTTTTCTTCTTTACGATATCTAGGCATAAAATCATGAATCTCAAAATGATCATCGCCAGACTTGAAAGAAGTAATTAATATATTTGTATACTGTTCGTATTTCTGTGAGATTTCATAACTGTCATCTACGTTAATCTCAAAACTACCACCAATATTTTCATCTAATAATTTGGCAAATACTGACGGACTATCAAATTCTGGTAAACAACACCAGTCTATACTTCCTGTCTTTGAAATTAATGCTGCACTTCTACAATTCCCTATTATTCCGTAGTCTAAATTATCCATTCAATAAAAATCTTGATTCATATGAGGTTTCAATTGCTATTGCCCTCCTTTTTCCCGAAATTTAGAGAAATAATTAACAAAAAGTAGCAAAAAAACCTCTTTTATGGCGAAAACTATCATTATCTCAAATAGACTACCTGTACAATTACAAATTAGCAATGGAGACATTACTGCAGTACCAAGTGTAGGCGGATTGGCTACTGGAATGAAATCTGTACACTCTGGTGGTGATAGCTTGTGGATTGGTTGGAGCGGATTAACCGATGAAGAAATACCTGAAGAATTAGCACCCAAAATTGATAGCGCACTCGCAGAACACGGCTCTTCTAAAGTAAATTTAACAGAAAAAGAGGTTGACGGATTTTATTACGGATTTAGTAATAGAACCGTTTGGCCACTCTTTCACTACTTTTTAGAATACTCTGAGTTTGAGCTAGAAAGTTGGGAAATCTATAAAGCCGTAAATCAAAAATTTGCAGATGCCATTCTCGCAAAAGCAGATAATGAAGATACAATTTGGATTCATGACTACCAGTTGATGTTAGTACCACAAATGGTACGCGCAGAAAGACCGGATATTTCTATTGGGTTCTTTTTACATATTCCTTTTCCTTCTTATGAAATATTCAGAACACTACCTTGGCGAAAAGAGGTGTTACAAGGTTTGTTAGGTTCAGATTTAATTGGTTTTCATACCTATGACTATGAGCGTCACTTCTTAAGCTCTGTACGTAGGCTTTTGGGCTTAGAGGTAAGTTTTAATGACATTTACCTAGACGACAGGGTAATTAAAGTAGACTCTTTCCCCATGGGGATTGATTATAAAAAATTTAGCGAAGCTGCCAAAGAACATTCGCAACGTAGCGAAGATGAAAAATCTGAACTACAAAAAAGATTGGACACCCATAAAAAATCAGCACCAGATGCCAAGTTCTTTTTATCTATAGACCGTTTAGATTACACAAAGGGTATTGCCAAACGTTTGAATGCCTTTGAGTATTTCTTGAACAAATACCCTCAATACAAAGAGAAAGTAAGACTGATAATTCTTGCTGTACCGTCACGCTCTAATGTTCCGCAATACCAATTACTAAAGCGTGAGGTTGACGAGTTGGTAGGACGTATTAACGGAGAGCTTTCAACAGTTAGCTGGACACCAATTTGGTATTTCTACAGATCTATGCCGTTTGATAATTTAATTGACCTATACACGTCTTCTGATATTGCGTGGTTAACACCTATTAGAGATGGTATGAATTTAGTTGCCAAAGAATATATTGCTACTAGAACGGACAAAACGGGAGTACTTATTTTAAGTGAAATGGCAGGCTCTGCCAATGAAATGAACGAATCATTACTGATTAACCCAAACAACTTTGAACAGATAGCAGATTCGCTCTACGAGGCTATCAATATGCCAAAAGAGGAACAGATTTCTAGAAACACTTCATTACAAAAAAGGTTAGAGCGTTACAACGTTGAAAGATGGGCCAATGATTTCATGAATTCATTAGTAGGTCAAAAGGAAAAAGATCAAACCTATAAATCAAGGAAATTATCCGAAGACATCATGAATACCGTGATGGATAAGTATAGCAATGCCAAACGTAGATTAGTCTTCTTAGATTATGACGGCACCTTGGCAGGTTTTCATCCTGATCCACAAAAAGCATCGCCAGATGAGGAACTATACAAGTTATTAGATGAAATTTCATCTCAACCAAATACGGATATGTATCTTATTAGTGGCCGTGATAAAGAAACATTCACTAAATGGTTCTTACCTAAAAAATACAACATGATTGTTGAGCATGGCGTATGGATCTCACAAGGTGGTGAGGAATTTAGAATGTTAGAAACCGTAAAGAAAGACTGGATGGAGAAAATTCTACCAGTGTTAGAATCTTTTGTTGATCGTACTCCCGGTAGTTTTATTGAAGAGAAAAACTATTCTCTAGCTTGGCATTACAGAAAAACAGATCCAGATTTTGGTCAAAAACGTTCGGTTGAGCTGAATACTGTACTTACCAGTCTTATTGCCAATGATGACTTAAGTGTTTTAAACGGTAATAAAGTGATGGAAATAAAAAGTAGCAACGTAAATAAAGGTAGAGCCTCTATGCGCGTATATACGGAGCATGAGTACGATTTTGTTTTCGCTATTGGTGATGATTGGACTGATGAATTTATGTTTCAAGAGCTGCCAGAAAATTCTATTACCGTTAAAGTAGGTCGCCAAAAAACACAAGCAAGATATTTTGTTGATAACACAAAAAATGTGCGTGCAATTTTGAAGAAATTTGCCGACAAAAAATAGGTTAACTAACCAGAATCTAATTTTACATAATTAGATTCTGGTAATTACTATTAATCTATTGAAACAAAAACTACATATTCTCCCCATCATCATTCTATCTCAATTTGCCTGTACCTCTACTTGGTTTGCCGGTAATGCCATTATAGAATCACTGACCAAAAAATTAGATTTTGGTGCAGACATTGTTAGCTACGTTATTTCATCCGTTCAATTTGGATTCATAATCGGGACTCTTATCTTCGGAGTTTTAATGATTGCCGACAGGTTTTCACCATCTAAGGTTTTTATGGTTTGCGCTTTTTTAGCTTCCGTTTCAAATTTGTCCTTGATCTACCCGCAACTAAACGTGACCGGATTGTTATTAGCCAGATTTAGCACAGGTTTCTTTTTAGCCGGTATCTATCCCGTAGGCATGAAAATAGCCGCAGATTATTATGAGAAGGGTTTAGGCAAAGCATTAGGGTATTTGGTAGGAGCTTTAGTTCTTGGTACTGCTTTTCCCTTCTTAATTAAAGGTAGCCCCATAGCCAATCATCCTGATAGTGTTATACAACTAACTTCAGGCATTACCGCTTTAGGAGGTTTATTATTGTTCTTACTGGTACCAAATGGTCCGTATAGAGTAGCAAGTTCAACATTGAAACTAGATGCCGGACCAAGACTTTTTAAAAATTTTAAATTTAAAAAAGCAGCATTCGGATATTTTGGACATATGTGGGAACTTTATGCATTTTGGGCATTTACACCTGTTGCCATTCAATGGTTTGCCATGGAATCTGGCAGTGATATTTCCGTATCGCTATGGTCAGGAATCGTAATTGCACTCGGAGGATTGTCCTGCGCTTTTGGTGGTATAATCTCTCAACGTATAGGCAGCAAGAAAGTTGCTTTAATCGCCTTAATAGCATCTGGCTTTCTATGCTTGATCTCACCATTGTTATTTTCACTTCCCGTCTATTTGTTCTTAGTAAATTGGTGCTTATGGGGTATCGCGGTTACGGCAGACTCGCCCCAGTTCTCAAACCTAGTTGCATCTGCAGTAGTTCCAGAATTAAAAGGCACCGCTCTTACCCTGGTAAATTGTATTGGTTTTGCCATTACAATTATCAGTATACAGCTTCTAGGATCACTTCAATCGATCATCCCTATATCTCTTTTATTTATCCCTTTAACCATAGGACCGTTGTTGGGTGTGTATTATCTAATGTCCAAAAACAAAAACTAGCTAGCACAAACCACTAACTAATGCTTAAATACTTTATTTAATGAAATTATGGTCGGCCCTATATTTTACTTAATTTTAGAAACCTATTACCTATACTAACATTACTCACCCAAAAAAATTGAAATGAAAAAATTCTTATTACCCGCTTTATTAATCTCTGCTATTACGCTTACTGCACAAACAGACCAACGCATTTATGATATTATCAATGCCGTTTCTGCTGAGCGTATTGAAAACGATGTTACCAAACTTGCTAATTTTGGAACTAGACATACCTTAAGTGACACCGTCTCTACGACAAGAGGGATTGGCGCCGCTAGACGTTGGATCAAAAATGAATTCGAAAAAACCTCTACGGAATGCCAAGGTTGCTTAAACGTTTTCTTTCAAAAAGACTTAGTAAAAAAAGGCGCTAACGATCGTATCGTAAAAGATGTTGAAGTGGTGAACGTTCTTGCCATACAAAAAGGAACAAAATATCCTAACCGTTACATCATCATGAGTGGTGATATTGATTCTCGTGTTAGCGACCCTAATAATTATACGGATGATGCGCCTGGCGCAAATGACAATGCTACCGGTATGGCGGGTACTTTAGAAGCTGCTCGTGTGCTTTCAAAATATAAATTCGAAAATAGTATTATTTACATGGGGTTGTCTGGTGAAGAACAAGGTCTATTTGGAGGTGGGGGTGTTGCCCAGTTTATGAAAGACAAAGGCTGGGATGTCATCGGTATTTTTAATAATGATATGATCGGTAACATAAAAGGTGTAGATGGCACCATTAGTAACGTAGATTTTAGAATTTTCTCTGAACCTGTACCTCCTACTGAAACAGAAAAACAACGTAAAGCAAGACGTTTTTATGGAGGTGAAGTTGATGGTGTTTCTAGACAATTGGCACGTTACATTCATAAAAATGTAAAATTGTATATGCCAGAAATGAACCCAATGATGATATATCGTTTAGACCGTTTTGGTCGTGGTGGTCACCATAGACCTTTTAACGATGCAGGTTTTCCCGGTATTCGAATAATGGAAGCTCATGAAAATTACACACAGCAGCACCAAGATGTTCGCGTTGAAGATGGTATTGCTTATGGCGATGTTCTAGAACATGTGAATTTTGCCTATGTAACCAAATTAACTGCTGTAAATGCGATTAACCTTGCTTCTATTGCTTGGGCTCCACCAAGTCCTACCACCGTTAAAATAGGAGGTATAGTTAAACCTGCAGCAAAATTTCAATGGAGTAAAGTTGATGGTGCAAAAGGTTATAAAATTTATTGGAGAGATACCACCTCCCCAACTTGGGATCATAGTAGGTATGTAGGTGACGTTACAGAATTTACCTTAGACGGTATTGTTATCGACAACTTCTTTTTTGGAGTTTCTGCCGTTGGTAAAGACGGATTTGAAAGTCCGGTTGTTTTTCCTAATGGAATATTCAGGTAAACCAAAATTACATCACACATGAAAAAAATAATAGCTGCACTGGTTTTGGGTATATGCTCTTTTACACAGGCACAAACCTTTACCCAACAAGACACGTTGAGAGGTAGCATTACCCCTGAACGTGAATGGTGGGATTTAAATTATTATCATTTGGATATTGATGTGAATCCTGATGATAAATTTATTAGTGGTAGCAATACTATTCGCTATAAGGTACTGGAACCTCATCAAATTTTACAGGTAGATTTGCAACCTCCTTTAAGCATAGAAAAAGTAACGCAAGATGGTGAAGAATTAAAGGTTGTACATAATATAAATGCACATTTCATTCAACTTAAAAAACCTCAGCTAGTTGGCGATTTCAATGAGGTTGTAGTCACGTATTCTGGACACCCAAAAGAAGCTGTAAGAGCCCCTTGGGATGGTGGGTTTTCCTGGAAAAAAGACCTGAACGGTAAAGATTTTGTCGCCACTTCTTGCCAAGGGCTTGGCGCTAGTGTTTGGTGGCCAAATAAAGACCATATGTATGACGAAGTCGATAGTATGCTAATCAGTGTAAAAGCACCTAAAGGATTAATGAACGTATCTAATGGTCGTCTTAGAAGCGTTGATAAAGAAACTAACACCTATAATTGGTTTGTTTCTAATCCTATCAACAATTACGGAGTTAATGTGAACATTGGTGATTACGTTCATTTTGATGAAGTATATCAAGGAGAAAAAGGCGCTCTTGATATGGATTATTATGTTTTAAAGGACAATCTAGAAAAGGCAAAAGAACATTTTAAGGACGCTCCCAAAATGATGAAGGCTTTTGAATATTGGTTTGGTCCCTACCCTTTTTATGAAGATTCATTTAAACTGGTAGAAGTTCCTTATTTAGGAATGGAACACCAAAGTTCCGTTACTTATGGAAATCAATACAAAAAAGGATATTTAGGTAGAGATCTCTCAAATACCGGATGGGGACTAAAATTCGATTTCATCATTATACATGAAGCCGGTCATGAATGGTTTGCCAATAACATTACCTATAAAGATGCCGCAGATATGTGGGTTCATGAAGGGTTTACCTGTTACTCTGAAAGCCTATTCTTAGATTATCATTATGGTCCTGAAGCCGCAAATGCTTATGTACAAGGAATTAGAAACAATATTAAAAATGACAAACCCATTATTGGCATTTATAATGTAAACCATGAAGGCAGTGGAGACATGTATTATAAAGGATCAAATATTCTACATACCCTACGCCAAATTGTAAATGACGATAGAAAATGGAGAACCATATTACGTGAATTAAATTCAGAGTTTTACCATAAAACCGTAACAACCGATGAAATTGAAAAGGTTATCGCTTTAGAAATGAAAAAAGATTTAAAACCTTTCTTTGATCAGTATTTAAGAACCACAAAAATTCCGGTTTTTGAATACAAAGTAAAAGGTAAGAAAATGATGTACCGTTTTACCAATACCGTTGCTAACTTTTCTATTCCTCTAAAAGTATACATCAATGAAACACCGGTTTGGATAGAGCCAACAACAGAATGGAAAACCGAGAAAGTAAAAGGTAACTTAACTTCTCTGGAAGTAGACCCCAATTTTTATGTTAAAACTGAAAATTAGATCAACGCATTTAAAGTTTTGATCTTTAGCGTTCATGAAATGTTAAATAAGGCAAAGTTCAATTGTTTCATTCAATTACTTTTGCGCTCATAGTAGTAAGCTTTCATGAAGAAAACCCTTGTCAAATACAGAAATAGTGCCTTCAGAAGTTTTATCAGAAGGCACTCTAAATATGCGCCAATATTGTTCTTTATGGGCGGGTTCATCTTTGATACCTTAACCTTAGGGCGTATTGACAGAACCTATGACTTAACGGTTCTATGTCTGCATATGACCTCGTTATCTATAACATTATATCTGTATAATTTAGCAGATGATGGTAAATGGAAAGATACTTTTTTAGCCCGGTATGAAGAGTATTTACCTCTTGCCATTCAATTCTTTTTTGGGGGACTATCAAGTGCCTATGTAATTTATTTTTCCAGAAGTGTTTCCCTGTCAAAAACAGCATCATTCTTTATAATTTTAGTACTGTTATTAATTGCGAATGAATTTCTTAAGAAACGGATTTCCAATAAATATCTTCAATTTGGGGTATATTACTTTATTAGCTTCACTTTTTTCACATTTATGATTCCTGTGTTCTTGAAAGAATTGAATACTACGGTATTTCTAATTTCAGGAGCAGTTAGTTTAGTTAGCACTTTGCTTCTTCTTACCATTATCTATAGAAAAAGCCTAAGCAGCAGAAAAGAGATTAATTTGGGTAAAATGGTTTTTATCATCATAGCCATATACGGTAGTATTAATCTATTCTATTTCTTGAATTTGATACCACCTGTACCGTTAGCTTTGGATAAAGGAATAGTAGCTCATGAAATCATTCAGAAAAACGGCAAATATGAGGTTACTTATGAGTCTGAGGAGTCTTTCATTTTTTGGCGTAAACATAAACTTGATTTTAGTTATACTCCAGATCAACGTGTATATATTTTTTCTTCAATTTTTGCACCTACAGACTTAAAGAAATCCATTTTTCATAGATGGAGAAGATATAATACACAAACTGAAGAATGGGAAAATCTTGATGATATCGGTTACGATATTACCGGCGGTAGAGATGGTGGTTTTAGAGGGTATACCTATAAAACCAATGTTACACCTGGTGAATGGGAAGTACAAGTACTTACTGAAGAAGAACAGGTATTAGGTGTTATAGCGTTTGAAATAAAACCTAAAACTGATCAAAAACCTTTGCGACTCAAAACTGCCAAATTTTAAGATTACAACTATTTAAAGTATTATATTTCAGTGTATTAAACTTAATTAGGCAGTTAGGTTTTACTTAAAACCGTTAATATTATTATTAATTGTTTGCCGTATGAAAACATAGACTACCTTCGTAAGATCTTAAACTCATAAGTGACAATATATCAAAAGGTTCAAGCGGTAGATCGTATTTTCAACCAATTGGATAAGGAGTTAGGCTCCTTTCAACAATCTACAGGACTTAGCTGTGTAGCCAATTGCGGACTATGTTGTTTAAAACCAGACATCAACGCTACTGCGTTAGAATTTTTACCACTAGCCTATCATCTTTTAAAAAATGGAGAGACAGAACGATGGTTAGAAAAACTTAAAAATAATAAGGATAATAAAATATGTCCTGTATTGAACGAAATTATTACTCCTGATTCTAAAGGTTTTTGTTCAGAATATGCCCACCGCGGACTCATTTGCAGACTGTTTGGTTTTTCTGCCATGTTGCATAAAAACAATAAACCAAAACTAGTTACTTGCAAACCAATTAAAGAACAAAAAACCGAAGCTTTCAATAATGCCAATGCGCATATTTCAGCTGACAAAAAATATCCCCTTATTAGTAATTATTACATGCAGTTACGCTCTATAGATGAATCTTTAGGAGAAGAATTGTTCCCGATAAGAATTGCCATAGAGAAAGCTATCTATGCTGTTTTAGCCTATTACGCTTACAGAGAACTACCCGGTAAAGACAATGAAGTTTAATGAAAATTACTTTGAAAAAGAGTTTAACGTACCTTTAGCAATAGATAAGAATCGTTTCATAAAAGGTAACATTGAAAATTTACGCAATTAGTGGATTAGGTGCCGATCAAAGGGTCTTTAAACACTTAACATTAGATATTGAACTAGTCACTATAGATTGGATTACACCTCACCATAACGAATCTATTAAAGAATATTCTAAAAGACTTAGTGAAGTTATTGATACCAGCGATGAGTTTTATTTGATTGGAGTTAGTTTTGGCGGATTAATAGCTACAGAGATAAGTAAAAAACTAAACCCTAAAAAAGTAATCCTTATTTCTTCTGCTCAAACAAAATATGAATTAAGACCGATATATAAATGGGTGGGCAAATCTAGAATTTCAAAACTCATACCTCCGTCTCTATTCAACCCACCAAGGTTTCTTGCAAAGTATATTATGGGAGCTAAAAATGTGGAATTATTTAATGCAATATTAGATGACACCGATTTTAAATTTGTAAAATGGGCTTTACAAGAATTTACTACTTGGCAAAACATAAAACCATCTACAAAAGTTCTTAAAATAAACGGTACAAAAGATAAGCTGATTCCGCCTAAGGGTACAACCAGAACAAAACTTATAGAAGGTGGAGAACATTTTATGATTGTAGATAGAGCAGATGAAATTAGCGAAATCATTAATTTTGAATTTAGAAATAATTAGCATAAAACAATATGAACAACTCTAAAGAATTTTTGGCTACTCTTAGCGCCGAATTAAAGAAAGACACTCCCAATTGGGATAATCTTCTAAAACTGATCTTAGCGCATTTTAATTGCTCTACGGGTACACTACATTTTTTAGATAAGAACTCTTTATTACAGCTGAAATCTCAAGTAGGAATTCCTGAGTTTTTAATTCCGAAATTATCTACTATTCCTATCGGTAAGGGTATGGCCGGTATTGCTGCTGAGCGCAGAAAGCCTGTTGAAATGTGTAATCTACAGACCGATGACTCTGGCGTAGCTAGACCCTCGGCAAAAGACACCAAAGTAGAAGGATCATTGGCTGCACCGCTAATACATAATGATAATTTATATGGTACTATTGGTATTGCTAAACCGGTACCTTATGATTTTACAGAAACTGAGATGGAATTACTAATGCGAATTGGTGAACTTATCAGCCAAAAATTAAACTAAAACTTATTTTTATTTATAAAAAAAGCCCGCTAAATAGCGGGCTTTATAATGGGTTGAAAATTATTATTATTTCTCTGTTTTAGCGGGTATTACAACAGATTTAGAACCTGTAAGCGGTATAGTACCTTCAGCACCTGCATCTGTATAACTAGCTGTAATTACCAACATATTACCTGGTGCAGATGATTCTGCGGTTATAGTTCCTTTTGCCGGTAATGACTTCTCTTTTTTATCATCTCCGTTTAATGAAAGAATATACAATCCAATTTGTCTTGTTTCATCAGATGTGATATTTGGGTGTGCAGGCATAGTTACTTCTCCCCAAACTCCTGAACCACCTGTTTTCATTTTACCTTGCAAGTACTTTAAAGCATCTTTACGTTCTTTATACTTCGCCGCAACATCCTTGTAATTTGGTCCTATAGAAGCTTCTGCTTCTTTATGGCATGTTTTACAGTCCATTGCTTGAGTCAACGCTTTTCCAGTAACTGCTGCAGAAACTTGTTGGTGTCCCAAATTCATGGCCACCTTATCCATACCTTCTAAGTAATCAACACTTACGAATATATTACTTGCATCTATTTCCGTGCCATCAGGATCAGTCACTGAAACATCATAAGCAATTTTCTGACCTGGCGAATAAAATGCCGGTGCACTTTGCCCTAATGAGATAGCAACTTCAGGTCTTGAGTTACCTGCAACAATACCGGTGCTTTCACTAATTGCCTCTTCGCCCTTATCATCTGCAACGGTCACCTTTAATTTATAAACTCCTGCATCTTCATACGTATAGCTGACATTTGCCTCTGTGGTTTCTTTGGTATCACCGTTACCAAAATCCCATATATATTTTATGGCATCATCTTCACGATCACTTGCTTCTATACTAGCAGAAACAGTCAACGGGGTTTTACCTGCTGTTTTGTCAACGGTTACTTCATTGATTAATGGTGGTCTATTTCCTCCATTGAATTCAATATACCCTAAAGAAGAATTCGAATTTTTTGAGAACCAACCACTACCGTATTCCAACAGATATATTTTTCCGTTTGGTCCTACTTCCATATCAATTAAACTATTGACCTTGACATTGGGTGCAAAAGGCTCCATTTTACTGAAGTCTCCATTTTCATCTAAATGAACAGCAAACATCCAACCACGCATCCAATCATAGATAATCACCTTTCCATCATAATAACTAGGTAGTTTTTCATCCCCTTCAAACATATCAGAATAGTAAGTAGGTCCTGCCATTGCGTTTCTACCTCCTGTAGCCGTTTGCGGAAAATCTTGTGAATCTGCATAAGGATAATACACATACGCCGGCATTGCTGGTGGTAACTCCGTTAAACCTGTATTATTACGAGAGTTATTTATAGGTTTCTCAGGGTCGAATTCAGCACCTATCTCACCCGTTTCATAATCGTAGGCATTATAGGCAAAGTTGTTCCCTATGAACAACGGCCAACCAAAGTTACCGGCTTTTTTAGCCTGATTCATTTCATCATATCCTCTTGGACCTCTAGTACCCAAACTATCGGCTCTAGCATCAGGACCAACGTCACCCCAGTACAGATATCCTCTTTTCATATCTACTGATATTCTATACGGATTTCTATGCCCCATGGTATAAATTTCAGGTCTGGTTTTTTCTGTACCTACCGGAAATAAGTTTCCTTCAGGTATATCATACGTACCGTCTTCCTGAACTCTAATTCTTAATATTTTTCCACGAAGATCATTTGTATTACCAGAAGAACGGCGAGCATCGTACTGCTCATGACCAGGAATATCATTTAAAGGTCCAAAACCATTATGCACATATTTTACACCTTTTTCATTGAACGGAGTGGTATTATCTCCTGTAGAAAGATATAATAATCCGTCTGGACCAAATGCTATTGAACCTCCGGTATGACAGCAAATCTCTCTCTGACTGTCCACATCCATTATTACTTGTTCTGATGCAACATCAAACTTACCATTTTCAAATTTGAATCTTGATAAACGATTTATCCACTTGTCACCAGTTGGGGCATAGTATAAATAAATCCAATGGTTGTTTGCATAATCTGGATCTTTCTGTAATCCCATTAATCCTTCCTCGGCATTTACATCTGGTGTATTTAACGTTTTGCTATAAACATCTAGCTTTAGTACCTCACTTAGCTCTTTCGTCTCACCATTATATAGCATGACTTCTCCCCTACGTTGCGCTACCAATATATCACCGTTAGGTAAAACTGTCATTTCAGTAGGTTCAAAAAACTGACCTTCGCTCAAAGTTACTTTTGCAAAACGGTCGGCATCCGGCGGTATTTGAGAAGTTACCTTAGAATAGTCTAAATTTAAGTTTTCACCTATTGCATACTGAATTCCACCTAAAAGATGCTTTAAAAATAAATCTTGAGAAAAGCTGGCATCATCATGACCGCCACCTGTATAAAAAGCACGACCACCATCAAAATCATGGTACCAAGCAATGGGGTGAAAATCTCCATTTTCACCACCTTCGTAAGATGACTCATCTAATGTCATCAAAACATTTACATCAGGATTGATGTTCTTGTAGTTATACAACTCATCTTTTCTTGTCCATACAGAGTCGGTAAAAAACTGTGTAGCAATGAAATTCTTGTCCTTAATAATAAAATCTGCCGTAGGCATTCCCTTTGGATGACTTAAAAATTGAGCTCCCACTAAGTCATTATACCAACCCCAGTCATACTCGGTATCTGCTGCAGCATGAAAACCCGCATAGCCACCTCCAGCTTGAATGTAGCGCTCAAAAGCCGCTTCTTGGTATTGGTCTAAAACGTTACCAGTTGTACTTAAAAATATAACAGCTGAATATTGTTTTAAATTTTCATCGGTAAATAGTTCTGCATTTTTGGTTGTATCTACTGCAAAACCATTCTCTAACCCTAATTTTTGAATAGCTGCAACGCCCGCAGGTATAGATGCATGCTTAAAAGCCATTGTTTTTGAGAAAACCAAAACCTTAGGTTCTCCCTCTCGTTTATTGCCACCACATGAGACAATAATAAGCGCAAAGCCCAAAAGCAGCGCAATGAAGATTTTTTTCATACGTAATTTGTTGTTGTTTAGTTGATTTTTGAAAGCTTAAAAATAGGGCGAGTAGCTGTATTAACCAATATTTTCTCTATTAAACATTGTACATTTATGATAAATTAATACCCTTTTAATAGAATTATGTCAGAAATACCACAGTTATATTTTAAAAACGATATTGAATTTAAAAATTGGTTGCATAATAACCATTCTGAACATAAAGGTGTTCATCTTATTTTTTACTCGGTTGCACATGAAAATGAAAGTATGCGTTGGGAAGAAGCTGTGCAAGTTGCGCTTTGCTATGGCTGGATTGATAGCACTGTAAAAAGCTTGGGTGACGGAAAACGAAGACAATACTTTTGCCCACGTAAACCAAAAAGTGTTTGGAGCAAAGTCAATAAGAACTATATAAAAGAACTCAAAGCCAACGGAAGAATGCATGCCGCAGGATTGGCTTCTATAAAAATTGCAAAAGAAAATGGTTCTTGGACTTCTTTAGATGATGTGGAAAACGGAGTTATACCTGAAGAACTACAAGTAGCTTTTAATAAAAACCCTGATGCATTCACTAATTTCAAAAATTTTACACATAGTCAACGCAAAAGTTATCTCTACTGGTTAAACCAAGCAAAGCGACCAGAAACCAGAACAAAGCGCGTTACAGAAATTGTAAAACATGCAGAAGCCAATATAAAATACAGAGATGGCGGCGGATGGCAGTCTGCTAAAAAGCAAAAATAAATAGGTTTTTACAAGTAGATTATAAATGGAAGTTGCATTCATTGTCAATGCCTTAATTTCATTTAATTTATAAAACAGAAATACTCATTTGCCACATATTCTTGTTACCTTACCCTTGTAAATTGCTATTATATTATGAGATTATTGAACATGGCGAAAGTTGTAGCTTTCGTATCATTAATAACGTTTACCGGCTGTAAAGAGGAAAATATTACAACCTATGATGTAATTATCAAAAACGGTAATCTTATTGACTTAGAAAATGGATCTATTAGTGTTTCCAATATTTTGATCAGTAATAACAGAATTCAAAAAATAACTGCAGACAATAATTTGAAAGGCGCAGAAGCCAAAACAATTATAGATGCTACCGGTAAATATTTAGTGCCGGGGTTTTGGGATAACCACACTCATTTTAGAGGTGGCGATTCTTTAATTAGCGCGAATAAAAACTTCTTAAAACTCTTTATGGCCAACGGAATTACCACAGTGCGCGATGCAGGTGGTGATCTTACCACATCTGTTTTAGAATGGAGAAAAGCTATTGCCAAGAATGAGCTTATAGGTCCTACCATTTTTACATCGGGTCCAAAGATTGATGGTCTTGCCGGTACCTGGGCAGGCTCTTTAGAAGTAGACACCGATGAGGACATTACTTTAGCGCTAGATTCTTTGCAATCCATACCCTCTGATTTTGTAAAAATATATGATAGCCGAATTTCTGGTGAAAACTACTTAAAAGTAATTCAAGAAGCAGAGAAACGTAATTTGATTACTTCTGGTCATATGCCTTTTACCGTTGAACTTGATGCCACTATTGATGCTGGTATTGATGCAGTAGAACACCTGTATTATATTATGAAAGGCTGCTCAAATGATGAACAAAATATAACCGAGCAATTAATTAAAAAGGAAATTGGTTTTTGGGATGCCATGCCCCTTCTCCAAGCTTCATATAGCGATACTACTGCCAAAGCTACTTTTTCTAAATTGAAAGCAAATAACGTTTTTGTGGTACCTACGTTGCATATTGGTGGTGTTCTTAGTTATCTAGATGAAGTTGACCACAGCAATGATGACTATTTAAAATATATGAGCAAGGGCATACAGCAAACTTATAAAGGTAGAATTGACCGTGTTAAATTTGCAACAGCAAAACAGGTTGCCGATAGAAAAGCTTTAGATCAATTCTTTGGTAAATTGGCATTTCAATTGAACCAAAACGAGGTATCCTTATTAGCTGGATCAGATAGTGGTGCTTATAACAGCTACACCTACCCTGGCATTTCTCTTCATAAAGAAATGGAAGCAATGGTTGCAACGGGAATTTCTCCGCTAGACGCATTAAAATCTTCTGCATATAATGGAGCTAAATTTTTAAAACAAAGTGTCGATTACGGAACTATTTCTGAAAATAAAATAGCCGATATCGTTTTACTGAATACCAATCCACTAGAAAATATTAAAAATACGCAAGACATTTTCATGGTCTTATCGAATGGAAATCAACATACAAAAGCCGATTTGGACGGTCTTTTAAAATCTGCCATTGCCAACTAAACCAACTACTATTATGAAATCAATATTTGTCATTTGCCTATTCTCTACTTTCATAGGTTTTACTCAAACACTCTTAAAACCAGACCGTGTATTTGATGGCACAGAAATACACGATAATTGGGTGGTTTTGGTAGTAGATAATCAAATTAGCTACGCAGGAAAAGCGAACGGAGTATCACTGCCTAAAAATACCTCTGAAGTGAATTTAGAAGGCACTACGTTAATGCCCGGCATCATAGAAGGGCATTCACATGTATTGTTGCACCCGTACAATGAAACAGATTGGAATGACCAAGTATTAAAAGAATCTCCTGTAGAGCGCGCCGTAAGGGGTACGGTTCACGTAAAGAATTCTTTATTGGCCGGGGTTACGACCATGAGAGACCTAGGTGCCGAAGGCGCCGGATATACAGATGTATATTTAAAGAAAACCATTGAAAAGGGAATTATAGACGGTCCAAGATTATTGGTTGCCGGACCCGCCATTGTTGCTACGGGTGCATACGGACCAAAAGGATTTCATGATGGTGTAACCGTACCACTAGGTGCAGAA
>NZ_JBDVOT010000170.1:0-13571 GCF_039968975.1 Maribacter sp. | reverse complement strand
ATATACCCACATTCATATTTGGCATAGCATCTAACAATTCACCAAGTTTTTCAAGGTTATTGGCATGCCAGCCCATATGTGCATTTATGAATTTAGTTTTAGGATGTTTTTTAAACACATTATGTTGCTCTTGAATAATCTGCTCAAAAGGAGCAGGATCTGTAGCAGTACGTTTTCTTCTAGGATGCGTTTTTAATTCTAACCAGCGCTCATTGTCCGCATCCATTTCATCCCAAAATGACTTAGGGTCTGCAGCATGTATTAAAACAGGGACACCCATTTCAGCACATTTTGCCCAAATAGCATCTAAACGAGGGTCATCTATTGCTAAACGGTTACCGTCAGAATCTTTATTTCTTAATCCAAGACTTTTAAAAATTTTTAAACCCTTGGCTCCATTCTTAATATCTTTCTCTAATTGTGCTGCAGCTTGTTCTCCCCACTCCATATCTTTTGCACCTTCAAAATCAACATTTGCAAAGACGACGAATCTATTAGGGTAACTTTTATTGATATTATCTATTTTCTCTTTTAGGCTTGCTCCAGATCTACCACTTAGGTTAACCATGATAGCTTCGTTCATGGCATCCATATGAGAAACTAAACCAGTTAAAGCTTCTACGGACATGTCTCTTTGATGACTGTGTACATCAATAAAAGGAAACTTTGCTTTTGTGATTTCTGCTCCAGGTACTACTAAGGTAGATTTGGGATTGTACTCTTCAAACCCCATTTCTTGAGCTGTAATTGTTGAAATAGCCAAGGAAGTAAAAAGCGTTAGGAACGTATATTTTAGTCTCATATTATGGATTAATATCTGTTTTGGTTCTATTGATTAATTTGTCGTATTCTAATTTTGTGTCAATATCGATAATATGATTTGATGCTTCTAAAGAAATTATAGCATTTCCATTTTTATTTAAAAGTTCCTTTGCACCGAAGTCCCCTTCTAATTCAGACAAATTATGAAATTGCAATTTAGGAAACAATGCGGGTACACCTACCTTTTTACCGTAGTTTGTTGCAATAGTTTTTAAAGTATTCTCTTTAAATTCTTTTATCAACATGTTTAGATAGTTGAAGCTCAATAAAGGCTGGTCTGCAAGACAAATCAAAATTCCGTCTATATCTGCATTCTCTTTAAGTACGGCTTTAACTCCATATGCAATACTATTTCCAAGTCCGTTTGCCCAGCCAGGGTTTATAAACACACTAATATCATTTTCGACAAAACGACATTCAGAAGTAATAAACTCAGCATTTGAACCTAATATGATATGTAGAGAGTTGGCTTGACTCTGCTGAACGGTTTTAACCGTTTCTAATAAGAAGTTTGAGTCTTTCCATGGCATTAACTGCTTTATGCTGTTCATACGTCTAGAGGCGCCAGCTGCCATAATGAGTACTGCTATCTGTAGTTCTTTCTCCAATTCTAAATTGTATTCAATTTATCTCTCAACTTTACGGGTTGTGTCTTGCGTATAACGGTCAATATTTCTGCTAAAATTGAAATGGCAATTTCTTGTGGAGTTTCTGCACCAATATTCAATCCTGCAGGACCATGAATATTTTCAATAAAATCTATATCAATATCCATATCGTGTTCCAACAATTCAGAAATTAATTTTTCCCTTCTTTTTATGGGGCCTAGAATACCTAAATAGGTAGGTTTACTGTTTTTTAATCTCATTAAATACTTTAAATCTTTTACATAACTATGTGTCATTAAAAGAACAGCGGTATTGTTATCTATAGTTTCAACAGGAAATTCTTCTGGCTCAAAATCCAATAATGCATCAATTCCATGAAAATCAGAAATAGACTTATTCTCTTTAGGAGTAACGGCAACATTCACCTCCCATCCCATACTTAATCCAAAATGAGCTAACTGAACAGCATCGTGCTCACCTCCTATTAATAAAAGGCGTTGACAAGGTTGCATAGTCTGCAAGAAGTGCAGACTATCTAGTTTTTCTTTAGTACCTGAATTAAATGTATAAGTAGTTGAGTTCAGGTTTATAAAAGTGCCATACCCCTCTAATTCACCATATTCTTTGCTATAAGATGTGCTTAGCTTAAACGATTTCCGATTTTTTATGATTGAATTAAAATCAGCTATAAGTGCTGCTTCTGGTGCAAAGGACTCTATTAATATATAAAGTAAACCTTCACAACCTAGTCTAAACCTACCATCATAGGTCATAAGTTTTGTAGCTCCATTCTCGAAAACGGATTGTGCTTGAAACAAAACTTCTTTCTCAACACAACCGCCACTGACAGCCCCTATCATAACATCATCTTCACGAATAAGCATACGAACCCCAGGTTTACGGTAAGAAGAACCATCTAAATCTACTACCGTAGCAAGAACGCACCTGACATTTGTCAATTTAGCAATGCTGTACTCCTTAATTATCTTTTTGAATTCGTGAGTCATTAACCATGGATTTTACACCTTCTAAAGTACTAAAATTAATACTAACATTCCTAAAGGCTATTTGTCTTAAACCCAAATAAATATGGGTGTTCACACAATTTTGAATCCACCATATCTTCCGCTTTAACAATCTTTAACATTTATTTTTTCATTCCTTATAATTTAAATAAACTTTGACCGTTCTGCTAGTTGAACCCGTAATAATTGAATATGAAGAATTTTTTGAAAACATTCAGTGTGTTTTTTATACTTACCCTAATAGTATCTTGTGGTAATGCAGATGATGATGTAAGTTTTGATCTAAATACAGGTGACGGACTAGGAAAAGGTACCGTAGTTGATGATTGTTTAGGTCTTGAAGAAGGTGAGCTTGTATTATCGATCCAAGAACAATACACAACTTTACCAGGTAAGGTTTCGGTATTTTTTAGAGTATCTGATACCGGCGGAAATCCTGTCCCAGGTCTAACAGCAAATCAGTTTACAATTTACGAGCAAGGTAGAAACGATGATTGTTTTAATACCATTTCTACATCAGAATCATCGGCACGTATATCGCCTAACTCACAAATTTTCTCAAATAACACTTTACTTGTGTTAGACTTAAGTAATAGTGTATTGAGCAGTAGTTTAGAAGAATTAAAATTAGCTTCTACAAGTTTTATTGAAGCCGTTATGCCAGAAACAGCGACAGAATCTGTAAAAATGGCTATTTATTGGTTTGATGGTGAAGATGAATTACATCTACTAAATGAATTGACATCTTCTAGGGTTGAACTTACAGAAGCAGTCGATGGTATTACAGATGATATCAGTAACGACCCATCTACAGATTTATATGGTGCTGTAATAAAGTCTACAGATATTGCATCTGATTTAATCAAGGTGTCAACTGAGGGCGGCAAAATTGGTGCTGCATCTGTAGTGTTGTTTACAGATGGTACAGATCAGGCTTCTCGTTATACAGAAGATGCGGCATTGAAAAAAGTAATTGAAGCAAATGCGAATATATCTTTCTTTAGCATTGGACTTGGAGCAGAAATAGATACTGAGGTATTAACTGCAGTTGGTAAAACGGCAAGTGTATTTGCTACTAATAAAGATGAATTAGAAAATACATTTAGAGATATCTCTGAAAAGGTATCTGAAAGAGCAAATAGTTTTTACTTATTTGAATACTGTAGCCCTAAAAGAGATGGTAGTGGTGAAAACAATTTAGCAATAGAAATTGATACAGGTTCTAGGCAAGGTGCAGTGCAAACCAAATTTAGCGCAAACGGATTTACAGGTGGTTGCGAATAGGTAAATCACCAACAAAATTTGAGAAGAAGCATGAAAATGCTTCTTTTTTTTGCTCTAAATTGAAATGAACAACATATTGATAATCATCTCTTTGCACTAGTTATTTGCAGGCGGAAATGGATTGAGTTAATAATATAAACATCTGTTTTTAGATTTGTGCCGTATATAAAACCGATTAGACTAATATTAATTAAAAAGAACAAAATGAAAAAATTATCCTTAGTTACTATAGTATCGGTAGCACTTTTATCGTCTTGTGTTTCTAAAAAGAAATATGTTGCTTTAGAAGATAACTTATCTCAAACTCAAAGCACTTTACAAAAGACACAAGTTGAGAAAGAAGAGCTACAAGCTCAAATGACAAAAATTGAAGCTCGTGTAGACGAGTACAATTCAAAAATCAACTCATTAAAAGAGATGAACGATAGCCAGTTCACAAGTGTTGATGATGTTGCCGTTATGAGTAACAATACAAAAGCTAAGATGAGAAATACATTGAAAAATGTTGATCCTGCAAAATTAGCTGGTGCACAAACATTACAGGATTCAATGAACTTGGCAGTTTCTTACAAATTGAAGCAATCAATTTCTGAAGAAGGTCAAGATATTGATGTTAGCATTGATAAGACTGTAGTAATGATCAATATTTCTGATGAATTATTGTTCAACACTGCTAGTTATAATGTAAGTAGCAAAGCAAACAAAATTTTACAGAAATTGGCTGACGTAATCAAGTCTGAGCCAAGTATGGAAGTGATGGTTGAAGGTCATACTGATTCTAGAACAATTAACACTCCTATGGTTACTGATAACTGGGATTTAAGTGTAAAACGTGCTACTTCTATTGTACGTAAACTACAGAAAGAATATGATGTAGATCCTTCTCAATTAATTGCTTCAGGTAGAAGTAGTTACTTGCCTTTAGTTGAAAATGATTCTAAAGAACATATGGCAATGAACAGAAGAACAAAGATTATCATTTTACCTAACTTAGATAAGTTCTTTGCACTTTTAGATGCTGAAGATACTTTATAAGAATTAGAGTTCTATATAAAATAAAAAGGGAAGCAAATGCTTCCCTTTTTTTATGCTTTAAATTTAAACCTATTATCTAAAAATCATTCCGTTTGGCACTTGAATGTCAGATTTTTTTAGGTCAACTAAAAACCCGTTAATAACGGCATATTCAGTAACTCCGTCTTTTTCTAAAAAGAAAGTCGGGTTTATTCCTGGCATTAAATTCAATTTAGGAATACTATATTTTGCGCCGATTAAATGAACAGGAAATGGCGAATTAATATTTTTGGCAGGAAACTTGGACAAACGTAAATAACCATAACCTTGTTTTAATAGGTCGTTAAAGTTTAACTTCTCAACTTCACTAAAATTATTTAATGTCTTTGGGTACACCTTTGCTTGCGTTATAGTATAACCAGTAGCATCTAAGGTTTCATACCCATAATAAGTAGATAAATCTCCTTGATCTAAAATTCTACTGCTATACCAAAAAGAGTTATGGTCAGGGTAATCTACTTCAATCTGATTCATACCTAAATCAATAGTATACGTATTACCCAAAAGTTCATAGTTGGCACCAACAATTTTTAAATCGAACAGTTTTCTATCGTTCTCCGGAATTTTCTCATATTCTTCAATGTTGATTGATTCATAAGATTTTTGAGCAATAGTATAAATAGCAGATAAAATAGAAGTGTAATTCAGTTTTCTTATTTCCTGTTTTTCAACATCCTCTGGGTAACCTCCAGATTCTATTAAAATAGTACTTGTTCCCCATTTTTGAATATTATCGCCAAAGGCCCTAGGTTCAAAGTCATCATTATATCTACCCACTTGCCCAGGAGCATACTTCTGCAGAATATCATTCATAAAAACAATGATTTTCATAGCATTGCCACGGGTTTCATTGATATCCTTTTCATAATTATATGCAGGAGCTAAATAGGAAATAGTAGCTGGTTTATCGGTACGTTCGGCATTATAATAAGTACTTTGATCGTGAAGGTTAAATCCGAAATCTGCATTAAGACTATCTCGCACTCTTTTCAGCGTTTGTGATTCAGGAGACTGTAAACGTAAGGCATCCCTATTGATATCAATGCCCAATAGGTTTCTGCGTTGATAAAGCTCAGCCCCATCTGGGTTTAGCATTGGTAAAAAGTGAACTGTTAAGTTAGCTAGAATAGCTTCTTTCTCTTTTTTAAAATCTGCACTGTCAAAGAAATTTAAAATATCAAAAATAGCCTGTGTAGCAGTAGGTTCGTTACCATGCATTTGTGACCATAGAAAGACATTGGTATCGCCGGTACCAATACTGATTAAACTTAAATCTCTACCGCCAATAGATGTACCTACCGTATTTACCTTAAACTTGTCATTAGTAGCAAGTTTGTCAATAAGAGGTTGTATATCTGTTCTTTTAATACGTCGTTTACCAATAGAACTTTCTTTATAGTTCTCATAGGTATCGTATAACTGGGTGGTAATATTATCTGATTGCCCAATTGCAGAAAGTGTGCATAAGCTTAGTATGGAGAGTAGTGTTTTTTTCATTTAAAGTCCTTCTTTTTAAATTCTAATTTGTTTTGGGTAATTCTTTGAAATTTAAGTTTTTGACCGCACTTCTAACATTATTCATGAATTCAGATCCTGGGTCAGTTTTTACGGTACGATAACCTTCATCTTTTTCTAACCAAAGTGGGTGATTTTCAAATAAGGTATACTCATAATGACCTATTAAATAGTCAATATCATATTTATCCTTTAAATACTTTACCAACCAAATGTTAGATTTTAGTTGCTCTTTGGTCAAAGGTAAATCTTCGCTGCCGCCGACATTCTCAACGCCAATGGCACAGTGGTTAAGACCAATGACATGGCGAGCCATCGTAGTTTCTGGTAACAGCTGATAAATGGTACCATCTCTGTCTACCATAAATTGAGAAGATACATTTAAACCGCTAACATTTTTTATATCTGGTCTCCAATTTGGTAAAGTAACAGGGTTGAATGCATCAAAAGATTCTTCAAATGTTGGTATAACCGTCCAATGTAATACTATCATTTTAGGTTCAATTTCTGGAGAATCCTGTTCTAGACCGTATCTGTTTTCAAGATACTCTAAAGTCAATAACTTACGTTCTTCATTAAATGTAATAGGGTACTCCACAATGGTTTTTGTTGAAGAACAAGCAGACAAAATACATCCTAAAATAAGGTAAACTATATGTTGTTTCATTCTTCCTTTATTTCTAGACTATCTTTTTCAACAGCATACGTTATAGTTATTTTTCTTCTTCCCCATTCTTTTGCTTTCTTGACATTTTCGCCCATATAAATATCAATACGGTTACGCCAACGAGAATGCATTTTATCTTTAACTAAATAGACCCCATCAAAGGTATCTATCTTTACCATGGCGTTATAGCTCAACCCTTTTTTTAGCAAATCTCTAGAAACGGCAATCCATTTTTGACCAGGCTTTATAGAATCTCCCCACGCTGTAATAGCCGGGTGTTCATAAGACGTTTGGTACGGAAGTGAGTTGTATGCAGTAGCCGTAACTTCTAAAGGAACCCAATTATACTTATCATCCACAGGTTTATCTGAACAGCTAAAGGCTATCACCAAGAAAACTAAAATGCATGATTTTTGTATCATACCTACTAATGTAGTTTATTTTCTAAAATTAAAAGGTCGGTGTAACTTTCCTTCCATGCTTTGTTAAAATATTTTGGTACAGGAGTAAATGAATAATTCAAGGCACTTAATACCAAATCATCGTCGCCATCATTATCAATATCTGCAGAATCCATTAAAAACCACCTACCCATTTTAGTATCTGCAAAATGTTCTGAAGTAAACCTATAATCGGCACTATTTTCATTCTTTAAATACACAATGTTATAATCTGGGTGTTTTTCATAATCAGGAAAAGTAGCTAACAAAGTAAAGTCTACATCACCATCTTTATCAAAATCGTTGGCAATCACTCTAGTTGCACCGTTTAAAGGATAGAAATAGGTTTCCTTAAAGTTGTTTTTACCATCATTTAAATGAATACGCATGCCATGGTAAGGCTTATGTATAATAGATTTATCGGCATTATCGCCATTTACCGTAATGATATCATCATAACCATCTCCATTATAATCAACTAGTTCAAACCAACTAGAGCCATATACAGGATTAAATCGCAATACTTTGTCTACATCAAAATTCAAGTTCTCTTTTTGATATAATATATAGATAGCCTCATCACCTTGTGCAGCCATAACTATTAAATCTTCTTTTCCGTCTCGGTTCATATCATTTGCTATTACTCGTATAGACCCTGGTAAATTTAATAGTGTTTTATTTTTATAGAATCCGTAAGAATCCTTTTCAAGTAGTGTCAATTTACCTTTCAGATTGCCAAATTCACTAATGATTATCTCTTCATTTCCATTATTGTTTAAATCAATATAAAGTGTATGTACGGGTCTGTGTAGTGAATCTTGTAAAACAGCGGTAGCATTGCCGCTTCTTAAAACCGTTTTTCCTCTTGGTATTTCATTTGGGTCCATAACGCCCATATTGGTAATGAACATACTATCGCCCACAATACGTGCATCTGTTATAGCCCGATTAAAATTACCCAGTACTATATTTTCTTTTGTATTTATATTATAAGCGGATAGTGTTCCTCTCTTATTACCGGTTAGTATTTGATTATTTAGGGTATCTATCTTTAAAAAAGTATATAGATTACCCTTAACACTATCTAGAGTGACTGGCAAGGTTTTAAATTGAGATAACTCAGAATTTTCAATTTTCAACGGATTATTGACAACACTATCAGGTGCCATTTTCACGATATAATCTACGAGAAGCTTCCAGTCTTCTTCCTTAATTATTGGTCTAAATGGATAAATACCTGTTTTTATAATAGCCATCTGCTCATCAAAAGAAAATTTGTAATATGGATGATGTTCTGGTGTAATGATACCTAGCCGTGCACCCATTTCTGGTAGTACATTGTCTTTCCAAATATGTTTTGGTAAATCATTAATGTTCGGTGCCATGTGGCAGCTAGCACAATAGGTTTCATACAACACAACTTCTTTCTGGCGTTCCTTCGTATTACATGATAGAAAAGAGCATAATAGGATAAAAAATATGACAGGTTTAAAATCCATTAGAAATTGATGGTTTTATTGAATTTAGAATTGAATAATGGAAGATACCTATACCTATATAATCTAGCAAGATATAAATGCTTGCTTTTCTTTAAATTTGTAGGGCTATGAAAAAAGAAAAGAAACCAGATAATGTTGTTTTCAACGAAGACACCCAAGAGTATCACGGAAAACTATCACCTTTTGCAACGGGAGTATCTGCTCCAAAAATAACGCCGCCAGACGTTACTTCTTGGAAAAACACTCACATTGTAAGTGCCAATAATCAGTTTAAGGCAGAATATGAAGCCTTACAGGAATCGTATAAAAAACTGATGGACAATTTTGAATATAATAACTTAGTCTACAGTGCAAAGTTTAGTTTTGAACCCATTGTAGGTAAAGAATATCATTTGTACAAAGCTAAAGATGAAAGCACATTCTTATCCTTGATTTTACCGGAAGAATGTAATTTTAATTATTTAGGCAGCTTTAAGTTAGGTCCAGATAAAACATGGGAAAAGGTCGCGTAAAAGAATGATTAAAGTTAGGAATTGGTAGCAATCTCTTAATTAATTTTAAACGAATAAATCACGAATGAAAAAGCTTAAATGGATTCTGGGTATTGCCTTAATTTGCCTAATTGCCGCAGCATATTTTAATTATCCAAAACTAAATTTAATTTCTGGCTATGCATCTAAAAACATGGCTTCAAGTGTTTTTATAGCAGATAGAGACCCTGCGGATATTACATTGAACGATAATAATATGCCGCTGATCAAATTGGCAGATTGTGATGTATTAGAAACTGAGAAATCTGCTACAGCCAAAGTATACGGACTTATGCCAAGAACAGCCGTATATAAAGAGGGACTTGGGGCAGTGCTAACCAACAAAGAGTTTTCTAAGCATAATTTTGATATTGTACCTAACAGATTTATTTCAAAAGATACTTTGCCTTTTCCCTACGGTAATAACGGAGTAATGGATACTGTTTTAGACAATGTAGCTTACGATAAATTAGAAGTTGCTTTTGAAAATGCTTTTAAGGATCCAGAACAAAAAACAAGATCACTTTTAGTAGTACATAAAAACCAAATTATAGGTGAACGCTACATTCGTGGGGTCTCTAAAGACACCAAAATTCTTGGCTGGTCCATGACCAAAAGTATTTTGGCTACGCTATACGGTATTCTAGAATATCAAGATAAAATTGATATGGATTATAAGCCATTTTCTGATGAAATACGGATGAAGAATCAGAAAATGAATATCACACTTAATCATTTTTTACGTATGCAAAGTGGTTTAGAATGGGATGAGAACTATTTCAAAATATCTGATGTTACCCGTATGTTATTCTTAGATTCTGATATGACCTTGGCACAACGAAATAAAAAAGTAATAGCCAAACCTACGGAAATTTGGAATTACTCTTCTGGTACCACAAACTTACTTTCTGGCATACTCAGAGATCAATTTAATACACACCAACAATACTTGGATTTCCCTTATAAAGAACTGATTGATAAAATAGGGATGAATTCTATGCTTTTAGAAACCGATTTAACCGGAAACTACATATTATCATCTTATGGATGGGCAACAACAAGAGATTGGGCAAAATTCGGATTGCTATATTTAAACAAGGGTGACTGGAATGGGGAACGTATTTTTTCTGAATCATGGTCAGACTATGTAGCAAAACCTACAATAAATTCTAATGGAACCTACGGGGCTCATTTTTGGTTGAACGCTGAAAGTAAATATGAAGACATACCAACAGATTTATATTCAGTAAACGGATTTCAAGGACAACGCATCTTCATCATACCATCTAAAGATTTGGTAGTTGTGAGAACCGGATTGAAAGAACAGACAGATGAGCAATTCAATACCTTACTGAAAGCGATTATAGCATCTATTCGATAAAAGGGGCAAAATTTTAACCTTTTCAATACAATACCACATTTTTGAAGTAGTTCACAACAGAAATCTCTTGTCTGGCAACAATATTTTCAGAGAACCCTAAATGATATATACATTTACAGTGTTATTAAAAACGAAATAAAAATTTTTCATTTTCATATAGTGTTCTCGTAAAAGAGTCTGATCTTCAATGATCGGACTCTTTTTAGTTTATCACGTATTTAAAAAAACAGAAACAAAAAATGCCCCATACATATGGGGCATTGATATAGTTACTCAATTTATTTTAATCCTCTAGTTGCATAGTAAAATAGATTTTATACTCAACGCCATTATCCTCTACCACAACATAACCGTCGCGATCATTCACCGTTAAGGCATAATCTTCATTGGATAAAGCCCCTGTTAATACCGTGGTGGGATAAGTGAAATAATTCTCTACAACAACATTTTCATTTTTACCTGTTACGATTCTTTTTATAGTATAATCCCCAATATCTTCATTGAAAGTCAAAAGAATCTGTTTTGCAGAAGTAGCATTGCTATCGCTATATAGCTTTGAGTCAGCAACCTCTAAAGTAGGGTGCTCTGAAGGCAGTTGTGTAATAGTAATGCTGTAACCGATGTATTCTAAGGGATAGATTGTATAGTTACTGGAATAAGCCACTTGATAGGTTCCCGTTGGCATGTATTGGCGAGATGAAAGATCAATGATAAGGTTTCCGTTAGCATCTACTTCTTCACTATAAACATAATAGTAATTACCCATACCATCACTTAGCAACACATTACTTCTTTCCCTTAAAAAGTTTGAGTTGGCAAAACCAATAACAGGACCATTAAACAAATTTTCCCCCAATATTTTAAAAGTTCCATCTTTGCGTACAGAAGCAGTACTTATAGAATTAACTACCGGCTCCTTGGCAAAAACAACCTCTATTGTATTTCCTTCGCTATTGACAAGGTCAAATACTTCATCCCCATCGGCATTTCGTATGACCAATTTAAAATCGTTACCTTCTGCTGGCAATACATCTGGAAGTTCCGGCATCTCAACCCTAACACCTGATGTAATGGATGTATTATACTCATCTTTTTTAATCAATTCATAATAGACCCCATCCTTTAACAGAAAAAATTCATGATCATCCACAGCATCATCTTTTATATACACATACAAATCTAAACCATGCCCTGGCCATATTGCCTTCTCAACAGGTATTAGATTGCCATCGTTATAAGGGGTTACCACCCTTGTGAAATTCGATCTTCCTTTAAGTAACCTAAACCCGTCAGATTCATCGGTATTATCACTTGCTATCGAAACTTCAAGTTCAAATCTGTGATTTATATAGGAATCGGGTAGGGTTGCCGTTATTTCTTTGGTTTCTTCATTAATACTCTTTACCTCGAGGTCAAAGGACTCCAAATCACTGAACAACCGTACCTGGATACTATCGCGATAAGGTGTGAGTTCATTCACCTCGAACGTTATATCGCCTCCTAAAGGCACATCAGCAAATTCACTTGAAACAAAACCATCTATTCTCACTTCTCCAAGTGGCCTATTCTTAGCCAAAACAAGAATCTCATTAGTTGTGCCGTCGGCTCCTGTCACTGTATATTTGACCGGAGAAGAATAATCAGTTATTCCGGCGGGATCCGGCTCTAAAGTAGATCCTTCAGATACCTCGATCTGTGCTTTTAAATCTGTTATATCGGCAAAGGTAAACGTATAATATAACGTATCTATATCTGCCGGATTTTGCCCGTAAAAACCCGTGCTATAACTGCCCGAATTCTCAAATGTTACCAGTGTAATTTCATTATCGGAATCAGATTTGTCCAATACGGCTGTATATTCCTTTTGAGATTCGTCTTCAGCTGTTACCGTATATTTAACCGGACCGGTAAAATCTACCGTTTCTTCCGAAGCGGGATCTATATCCGCCATTTCGGAATAGGTGATTAGCGGTGCCAAAGCAGTTAAATCCGTGGTAGAAGGAAAAGTATAAAAGACACTGTCGTTCCTGATTATGGCCGTGTAATCTTCATCGTCAATACTTACCTTAAATGAAATAATCTCTTTGGCATCACTCAAAATCTCCTCTTCCGGAGTTTCAGGAGAATCATCAGATTCATTTTTAGAACATCCTAAAAAAGACAAGATCAATAAAAAAAGTGCAATAGGTTTTTTAAGCATAATTTGATTATTTATTGAGTTGGTTTAACGACGAAAATATAATTTCATTGCCTTTAAAAACATAAACACGGGTATTCACATCATGTTTTAATCTCTACACATCATTTCTTTTTAACACAGGAAGGGGTGGCTACTTAAACTATGGAATAAAAACGAAATAAAAATTTTTCATTTTCATATAGAGTTCTCGTAAAAGAGTCTGATCTTCAATAATCGGGCTCTTTTTAGTTTAGGGTGTTTTCAGTAGGAAGTAACGGTGGACAGATGAAAAAGTATTAAGTAAAAAGTACTGCTTGATTAGGAAACGCTTCGCTTTCCAACAAACTCTTTTAGCCTTTAGCCTAAAAAAGTTCATTTTTTCTTTAGAAAAAATGAACTTTTTTTAATCATGCCAAAAGCCAAAAGCCAAAAGCCAAAAGCCAAAAGCCAAAAGCCAAAAGCCAAAAGCCAAAAGCCAAAAGCCAAAAGCCAAAAGCCAAAAGCCAAAAGCCAAAAGCCAAAAGCCAAAAGCCAAAAGCCAAAAGCC
>NZ_JBDVOT010000169.1:0-1883 GCF_039968975.1 Maribacter sp. | reverse complement strand
GGAGATAAAGATGAGACATACCTCAACTATTCTATGGAAGAAGGTCTTAGTAATTCTATTAATACCATTGCTGTAAAAGTGTTAGAAAAAGCGGGTATTGACAATACTATTGCAATGGCAAAAAATATGGGAATTGAAGATAAATTACCCCAAGAAGCATCTATTGCACTAGGTACCGGTGAGATAAAGATTTTAGATTTAGCTCAAGCTTATACGAGCTATGCAAATAACGGTAAACATATAAAACCTAATTTAATCAAAAGTATTTCAAACCATAAAGACTCCATTTTGATTGAATTTAAGTCTAAATTGAACGATAAAGCGGCTTTTTCTAAAGAGACCAGTCAAATTATGATTGAAATGATGAAATCGACCATCAATTCTGGTACAGCTGCCAGACTTAGAAATACATACGGACTCAAAAATGACATTGCAGGTAAAACCGGTACTACGCAAAATAATAAAGATGCTTGGTTTGTTGCCTTGACTCCAAAACTTGTACATATAACTTGGGTAGGTCTTGACCAACATGAAATAGGATTTAGTAATACGAGTATTGGGCAAGGTGCAAATGCGGCACTACCTCTATTTGGATTATGGATGAAAGAATTGAATAAAGACCGAGATTTTGACCAATACACTAAACCTAACTTTCCTAAACCATCAGCTACGGTGCAAGAAGTATTAAATTGTGACCCAGTCAAACGCGACGGATTCTTTAAGCGTCTCTTTAAAAATCCGAATAAAAAGAAAAATAAAAAATTTAATGGTTAAATAAATAATTAGTTATAAAAAATGCCTATTTATTTCAAAAATGATATTTTTTTAACAAAACATTCTCTTAAATTTGGTCAACCACCAAACTAAAACCAAAATGACCAAATACTTAAGTACGCTTGTACTTATATTTTTTTGCTATTCTATACATGGGCAAATTTCGGATAAATCTTTCTTTGTAAACGAAACTAACGCTAAGATTACTCCTGACGGGGTTCTTAATGAACCTGTTTGGGCAACTGCAGGTAAGGCTAATGAATTTTGGCAGTACTTCCCCTTAGACACCGTACAGTCTAAAAAGCAAACAGAGATTAAAATGCTATATGATGAATCTAACTTATATGTTGGTATTACGGTATATACCGCTGGTTCAGATTATTCTATTCAATCCTTAAAACGAGATTTTAGGGCAGGAAATAGCGATAATATAACATTACTTTTTGACACGTTCAATGATGGTAACAATGCTTTCTTATTCGGTATTAATCCTTACGGAGTACGCCGAGAAGGATTGGTTTCTGGTGGCGGATTAAATCTTAACGGATTTACCATTTCATGGGATGTGAAATGGCGAGGAGATTCAAAAATTTATGATGGTTATTATACGGCTGAAATGACCATACCATTAACTGCTTTTAAATTTAAAGAAGGTGAAACCAAATGGAGATTTAATAGTTACCGTTTTGATACCCAATCTAATGAAAACAGCACGTGGACAAATATTCCGCAAAATCAAAATATATACGGTCTTACATTTATGGGCGATATGATTTTTGAGAAACCGTTGGGTAAATACCGTACTCCACTCACCATTATCCCTTATGTAAATTTAGGTTCGCGAAAAGACTTTGAACTTAATGATTCTGAAACTAAAGTTGATGTAGGTGGTGATGCTAAAATAGCAATTGGCAACAGCATGAATTTAGATATTACCGTAAATCCAGACTTTTCTCAAGTAGAAGTTGATGATCAAGTGACCAACTTAACACGTTTTGAAGTTTCCCTACCGGAGAAAAGACAATTTTTTATAGATAACAGTGATTTATTTGGCAGCTTTGGTGGCGGTAGAGATGCAAATCCGTTTTTCTCTAGACGAATAGGTATAG
>NZ_JBDVOT010000168.1:0-12414 GCF_039968975.1 Maribacter sp. | reverse complement strand
GAGAAAGGGCTGTACTTGGTGAAGATTATTGAATATGGTATAAATAAGCATCGCGATAGAATAGATGTTCATCATGTGATGGTACTGTACTATAAAATTGCATGTTTGTATTTCGGTATTGGAGATAATAAAACTTGTATTCAATATTTAAAAAAGATTATTGAAAATAAGAATTTAAAAATGCGTGAAGACTTAATGTGTTTTGCACGTGTATTAAGTTTAGTTGCTCATTATGAGGCGGGTATGGACTATCATTTAGAAGTTCAATTAAAAAGTACGTATAAGTTTCTTTTGAAGATGGATGATATGCATGCAGTTCAAAAAGAGATGATAAAGTTTCTTAGAAGTTTAGGCGGTATATATCCAAACCAGTTAAAAGCAGAATTTCAGAAGTTGTACAACGAACTTAAAAAGTACGAGGATCATCCGTATGAAAAAAGAGCTTTCTTGTATTTAGATATTTTATCTTGGTTAGAAAGTCATTTACAGAATAAACCGGTTTCTCAAATTATGCGAGAAAAAGCGTTGGCAAAATCACGTTAGGTTATTTTATGGGGATGAATAATAATCACCTGAAACACTTATTGGAAATTAACCTTGCCATGCTTTTTATAGCTACATCTGGTGCTCTAGGTCGTTATGTTCAATTGCCTGTACCTGTGGCAATAGGGGCTAGGGCAATATTGGCTTTTGTAGCATTGTTTCTATACTGTAAATGGAAAGGGTTCAGTTTAAAAATAGATAGCAGAGATATTCCCGTAATTTTTCTTAGTGGAATATTAATGGGTGTTCACTGGGTAACTTATTTCTATGCGTTAAAATTATCGAATGTGGCAATTGGTATGCTATCTATATTTACCTATCCGGTAATTACGGCGTTTTTAGAACCTATACTTCTTAAGACTAAGTTTCAGTTGGTGCATTTATTCCTTGCTGTTTTAGTGCTCACGGGAATGTATTTTCTAAGCCCTACTTTAGATTTTGAAAATTCATATACCATAGCTATTGGTTTTGGAGTGTTTTCAGCCCTGGCATATGCCCTGCGTAATATTATATTAAAGAAAAAAGTTTCAAAATATAACGGTTCAATGCTGATGACATATCAGACTGCAATAGTTGGGATAATTTTATTTCCTTTTTTGTTTACCATACCAACAGATGCAATACTTAATCAATGGGAAGTATTGGTTGCACTTGCGGTATTAACAACGGCTATAGGTCATACCATGTTTTTAATGACATTCAAACATTTTAATATTACTACAGTAAGCATTTTAAGCAGCGTACAGCCAGTTTATGGTATTTTAATAGGAGCTATTTTTCTATCTGAAATACCAAAAGGGACTACTGTTTTGGGTGGAATATTGATTTTAAGTTCTGTGGTAATTGAAAGTATCCGTTCAAAAAAACCAACTTGATTTTTTGATTTAATTTTGAGAATTAATACCTGGTGTACCGGCTCCGAACTGATTGATGATATTATCTCCAAATTTAGTAAACTGTTCGTTTTTTGCCATTTCCCTGACTTTAACAGGGTCAAAATCACCATTGAAGTATAAAAACGAACCGGTTTGGCTGTCGTTATTATAAATCAGTATTTCTTTGACCAAATTCTTTTTTTCCCTAATTGAAACAACGTTACGTTTTAAATCGTCATTCTTTCTAAAAATTTCAATAAAAGAATTTTCTGTAATTCCGTTCATTTGCTGATTTAAAAATTGAGTTTTACTAGAAGTTTTACTTGGAAACTGCATGTATCTTAAATCTTTAGCATTGCCAACCATAGCTTTCATCTCAGGAGAAATTTCACTGATCATAGATAACATAAATTGGGGTACACGAACAGCTGTTACTTGATTATCGTTTTTATGGGCATTATAAAAAGTATCAATAGAATTGTAACTGCCGCAAGATGTAATCACCAAGAATAAACTTAGGGCGTAAAATTTCTTTAACATGGTTATAGTGTTTGTACTAAAAGTAAGAAATTTAAAAACACGCATTCCAAATGGGGTCATTTGGCGGAGGAGCAATTATTTCTAGGGGCTCTTTTTTTACAGGATGGATCAATCTTAGTTTTCTGGCATGTAAATGTATGCTGCCATCGGCATTACTTCTGTTAAAACCGTATTTTAGGTCCCCTTTTATAGGGCTGCCAATTGCAGTAAGCTGTGATCTAATTTGATGATGGCGACCAGTTTCAAGATCAACTTCCAAAAGAAAATATCGATCTAGTTTTTTTAAAATTCGGTAGGTTAAAATTGCTTTTTTACTATCAGGAACCTCTTTAATGTTAGCGTAAGATTTATTTTGTTTTGAGTTTCGCTTCATATAATGTACCAGTCTTTTTTCTGGAACATTAGGACCGTTTTTTACGATAGCCCAGTAGGTTTTTTTGGCGTCCTTTTCAGCAAACATTTTATTTAACCTAGGTAATGCTTTAGATGTTTTGGCAAAAACTACAATACCAGATGTCGGGCGGTCTAAACGATGCACAACACCTAAGTATACATTGCCCGGTTTGTTGTACTTCTTTTTAAGGTAAGCCTTAACAGTGTCACTTAATGGTATGTCTCCGGTTTTGTCGCCTTGTACAATATCTCCAGGACGTTTATTAATAACAATCAAATGGTTGTCTTCTAATAATACTTGAAGATTATCTACGGTAGAATGTTGTTTTTTTGACAAATTTCTGTCTTATCTTATTAATCGTTTAAACTACTTAAATTGCCAATTTCTTTCCTCTTGCTATCAAAAATACAAACATAAAAACACCAATAGTAACGGCGACGTCTGCAATGTTGAATATACCCGTTCTAAAAATACCTAACCTAATTTGAAAGAAATCTGTAACAGAACCATATGCAATACGGTCAATTAAATTTCCTAGTCCGCCACCTATTACCAAGGCAAACGCAACAAGCAATAAAAGATTTAAGTTTGGTTTACTCATTATTCTGTAGAGCATTATCAATAACAATAACATTGGTAACGCCTGTAGAAGCAATCTTTTTAAAATAGGTGAGAAGTCTTGTCCAAAACCTAACATTGCCCCTGTATTTTCAACATTTGTTAGAATTAAATGATTTTTAATTACAGGTATAAAACCTTCTGGTTCTACTTTTTGGCGAGTTAATTCTTTAGATACCTGATCACAACCAACCGTCATTAAAACAATGATTAGAATCAAGAACTTACTAAAGTTTTTAGAACGCCTCAAAAAAGTATATTATTTATTAATATTGCTCTTCGTCATTTGGGAAATCTTGACTCTTTACATCACTAACATAATTAGAAATCGCATTACCCATTTCTTCGTAAAGATTCATATATCTACGTAAAAAACGAGGGTTGAATTCATGGGTCATTCCTAAAAGATCGTGCACAACCAATACTTGTCCGTCAGCATGCTTTCCACCGCCAATTCCTATAGTAGGTATGGTTAAGCTTTCAGAAACATTTTTGGTAAGTTGAGCAGGTATTTTTTCTAGTACCAAACCAAAACATCCTAGTTTTTCTAGTAGTTTTGCATCTTCCATTAGCTTTTCAGCTTCCTCCTCTTCTTTGGCACGAACCGTATATGTTCCAAATTTATAGATAGATTGTGGGGTTAAACCTAAATGCCCCATAACAGGTATACCTGCAGCAAGAATTCTTTTAACCGACTCTTTTATCTCTGCGCCACCTTCTAATTTAACGGCATGGGCACCACTTTCTTTCATAATCCTAATGGCTGAACGTAAAGCTTCTTTAGGATCGCTTTGGTAACTTCCAAAAGGTAGGTCAACAACGACCAAAGCCCTGTCAATAGCTCTAATAACAGAAGATGCATGATAAATCATTTGATCTAAAGTGATAGGCAGTGTTGTTTCGTGCCCGGCCATTACATTACTGGCAGAATCACCAACTAAAATTACATCTACCTTGGCTGCATCAACAATTTTGGCCATTGAATAGTCATATGCGGTAAGCATGGAAATTTTCTCTCCATTTTTCTTCATTTCCACTAATGATTTTACCGTGACTCTTTTATATTCTTTTTTAGCTACAGACATATTCTATTATTGATTAAGAGCCATAAAAGTAAGGAGTTTTAATGAGAATTAGCGCTACCTAATTAGAATCCATTTAAAAGTGTTCTTTTAGAATTTGTTTATTTTTACTGCAAATAACTTTTTATAAGGACCTATGAAATATTTCGCTTTGCTATTGCTATTTTTATATGTAAATGTAATTAATGCACAAATAGATGAAGAAGTAAAAGTTAAGTACGCCGTTGAGACTTTTTTTTACGCATTAAATGGTAAAAATGAATTTGCAATGAAAGGTGTTGTAGATACCGATGTAAAAATGCAAATGGTAAATTTAAATGTACTAGGTAATATGATTGTTCAAAATACAAATTTTAATGATTTAATAAACTTCATGATAACCACGCCAGATTCTATACCCTTTCATGAAAAGATACTAGATTATAAAATTCAAATAGATGGCGGTATGGCTCATGTTTGGGCACCGTATGAATTTTGGTACAATGGTGAATTTAGTCATTGCGGTGTTAATTCATTTCAGCTATTTAAAGAAAAAGAAGCTTGGAAAATCATTTATTTGGTTGATTCTAGAAGAAGAGAAGATTGTGATTCTGCTCCTGCTAAAAGCGAATAATCTATTTCCAAGTTCGTGAACTAGTAGCGTCGGCAGAGGGGAAATCTTTAGGTAGCTCTTGTGTAACTTGTCCGGAAGCCGCCCATTCTGCACCTCTTTGTAAAGTAGTAATAAACCCAACACATTCCATTGAATAGTCAAAATGTCCAAGTGTAGAATGAAAAACTCTTCCTTGACCATAGTTGATTGTCATAAGTTGAGGAACGTTTTGCCCTAAGCCTGTTACATTTGGGTCCCATGGTGGTGCATTTTTTTCCACGTCAGCAAATGCGGTCGCTAATATTGTTGCATTTTCAAATGGACCTCTCATGCGTTCGTACATTTCATCTGGCGTATGTAACCATTTTTCAGGAATACCTTTCATTATAGGGTGTTCTGGTGTTCTTGTGGTTAAAACAAATTCATATTCAGGTCCGTGAGAACCACAAACTCCTTCAGAAGGGTCCTTTACTAATTCGCCAGCTTCATTGTAATAAACATAAGGTCCGGTTTTCTCATCACGACCGCCCCATGCACCTAGGCCAATCATTTTATTATATTCTTCCCATTCTCCCCAAGCATTATTAGCTGCATGAATTACAACCAAACCGCCACCGTTTTTCATATATTCCTCAAAATTCTTCCTGGTTTGTTCTGGCCATAGTGGGGAATTTTCACCCAAGTTAGAGATGATTACATCGTAGTCGTTAAAGTCAAATTTAAAAGTCGATGTTTTAATTGGGCTATCAGATAAATTATAGGTCTTATCATTAAGTGGATAAGTTTCTATAAATGAATTATAGCTTTCCGGTCTGTTTTGGTTGTATTTCATTCCTAGCCAAACAGAATCCATTCGGTGTACATCAACAGTGAAAACAGCTGTTTGTTCTAGATAATCTTTCATCATCATGGTAGTTTTAGGCCAGATGTAATGATTGTTTGTTCCGTCAATAATTAATGCTTTTAATTTTACAGGTGCTTGCTCGTTTTGTACTACTTCTTTCTTCTTCTCGCCGCATGAAACCATACTAATGGATAATAGAACAACTGCAATTAAATATTTCATAAAGGAATTTATTATGGATATAATATGTTTGCTTTAAATGTACATGAACAAGTTAAGATGGCAAAAAAATGAGAAGAATAAGTTATGTGGTAAAAAATAGAATTCTTTTGCGATAGATAAAAACTGCTATTAAATTAGCATAAATTTAAAACTGTAAAAAATGAAAATATTAGGTATAGGCTCTAGAATATTACATGCTGAATATGGAAAAGGCGTTATTACAAACGTATCTAGCAATATGTATTGGGTAACGTTTATGGATAAGGGATTGGAGACTATAGAAGTAGATTCTGATTTTGAAGTAATAGAGTCTATAGATGGTGAAATTGACACGGTTAGCTTTTTTGATGTAGAGAGCTCTTTAGTCTCTATTTTACAAAAGTGGAGTGATGCTACGCAACGCGTTGCAATTGCGGATAAATGGAAAGGCGGGAATCTAATTTTAGAGCCAGGTGAAGCTGGGATGAGCAATAAGGAAATCCCGATCAATACTTTTTTTCATAAAATAGTAATGGTACGTGACCGTATACGTGTCATGGAGCAAAAAATAAATTCAAGTAAGAATTTAGATGATCAAGAGAAAATAGATTTACAACAATACATTACTAGAATATATGGAAGCTTAACCACTTTTAATGTTCTTTTTAAAGCAAAAAGTGACCATTTTGTAGGGGAGAAGTCTGGAAAATAATTTGTTCTTTAAAGGAGTAGGTGACTACAACTTTAAAGGATAACCATTTTTCTTAAAAATACTCAATTCGGTGCTGTTTTGAGATATTTTTAAGAACGATGGTTTTTTTATTTCTCAATGGTTATTTTAGGTTAAAAATTAGAAAATGGGTCAAATAATTACATTCGGCGAAGTACTAATGCGCATATCGCCAAGAGGCAACAAAAAGTTTATGCAATCTAATATTGCAGAATTTTATTTTGGTGGTACAGAATTGAATGTGGGTATATCCATTGCTAATTTTGGGGGTAACGTAAAGCATATTAGTGCAGTTTCTGAAGATTTCATTGGTGATACTGCTATATCATATATCAGAAAATTTGGGGTAAGTACTTCCTCAATCGTGCGTTCTAAAAGACCTTTGGGTGTATACTTTTTAGAAGTAGGGGCAGTTATGAGACCTAGTCAAATATCATATAATAGATCACATTCCTCATTTTCTGAAATTGTGCCCGCAATGGTAGACTGGGAAAAAGCACTAAGAAAAGGAAATTGGATGCACTGGACCGGAATAACACCGGCATTAACAAAAGGTGCCAATGATACTTTAAAAGAAGGGTTGAAATTGGCTAGGGAAAAGGGAATAACGGTTTCGGCAGATCCTACCTATAGAAGTGGCCTTTGGAATTATGGAGAAGATCCTAAAAAAGCTTTGACCGAGTTGTTGCACTATTCAAATATTTTCATTGGTGGTATCAACGAAATAAATGAGGTGTTGGGTACAAATTACAGTTACTCCAATGAAGATTTCAAAGAAGCAAGCCAAGAACTTATGAAAGAGTTTCCTTCCATTGAAAAAGTGTTCGATAAAATACGGACTTCTTTAAATGCTTCTTGGCATAAAATCAGGGCAAGAATGTGGAACGGTAAAGAATTTAGGGAAACCGAAGATTTGGATATCACCCACATAGTAGACCGTATAGGTACAGGAGATGCTTTTGCTGCAGGTCTTATATATGGTTTACAGCATTACGATGATTACAAGGCTATGTTGTTTGCATGTGCGGCCTGCGCATTAAAACATACTTATGAAGGTGATGTAAATTATAGTAATGTCGATGATGTTGTTAGAATTATTGAGGGTAATATTTCGGGCAGGTTTGTACGCTAAACCAATACATAGAATTACTCAAGGTCATTAAGTCGGCTTAATCAAATATCGATAATTTTTAAGGTGCGTTCCAATAACTCTTTTGCCATACCGTGTTCTAGATGGTATTCACTCAAATTTAGTACGGGATTTGGGAAGCTAACGTTTATAGAGCCATTATCCTCTTCTGCAACAACAATCTTAATCGGAATTTCATTAATAGCTAAGATGTCTTGCGCTGTAATTTTTTGAATATAGTCGGGATGAAAAAATAATAGTTGTTTTAAAGGCTTAATGACAACCCCGTGTTTACTTACTATATTTTGTGTATCTATTTCATGAAGTAATAGAAAACCGCTAGATAAAACGTTGTTCCGGATTGTTTCATAAACTTCAGTAAATGGCGCATTGATTGATTTTGAGAGTATGGCACTTTTCATGAGTCGTTATTTGTTATATAATTTGATAATGTGTTTTAGTTTCTACTTAAAAAATCTAAAATGAGCTTTCCCATTTCTCTAGTTTTTTCCTCAGCTGCAAAATGACCGGCCTCCAACAAATGTAATTCAGCATTTGGTACATCTTTAAGGTAAGCTTCTGCACCTTTGTAATTAAACTTTAAATCCTTTTTACCCCAAGCAATCAACGTTTTTGGTTGAGTTTCCTTTAGCATTTTTTGCCATTTTGGGTAACGTAATAAATTGGTGTTATAGTCTTGAAAAAGCTGTACTTGAATCTTGCGGTCTTTATCTGAAGTTAAAAAGGCAAGGTCGTGCACCCACGCATCCGGACTTTGAATGTTGATGTTTGTGCTATCCAAATCAAATAAATATTGTTTATTGATAATAGCATCTTTGCCAGTTAAGCTATACAAAAAATCATATTTTTCTTTAGAACTATCTGTTTGTGCAGTTCTAAAAAAGTCTTGTCGTTGTGGTGTTAATCCGTCTAAGTAAGCATTTGCATTTTGGACTATTAAGGCTGTAATTCTACTAGGGTCTTTCATCATCATTCTATACCCAACAGGAGCTCCAAAATCTTGCATATACATCACATACTTGTCTATTTTTAGGTGATTAAGAAGCTTTTCGGAATATGAAGCCAACAAATCAAATGTATAGGTAGTGGTCTCAGGGTCTAAATGAGTACTATAACCAGAGCCTAAATTATCTGGTGCAATAACATGGTATTGGGTTGCCAGCATTGGAATTAGATTTCTATAGGAATGGGAAGACGAAGGGTAACCGTGCAATAGCACAATTGTTGGTTTGGTGATATCTCCAGCTTCTCTGTAGAAAAGCTGTACACTATCAATCTTTGCGTAATTATAGGTTGTTGCAGGAGGTAAAACATATTCCGTTTTTTGTGCGTTTAATTTATGCTCCTTTGCATCATTACATGCAAATAACGTAAGCGTTAATATAATTAGGGTAACATAGTGTTTCATAGGTATAGCTTAAGTTTTGTAAATATATGGTCGTTTATTTATTTAGCTTTCGCATAAAACCTCTTATTTTTTTAATAATGGCATCACCATCTTCTTCTAAAGCAAAATGCCCAGTGTCGTAAATATTGTAATCAATATTTTTCACATCTTTCTTAAAAGCCTCGGCACCGCTTTCAGGAAAAAAGGCATCGTTCTTTCCCCAAACAATCAATAGTGGTGGCTGATTGTCTCTTAAATATTGTTGCCATTTAGGATATAGTTTTACGTTGTTTTGGTAGTCATAAAACAAATCTAGGTTTACTGCATGCGCTTTAGGTCTGCTCAATCTATAAAAATCCAAGTTATAGGTGTCTGGGTCTACAGTTTCTGTATCGCGTACGCCATGGGTGTACTGCCATTTTAAACCATCTAAGGAAAAGGCAGGTAATAAAGCCTCTTCTGTTTGTGGTGTTCTGTTTTTCCAAAGTTTTTTGATACCAGCCCAAGCTTCGCCTAAACCTTCTTCGTATGCATTACCGTTTTGATTTATGATAGCGGTTATTCTTTCTGGGTGAGCGGTGGCTAGCCTAAAACCTATAGGAGCACCGTAATCTTGAATCATAATAGCATAAGAATCAATATGCTGTTGCTCTAAAAATGAGTTGATTGTTGTGGCTATGTTATCAAAAGTATATGTGTAGTTTTCTGGGTCAGGAAAATCGCTATTTCCAAAACCTGGATAATCAGGAGCAATCAAATGGTATTCATCAGCTAACTGATTTAGTACTTTTCGATATTGATACGAAGATGCCGGAAAACCGTGTAGTAAAACAATCGTTGGGTTATTAGCATTACCAGCTTCCCTGTAAGCAATCGTAACTCCGTCAACAGTGGTTGTTTTGTATTTTAAATTGTTTGTGTTCGTTTTATTATTTTCAGCTGCCGTTTGCCCTAATAGACTAAAAGAAAAGAGTACAATGCTTAAAGTGATAATGAAATTTTTCATAATATGAATTTTAATAGTTGTGAACGTTATCGCTCACGAATGAGATAAAAAGCCATAACCTCTTTCAAAGGCTATGGCTTTTAATTTTATAAATTTTTAGTTTCTACCAGCCATTACGCCACCATCGGTATCCCAAATAGCACCAGTTACCCAAGAAGCTTTGTCAGACAATAAGAATAAGATGCTGTTAGCAATATCTTCAGACTCACCAAAACGCCCAATTGGGTGAAAACCGTTGAAACCAACTAAGGCTTCTTTAGCAGCTTCTTCACCACCAAAAACACCATGATATACCGGCGTATTCACTAGGGCAGGAGATACTGCATTTACACGAATGTTATCTTCAGCCAACTCCATAGCTAAATGTTGTGTAAGGGAATGTAAACCTGCTTTTTGCATAGAATATGCCGAAGATGGTGTAGCTTTTACTGCTTGCTTAGCCCACATAGAACCAACGTTAACAATAGAACCACCTTTGGTAGCTTTCATTTTCTTAGCAGCAGTTTGTGTAATGAAGAAAAATCCTCGGTTTAAATCTAAGTATGAATTATAATCTTCCATTGTATGATCTAAAAATGGTTTAGGGCCAAAAATACCAGAGGCGTTTACCAAATAATCGAGATTATCCAATGCGTCTATTTTTGATAGTAAGGTTTCAACTTCCTCAGTATTAGAGATGTTTGCGGTATGCTTGATTAAATTAGGAGCATCTGCAATTTTATCGGTATTTCTACCTACAACGTGCACTGTAGCACCACCTGCTAACAATGCATTTGTTGTTGCATTACCAATTCCACTAGTTCCACCAATTACTAAGGCTACTTTGTTTTCTAAGTTTTCCATTTTATTTTTTATTTATAATTATTGATTAATTCCAATTTGGTTTTTTTTCTATTCCGTATCCATCAGATACCGTACTATTTTCAAGAGAATTCTCTTTTGCCTGTATTACGATATAGCTAAAAAGGTCATTGCTATTATTTCTTATCGCACGTTCTGTATCTGTAGCAACCTTAATAACAGTTCCTTCAGTCATATCAACATAAACATCATTAAGGATCATTTGACCTTGCCCTTTTATAGCTATGTAGACCTCTTCGTTTTCTTTGTGTTTATGTAAAAAAGAAATGGCGGTGTTGGGTAGCATGGTGTTGAAAGACATTTCTGTTCCGGTAAGGCCCAATTCATCTTTTACAAAGCGTTTTCCTTCAATTTTAAAATCAGGACTAGGCTGAAATGTATTTGCCGTTAAATCTTTAAACGCACCTAATTCTATTTTTGAGTGTGCGTTGTTTGTAATATTTTCTTTCTTCATATTTGTTAAATAAAGACAGACAAGTCTGTCTATTGGTGCATAAATTTTTTTAGGATATTATTTTTTCACATAAATTTTTAGATTCTAAAATAGGCCAATCTTCTTGATGTAGGTGACTTTCGCCCACAGCACTTTCATAAAGTAAATAGATTTGTCGTGCCAAGGAATTTACTTGTGCTTCCTTAATATTTTCAAGATTAGTATGTATCAACTTGATGATAAGGGCAATGAAATCGTTTTTTTGTGACTGAATCTCGTATCTAATAAGTTCATTGTCCCTAGGTATTTCAGATACTGTTTTTATACACCAACAACCATTAAAATCTTTTTCTTGATAAAATAATTGAAGAAAATCGAAAATAGCTAGCAATTGTTCCTTTCCTTTTGGTTTTGATGTAGTATACGCTTCAAAGTCCTTTAAAAAACTTACATTTTTGTGTTTTAAATATGCTAGACAAATTTCTTCTTTAGATTTAAAATGATTGTATAAGGTAGCCTTAGCAATGCCTGCTTCTGCAATAATTTGATTTATTCCAGTAGAATTGTAACCATTCCTATAAAATAAATCAGAGGCGGTTTCAGTAATTCTATTTCGTACTTCGGCATGTTTCATGAGGCAAATATAGCATAATATTTTACCAAATAGACAAGTCTGTCTATTTTTCGTTTTAAATGTACTTTATAAAGGATAAAATGCCTTTTTAAAAGATTATCTATTTTTCTTTTTGACTTTTAATAATAGTTTTAATCTATGTATGCCTTTTGTGAAGGCGAACGAAAAGGCAAAGGTTATGAGTAAGGCTATAAAGGCAAGAGCACCCAAAGCACCGCCAAAACCGTCAAATTGATTATTCTTATTTATATATATAATACTAAAAAGCAAACCTGCTATAGTCAAATGAACATAGCTTCTTTTGGTAGTTGTTGATATCATTCCAATAAAAGAGGTTCCAATAAAAACAACAGGAATGTTACCTGATAAATAAGGATTTAAAGTATTAGGGTAAAAATAAAAGAACAAACCAATAATAAGTGATAACAGGGCAGAAGCTCTAACCGGACCTTGGTTGAAACGGTGACTAACAAAAAATGTCATGGTGGCACCTAATATGCCTGTTAAGATTATAATAGCCTGAT
>NZ_JBDVOT010000167.1:0-3566 GCF_039968975.1 Maribacter sp. | reverse complement strand
TCGGCAAAGAATGTAATACGGTCATTAATATCGTTATTATCTTTTTTATCCAAGTATAAATAGAATATCTCTGGACTCATTAATTTAGTCTTAAAAGAAAAATTTCCATCTCCGTTGATAGCAAGGGAATCTACAGTAATTAGAACTGAGTCCGGTACGTGTTGTAAATAAAGGGTTCCTTTTTTAAGACCTTTAATTTTACCGTTTACGATCATTGTCTCTTCTGTGTTATCGCCACATGAGCTTAATGCCAATAACGCAGCAACAACAAATAGTATTTTCTTCATTCTTATCATTTAGGGCGCAAATATCTATAAAATTTGATAATAAAGAACGCCAAGCCTTTATTTTGTTAGTAACTAAGATTTATTTTATAAACTAGATGCAACTTCCATTAAGTATGCACAAAGCAAAGCACCACCAGTACCTACTACATAGCCAAGTACAGCTAATAGAACACCTACCGATGTTAATGAGGGGTGAAATTCTGCAGCAACAACAGGTGCGGAAGCCGCACCACCAACATTTGCTTGACTACCTACCGCAAGAAAGAAATATGGTGCCTTAATTAGTTTAGCGACCAATATCATCAATCCAGCATGAATGGCAATCCAGATAAAGCCAACAGCAATCAATCCAGGGTTTTCTAGTACTTTGTTCAGGTCCATTTTCATACCAATAGTAGCAACCAGAATATAAATGAACATACCGCCAATTTTACTGGCGCCTGCACCTTCATAATTCTTTGCTTTAGTGAAAGATAAGGCTATGCCCAAACCTGTAGCAATAACTACCATCCAAAAGAAGGCGGAGCCTAAGAAAGATAGAAAACTCTTTTTATCGCTTACAGCGTCAAAATTACTTTCTAAATAAGCACTTATATGGTCGCCGAAAAAATGAGCTATTCCAACAGCGGTAAAAGCTAGGGCTAGCATAATCATATAATCGTTCAGGGTAGGTACACGAGTAATTCTCTCGGTAAACTCCGTCACTTTTACTTTTAAAGTTTCAATGGCTGAGGTATCTGCTTTTAACCATGCGTCAATTTTTTTGGTTCTACCAACTCCCAAAAGAACGATGGCCATCCATACATTGGCGACTACAATATCTATCAATACCATACCGCCATATTTTTCAGGATTGTATTGAAAAATTTCTAACATAGCAGCTTGGTTTGCACCGCCACCGATCCAACTACCTGCGATGGTAGAAAGTCCCCTCCATATGGCATCAAAATCATTTCCGCCAACGGTATCAGGAGAAAAAATAGAGACAATAAGAATAGCAATTGGTCCACCTATAATAATACCTGCGCTACCAGTTAAAAACATGATGAGTGCTTTGGATCCAAGGTTTGAAATGGCCTTCATGTCAATGCTCAACGTCATAAGAACAAGTGCTGCAGGTAGTAAGTACCTACTTGCCATAAAATATAAATTAGAAATCTCATCAGAAACAATTCCGGTACTCGTTAAAATAGCCGGTAATAAATAGCACATAAGCACTGCAGGAACAATGGAATAGAATTTACTCCAAAATCCGGTTTTCAGACTAGAGGTATAAAAGATGAAACCTAGGCAAAGTGCCAAAAGTCCGAAGACTACCGTGTCATTTGTAATAAGAGGTTGGGCAAAAAGGTATGGCATAAATATAGTGCTATGTTGGTATTTTCAAATATAGTTAATTAACCAAGTTTTTGGCAATGTAATGTGCTACTCCGTCTTCAGTATTATCTAGGGTAATATGATTTGAGATTTTTTTTACTTCTTCTCTTGCATTGGCAACAGCAACACCATAGCCTACATTTTCAAGCATTTCAATATCATTGTAGTTATCGCCAAAGGCTACGATATCTGCTAAGGCTTCATCCTCTTCTAACAGTAATTTAATTGCAGAAAGTTTTGATACGGTTTTTGGAGCAATTTCAATAAGTGTGTCATTGGAGCGATATAAGTTAAGTACGTCACCTAATTTTTCTTGAAGAACTGGCATCAGTATATCTGCACTGCTTTTGGTGCACATGAGCATAATTTTGTGTGCTCCTACATTTCGTTGTTTCCAATTATTCAAGGTGCTTTGAGTATCTTGAAAAGTGGGTGTAGTTTTCGTGTATTTGGTCTCTTTATCTACCCGTAAAGAAGTTTTTGGCACGTACCATTCATTGTTATAATATAAGCCTAAATCAGCCTCTAAACCTTTACATACCTTATGAATATCTGTTAAGATGTTGATAGGGATAAATACCGATGTAAGAGCCGTGTTACCTGACAATACTAAGGCGCCATTGTAGCAAATAATGGGCTGATTGGTAATACCTAAATTCTCTTGAATATAGCGCATACCGCTTGGCATTCTTGCAGAAACTAAAATGATTTTAGTATCGTCTTTAATTTTACCTATTTGTTCAATTGCAAATTCAGAAACATCACTTTTAGAAGAAAGTAATGTACCGTCTAAATCTGAACATAGAATTTTATATTTCATTTTAGATATTTAACCAGTAGGTCAGTTTTAGATTTATAGAACGATATTTTGGTTCAAATGAATTGACAAAGTAGTTGTCGTTATAAACGATAAATAAATCTGACAATGGTGCAAAACGCCATTGTAACCTAGAGTTAAAACCTAAATTATCTCGCTGATTACTGTATTGTACAAGTGTTGACCAAAATATAGATTTGCTAAAGGTAACATCTATTTTTGGACTAATTAGCCAAATATCTGTACTTGAATAGGGTTTTGGCAGCGATATTTTGTCATAATTCATAGCCAATGACAAAAATACTTTTGGTTGAAATCTTAAATACATTTCTGTCCGAACCGAAAATCTATCACCATTAAAAAAACTTCCTATGGTGGGTGAAATAGAATATGCAAACCTCTTTCTACTGTCAGATTGATATTCAAGTGAAACATAATTGTAATGATAGCCAACCTTATTGGGTAGCGGTATAGCATCGTCTTGGTCAGTTGGGTCAAACTCGTCGAAAAGAAATGTGTATGTATGTGTGTATGATACATTGATTTCTGACTGATCATTAAATTTCGACTCCCAAGCGCCCATTAAATCATAATCTGTATGAAGAAAATCATTTTCTGGACTCCATGTTAAAACAGGGAAAAACTGAAAGCTATGACTTTGCAAAACACTATCATCTGGCCAGAAAACGCGCTCTACCATGGTTGCTGTCTTAAAAATATCTGTTCTACGAATAAACCCAAGGTCAGATCTGAAATCTTCTCCTATATAGACCACATCTTCAAAAAAGTTCCAGTTTCTAGAGTTATACTGCATAAATGCCCCTGATGAAAGATTTGCTTTACCAGCGTTATGGGCAAAAGATTTATGGAGGTAGAATTTACCGTTTAAGACATTATTATCTGAAATTAAATTATAATCTATACCTGCAACCCTATTGTAACGATCTTCAGGATCTTGAAATTCATAATCTTCAAATGATTGTCTATTAATGAAGAACATGCCAATGTTAGATCGACCAAAAACATTTTGCTGCAGTGCTAACATTGTATTGTTATTAGAAGTTATTTGTTCATCTAAATCTTCA
>NZ_JBDVOT010000166.1:0-2312 GCF_039968975.1 Maribacter sp. | reverse complement strand
GGCAATTTCAAATTTTTCCCAATCATCACCAAATACATCAATACACATTAAGCCGATAGCGGTTTCTTTCTCTTTCTTGATTTTAGACGGTTTCATTATAACATACCAGCCCATTACCTCTGCGTAAAATGCTACTGCTTTCTCTAAATCTGGAACCGTAATACCTATATGCGAAAATGATTTTGGGTACTCTTTATTTGTATTCATAGTTTTAATTTTAATGCAAAATAAATCTATATTTGCCTTATTGACAATAACTTACCTAAAAGTGCTATAGTTACCCAAAAGAGTTAATTACTGATTAATAGTTAGTTATATTTCATATGAGTTCAAAAAATTATTGCCCATTAGACCATACCATGAATTTAATTGGTACAAAATGGAAACCAATTGTACTTTTTCATCTTTTAGACGGTGCGTTACGGTCAGGCGTACTTCAGAAAAAAGTACCAGGTATATCAAACAAAATGTTTACCCAAACCGTAAGAGAATTAGAAAAAGACGGATTAATAACTAGAGAGGTTTTTCCTGTAGTACCTCCAAAAGTAGAATATGCCTTAAGTAAGCGTGGCAAATCGCTTGAAAATATTCTGTTGAGTTTAGATTCATGGGGAGCAAAAGACACCTCTAATAATCTAGTTTAAAACTAATTAACTTATAGTTAACACAACAAAATTTAGAATTATGGGTTTTATTAAAAAAATATCGGTTTGATTAAAAACAAGAAACCTACTAAAGTCTATTCACAAGAAGTAATTGATACGCAGCATGTATTTACTAAAGATGATACCGTTTATTTAAAGAACAGCGCTTCATATGAAAGTAAAGATGATTGGACTCCTATACAATTTAAGTGGGTTTCAGTAGATAAGTTTCAAGACAACTTAGAACTTGAATAACCCATTAAACCTATTTACATTTGAGTAACCTGTTACTCTCTTATATGTCCCATAAAATAATTGAAATAATTTCTCAGCAAACCTTACCAATTAGACATCAGGTAATGTGGCCTAATAAGCCTTTAGATTTTGTAAAGCTTATTAATGACGATAATGGTCTACATTACGGACTTATATTAAATAACGAAATAATTTCAGTGATTTCTTTATTTATTGATGACGGAGAAGCTCAGTTTAGAAAGTTTGCTACACTAACAAATCACCAAGGAAAAGGGTATGGCTCTCTTCTACTAAATGAGATCATACAAGTTGCCATTAAAAAATCTGTCTCTAAAATTTGGTGTAATGCCAGAGTAAGTAAATTGAAATATTATAAAAAATTCCAGATGATGCCCACTGACCACACGTTTGTGAAAGGAGGAATAGATTATGTCATCATGGAACGAATATTTTAATACCCATTTCTGAAAATTTTAGACTGTTTTTTAACTTATTGATAATAATATCAAGTATTTAAGATGCCAAGTAGTAATCTCCTGTAATACATTAAATATTATATTATTTTAGAACGATAGTTTTCTTATCATTAATATTTAAACAGCACTTATGCAAATCTTTAGCACGCTTATAAAAGCATATTCAATTCTGTTACTATTCAATTTAAGCTTATCCGCTCAAGAAAAACCCAACCAAATGAAAGCAGTTGAAAAACAAGAAATTGCATTTTTGCTATTCGACAATTATGAAACCCTTGATGTTTTTGGACCCGCTGAAATATTTGGAAGATTAACAGATCTATATACTTTAAAATTCTATTCAATGGATGGTGGTATAGTTACCAATAGACACCAAGTACCAATCATGACAGAAAAGTTAGCAGATATAAACAAAGAGCCATTTGCCTTCTTGATTCCTGGTGGCTTGGGGACAAGAGTGGAAGTCGAAAATGATGAATTAATAACATCTATTAAAAATATTAGTCTTTCAAGCACATATGTAATGACCGTATGTACAGGAAGCGCACTTTTAGCAAAATCAGGGCTTTTAGACAAAAGACAAGCCAACTCTAACAAACGTGCATTTGCATGGGTCGTTACCAATGGACCCGATGTAGAATGGGACAAGCAAGCTCGTTGGAAGGTAGACGAAAACTACTATACATCTTCTGGTGTAAGTGCCGGCATGGATATGGCTTTAGGATTTTTAGCCGACCGACACGGTTTAGAATTCGCCAGAAATGTTGCCTGGGAAATAGAATACAACTGGGTAGAAGATAAAGATAATGATACGTTTACTGCAAAATGATAAACTTCATCAATATCAAAAACATATCATTATAACGCATATAATCTACTTCTTTCTTTTCATTAATTCAGCCTCAATATCTTTTAGAGTAAACCCTTTTGCTTGTAG
>NZ_JBDVOT010000165.1:0-5741 GCF_039968975.1 Maribacter sp. | reverse complement strand
GCAATCATTGTAGGGCACGGTGCTCGTTTTCAAATGGATGCTATAGTAGCGTTTGCAGAAAAATTAAACTGTCCGGTAATTACCACCTTTAAAGGAAAAGGACAAATTTCTGACCATCATGAATTAGGTTGTGGAGTACTTGGTAGAAGTGGAACACCCATAGCTTCTTGGTTCATGAACGAGAGCGATTTGCTCATTGTATTTGGCGCATCGTTTTCTAATCATACAGGTATCACACCTAAAAAACCAATAATACAAGTCGATTATGACCCCGCTGCATTAAGTAAATTTCATAAAGTTGATGCTGCCTTATGGGGAGAGATTTCAGAAACGTTGACAATTATTGAAGAACAAACGGAAGGAAAAATTAATACGGTAGATAGACGCCCAGAAATTGCAAAACGATGGGAGATATGGCAAGAAGAAAAAGCTAGCCGATTAAAAGATGAAAGTGCTGTAGGTTTAAGTTCAATAGCGGTGTTTGATGCTATGAATAAAGTAGTACCAGATAATGCAGTTATTGCTGTAGATGTGGGTAATAATACGTATTCTTTTGGTCGTTATTTTGAACCAAAAAATCAATCTGTATTAATGTCTGGTTATTTGGGTTCTATTGGTTTTTCATTACCGGCAGCAATGGGTGCTTGGGCTGCTCAAGGTAATGAAAGACCTATTTGGTCGGTCTCAGGTGATGGCGGTTTTGGTCAGTATTTAGGAGAAATGATGACTTTGGTAAAATACAACATGAACATTAAACATGTGCTTTTAAATAATTCTGAAATCGGTAAAATTTCAAAGGAGCAAAAAGCGGCTGAATTAGATGTTTGGAAAACCTCGTTACACAATGCAAATTTTTCAAAATATGCAGAAAATTGTGGGGCACTTGGTATTAGAGTTACCAAAATAGAAGAACTAATACCTGCTTTAGAAAAACTAAAAGCACACGATGGACCTGCATTACTGGAAATAATCACTGATGCTAGTTTGATTTAAATTAAAAAGTATGTTTCAATCATTTAGTATCATATTCTTAATTGCCGCGTTTTTTAGTTATGTTAACTATAAGTGGTTAAAGTTACCATCAACCATTGGGTTAATGATTTTAGCATTATCAATGGTCGTGCTGGTTACAATGACCCAAAACATATTCCCGGCATTTTATCTTTATTTCTGTGATGTCGTGATCAATACAGATTTCAGAAGTCTATTAATGGATGGTATGTTGAGTTTCTTACTTTTTGCAGGATCTTTACATGTTAATATAGATGATTTAAAAAAAGAGCGAAAATCTATTCTATTGTTTGCAACCCTAGGTGTGCTTATTTCTACTGCTATAGTTGGTTTTTTAACCTATTTTCTAGCTCAATCTTTAAGTATAGAATTACCGCTAATACATGCTTTGCTTTTTGGAGCATTAATTTCACCAACAGATCCCATAGCGGTAATGTCAATTTTAAAAAAGGCAAATATTCAGAAAAGCTTGGGAGTGAAAATAGAAGGCGAATCTTTATTTAATGATGGTATTGGTGTTGTAGTATTTTCTGGTTTGTTAATTGTAGCTCGTTTAGAAGAAAATAGCAAAGAATCTTTAAGTAGTAGTATTGGAGAGCTATTTTTAATGGAAGCCGTTGGTGGAATTGTCTATGGTTTACTTCTAGGTTTTATAGGGTATAGAGTTATTAAATCTATTAATGAAAATCCGCAATTAGCGGTTTTAATAAGTTTAGCCATTGTTATAGGTGGCTATGCAATAGCCTCTGTATTGCATGTATCCGGACCTTTGGCTATGGTAGTTTCGGGTATGGTCATTGGTAATAAAATTAATATAGCATCAAATAAAGGAATGACCCGAAAAATATTGAATAATATATGGGAAGTTCTAGATGAAGTGTTCAATGCTATTTTATTTGTTTTAATAGGTCTTACCATACATCTTCTAAAGTTTGATTCGTTATACCTTACATTTGGCTTCCTGTCTGTATTGGTAGTGCTTTTAGCTCGTTTTATATCTGTATTATTGCCGTATAGCTTGCTAAAACATGAAGAAAGTAAACCTATAAAAACGGTTGCTATATTAACTTGGGGAGGTTTACGCGGTGGTATATCTATAGCATTGGCATTAAGTTTGTCAGAAGACCTTTCAGCAGAAATTATATTATATATAACCTATGTTGTTGTTTTGGTATCGGTGCTATTACAAGGATTAACCGTGGGTAAAGTAGCGAAGAAAATATATAGCTAGTAAAATCATTTTATGATGGAGGAATCAGAAAAAGCAATAAAAAAACAAGAAAAAGCGATAGATAAACAATTGATTGTTGAATTGGGTATTGATAAGGAGAAATTAAAAACCCTTAAAAAGAAACTGTCAAAGATAGAACCTCGATCAGAGCGAGGTGCGGAAACCTTATTTCGGTTGGTGTCCAAAAATCAATATACGCTGAATACGATGATTGATAGAAAATCGAATATTCTTATTTCCATCAATGCGCTTATTCTATCCATAATACTGGGTACCGTATTAAGTCAGCTAGATAAAGATCCACATCTTATTTATCCTGCAATTATCATGCTTGCAACTAATCTTATATCTATTGCATATGCAGTATTTGCAACTAGACCAGAACTTACGCATGGTGATAGAAGTACCAATAATTTATTGTTCTATGGTAATTTTAATACTATGAACGAAGAAGAATATACAGAAGAACTTACCGGTTTAATGTATAAGGGAGATGAGCTTTATAAGACTATAGCAAAAGATACCTTTTATTTAGGTAAGACTATAGATAGAAAGTTTAAACTACTTAGAACTTCCTTTCACGTTTTTCTAGTAGGAATTATTTTAGCAGTTATAGGGTTTATAGCTTGCCATATTATGTTTGCTATGTAGTCTTAATCTAATAGTTCAACATTTGTTTTAATTCTAAAACACCGTTCTTCTCCTAAGAAAAGCGGATTCCCATGTTTCTCGGACCAAAATCCGTCTAGTATATCTTTGCTGAGGCACTGGTATACGGCAACACCTTTGTAAATATTTTGATCTTCGCCAGAATATCTAAAGTTTATAACCAGAATATTATTTTTAAAGAATCCTGAGCCTGTTTGTTTTTGGTCTGCGCCAATAGTCCACATTGCAATTATCCTATTATTTTCATCTAAAGACAAAACCAGTTTTCCTTTGTAGTTATTAGATGCTTCATCTTGGTTACTACCAATAATATTGTACTCTCCAACTAAATCTTCAACCGTCATATAATGTTTTATGAATGACGAAAGTATTGAAAATTTTGTGGTTTCATTTTCTGATTGTGTATGCGAAGTGATTCACTGTTTCTTAAGATTTTTATTGATAATTTAAATAGATAAGTTTCCTTTGAAATTTTAAAAATCCATAAATTTAGAAAAACTTCAAAATGCTATTAACTATAAAAGATGCAACATTCACTGGTGATATTTTAAATCAGATAGAGATTGCTGTCAGGAATGAACGAACTACCGTTAAAGAATTGATTTCTGCACGAGTAGAGTCTGAGGTAAATGCTTACAACGAGAAGCTACCCAATTATTTTAAGGGTTTAATTCAGCCTAGTGAGGCAGAAAAAACATTAAATGGTTTCAAATTGAAAAACCGAGGCAAAAAAATAGATATTGAAAAACAGATTTTGGTTGCATTAGATGCCTTTCAAAAGAACGGTTATTTTATACTTATAGATAATAAACAGGCAGAAGATTTGGAGCAAGAAGTGCTGGTTTCTAAAACTACTGAAATAGCCTTTGTAAAACTTACACAATTAATTGGGGGATAGTCTATGAAAGATATTATTAAGAAGTTGTTTGGGGTGAATAATGATATTGAAAGTAAGTTAGAAATTAGTCCAGACGTTCTCAGTTTTCGTAAAGAATTTTTTGAAGAAGCTTTAGAATATGGAGATGGATATTCGGTTAAATTAAATGATATACCCAAGTATAAAGAACTCAAAAAGATGCCGTCTTCTTTTAAAAAAGATTTTATTTTTGACTTGATTTATCTCCAAAATGGTCAAACCAAAACAGATTGGGGAGATGACCGGCACTTCTTGAAAGACACTGCTAAAAATGTGTTGAGTTTATTAATTAGGGCTTCAGATATACATTTTGATGATGAGGAAATCTTAGAAATTATAAACGGCTTTATGCATGATAGCAAAGGACATTTATATAGCTTCAACTGGCCTATAGTGCCGTTGGTGGGTAAAATAGAGAAAGATGTACAGAAAACGGGAGTATCCCCAGAATTAAGGTCTACCTTAAATAAGGTGCAAAAGGCGATTACCAAAGGAAATTATTTATCTGCAGACGACATAAGACTGGGTACCAGAGTTTTAAACATTGGTAAAAATTCTTCGGAATTTGAAGTGGATCGTAACGATCCTTTAGGTAAAAGTATTTATGAAACTATTACTTCTTTAAAAGAAAGTGATCAAGAGGTTTATAAAGAATTATTGGTACACTTCTCTAAAGGTGGTGGTAAAAGCGCACCGGCAAATTCTTGGTTAAAAACATCTGATGATTTACTTGCTAAAGTAGGTGTAGACAAGGTAAAAACTAGTTTTATTAAATGGATAGAAGAAACCTTAGATCTTTTTAGACAGATTCATAAAAACCAGGAATATGAGTTCGATTTTATTGCAGATAAAAATATACAAATATTAAGGTCTGCTGTTTGGTCTAGTGCTGTGATAAATGATGATGAGCTAAATCAAATAATAGAGGATTTAGGGTTGTTGAGTTATAAGAAATTAAGGAATGTTGGGGCACTAAGCGCTAAATTAGGAAATGGTTGCATTTATTCTTTTTCTAAGCTTCCATATCAAGATGGTATTTCTAGACTTACGAAGTTTAGAATGAAAATTAAGTATCCTTCTGTGCAATCTATTATTACCAAAGCAATTGAACGTGTGGCAAAAGCGGAAGGTAAGACTATGTATGAAATTGAAGAATTGGCTGTTCAGGATTTTGGTTTGAATTCTGATTTTCAGCTAATTCAAAAATTTGGAGAATACACAGCTATTGGTGCCATTGAAAGTAGTTCTAGTTTTAGTTTGCTTTGGGAAAATGAAAACGGGAAGAAGATAAAGTCAGTACCGAAATATGTAAAAGACAATTTTGCAGTAGAGCTAAAAGAATACAAGAAAAAAGTAAAAGATATTCAGTCGAATTTGACGGCTCAAAAAAGTAGGATAGAAAAGATATTTTTAGCGAAGCGTGAATGGGATTTTGAGCAATGGAAAAAGCTGTATTTAGATAATAATCTATTACGATTTTTTGGAACTAAATTAATTTGGAGTTTTACGATAGGTAATAAAACCACAAGTGTTATTTATAAAAATAACGAGTTTATTGATGTCAACGAAGTCATTTTAAAAAACTATACCAATGCTAAAATTAAATTATGGCACCCGGTCAATGCAAGTGTTAGTGAGGTACAATCTTGGCGAAGATGGTTAGAAAAAAATGAAATAAAACAACCCTTCAAGCAGGCACATAGAGAGTTATATATTGTAACTGATGCAGAAGTGAATACAAATACGTATTCTAATAGGTTTGCTGCTCATGTAATACGACAACATATTTTTATAGCGCTTTGTAGAGAGCGTGGTTGGGCATATACGCTTCAAGGTCAATGGGATTCTCATAACACTCCGGTTTTAAAAATTACTGCATGGAAATACCGCGTAGAATTTTGGGTAGAAGGTATA
>NZ_JBDVOT010000164.1:0-10906 GCF_039968975.1 Maribacter sp. | reverse complement strand
GTTAACAATTCTGCCTTCTTCCATATTCACCAAGAACATTTTTCCTGGCTGTAATCTTCCGTGAAATTCTACATTGTCTGGGGCAATATCAACAACACCAGTTTCAGAAGACATAACTACGTAGTCATCTTTTGTAACCGTGTATCTTGATGGTCTTAGCCCGTTTCTATCTAATACCGCACCTATAAAGTTTCCATCAGTAAAAGGAATAGAAGCTGGTCCGTCCCAAGGTTCCATCATACAAGAATGATATTCATAAAATGATCTTTTAGCTTCAGACATTTCGGTATTTTTCTCCCATGCCTCAGGCACTAAGATCATCATTACCTCTGGTAACGATCTACCGGTCATCAATAGTAATTCAACGACCATATCCATGGTGGCAGAATCAGACTTTCCAGGTAATATAATAGGAAGAACGTTCTTTATTTCATCTCCGAACATATCGCTCTTCAATAATTCTTCTCTAGAGAACATACGGGTAACATTTCCTCTTAAGGTGTTTATTTCACCATTATGGCACATATATCTAAATGGTTGTGCCAAATCCCAGGTAGGGAAAGTATTTGTAGAGAAACGTTGGTGTACCAATGCCAATCTAGTTACTACTCTAGAATCCATTAGATCTGAATAGTATAGGCTAATATCTAAAGGCATTAGTAGTCCTTTAAATATAATTATCTTGGTAGATAAGCTAGGTACATAAAAGAACTTGCTTTCAGATAATTTAGATTTTATGATAGTATGTTCGGTTACTTTTCTTGCAATAAAAAGTTTTAAGTTAAAATCAAAGTAATCTTGATCTTCACTTTCTTTAGCCACAAATATTTGTTTAACAAAAGGTTCGGTTTCAGCGGCAATTCTACCGGGTATTGATCTGTTTACCGGTACATCTCTCCATCCTAATAATTGTAAACCTTGTTTTTTGATATTTTCTTCAAAAACCGAAATACAGAAATCTCTTTGGTTTTCTTTTCTAGGGAAAAATATATTACCAACTGCATAATCACCTGCCTTAGGTAGGTCAAAATTACAAACAGCCTGAAAAAAATCATGCGGTATATCTATTAATATACCTGCTCCATCTCCTGTTTTACCATCGGCACTTACTGCCCCTCTATGCTCTAAACGTTCAAGTATCTCTAACGCTTTATGAATAATGTCGTTAGATTTCTTTCCTTTAAGACTGCATATAAAACCAGCCCCACAGTTATCATGTTCAAATTCCGGTAAATATAATCCTTGCTTCTTCAGTTTCATCCTTTGTGGTATTTCTTCAAAAATATCAATTTAATTGAATTATATTCAATGATTGAAACAAATTCAAGTAAAAAATTCAACGAAATAAATAAAAGCTTAAAAAATCTATAATTATGGATTTTTAAAACCTTCAATTTATCAGATTGATAAATTTAAGTTAATATTATTGAAAAGTATGGATGAAGTAGGGGGTAAAATGTAGTTTTTGCAACTTTCTAACAATAAAGGCTAACTTTATTGAGAGGTTAACAAAGTAAGATGTTGTTATAATAAAATTCACCCCTATGAAAAGTAGGGGTGAATCATAAATTGTCTAATAATTACTTTAAAATACTTCTTGAAATAACGATTTTTTGTATTTCAGAAGTGCCTTCGTATATCTGTGTTATTTTGGCATCTCTCATTAATCGCTCCACATGATAGTCTTTAACGAATCCGTTTCCACCATGAATTTGTACCGCTTCAACCGTAGTTTCCATTGCTACTTTTGAAGCGTATAGTTTAGCCATTGCTCCAGAAAGGTCATAATCTCTATCATTGTCTTTGTCTAATGCAGATTGATAAACCAGTAATCTTGCCGCTTGTATTTCGGTATGCATGTCGGCTAATTTAAATGCAATAGCTTGGTGATTGCTTATTTCAGTGCCAAAAGCTTTGCGTTCCTTTGAATATTTTAAAGCTAATTCATATGCGCCGGCAGCAATACCTAGTGCCTGAGCTGCAATACCAATACGGCCACCTGCTAAAGTTTTCATGGCAAATTTAAAACCAAAGCCATCTTCGCCAATTCTATTTTCTTTAGGGACTTTTACATCATTAAATATTAATGAATGAGTATCACTACCTCTAATACCTAATTTGTTTTCTTTAGGTCCTATTTCAAATCCAGGAGTGCCTTTTTCAATGATCAAGGCATTTATGCCTCTATGCTTTTTATCCTTGTCTGTTTGAGCAATTACAATATATGTACTTGCGGTACCACCATTGGTAATCCAATTTTTGGTTCCATTTACTATATAATGATCGCCCATATCTATGGCGGTTGTTTTTTGAGAAGTGGCATCGCTACCCGCTTCTGGTTCAGAAAGGCAGAAAGCACCTATTTGCTCTCCTGTAGAAAGCTTGGTAAGGTATTTCTCCTTTTGTTCTTCAGAACCGAATTTTTCTAATCCCCAGCATACCAAAGAATTGTTTACCGACATTACCACTGAAGTTGATGCATCAATTTTAGAAATCTCTTCCATAGCAATTACATATGAAAGGGTGTCAAGTCCGCTTCCGCCATACTTGGGGTCTACCATCATTCCTAAAAAACCAAGTTCTCCTAATTTTTTTATTTCTTCTGTAGGGAATCTTTGGGCGTCGTCACGTTCAATTACTTCTGCTAATAATTCTGTTTGAGCAAAATCACGTGCAGCTTCTTGTATAAGCTTTTGTTCTTCATTTAATGAAAAATTCATCTAAATATATATAAAGGTTAACTTCTCAAAGATAGAGATATACTAGTTAAATATCATGCTAAAAACACTGCTTTTGAGTCATTTTGTAACAACTGTTGTTTCGAATTAAACTCTCAGTTCAAATTTAACATTTTCTTATGCGTTAAATTTTAGTCACATAAAACCTTTTAAATTTATAATAGTATTGATTTAAGTATTTGGATGTCAGATATCTTTGGGATTATTGTCATTTCATTAGGATTTCACGCACAATTTTAAATATATTTGGAAGATTTATTTTTTAGAATTAGAACCTATATTTACAACTAATAACTAGTTACTCAAAAAACCAAAGAATATGGAAACCATCATTGTTATTGTTTTTTTGGCGGGATATCTTGCCATTACCTTAGAACACAATCTTAAAATAGATAAATTAATACCGGCCTTAGCTATGATGGCTATACTTTGGGCACTTATAGCTCTTGGTATAGATGGTTACGAAAACTGGTTTGATTCTGCTCAGCAGAGTCTTGTAGAAGGTTTTGGTAAATGGGGACATTTAGATAGGATGCATATGATGGAGGAATCTCTATTGCATCATTTAGGTAAAACGGCAGAGATTCTTTTCTTTCTTTTGGGGGCAATGACTATTGTAGAAATTATTGATTATTTCGATGGTTTTGCAACTATAAAAGGATTTATTAAAACAAAGCAAAAAGGGAAATTACTTTGGTTGTTTTCAATATTAGCATTCGTTTTATCTGCTATCATAGATAACCTAACGGCAACAATTGTTTTGATTACTATTCTTCAGAAAGTTATTAAGGACAGAGAAACAAAATTATGGTTTGCTGGTATGATCGTAATAACGGCAAATGCAGGTGGTGCTTGGTCTCCTATTGGAGATGTAACTACTACTATGTTGTGGATCGCTAACAGGGTAAGTGCTGGTCAGCTAGTGCTTCATGTACTATTGCCTTCATTGGTTTGTATGATTGTGCCTGTAGTCATCGCAAGTAGATTTAAAGTTTTTAAAGGTTTAATTGATGGTGAATTAGAAGGTGAAAATGCGAAGTCAAAATATAGTGGGGTAATGTTGTATTTAGGTCTTGGTGCTATTTTGTTCGTACCTATATTTAAGACAGTAACGCATTTACCTCCTTATGTAGGTATGATGTTATCATTGGCTGTGGTTGCTACTTTTGCCGAAATTTATAGTAATAAGAAATTTAGTATTTCTTCTGTAGACCAAGAGGGTCAAGATAGCGAAGGGCACCATAGCCCTGTTCATCATTCTTTATCTAAAATTGAATTGCCAAGTATCTTGTTTTTCTTAGGGATTTTGTTGGCAGTAGCTGCTATGGAGTCTTTGGGTATACTTTTTAATGCTGCAGGAGCTCTTAATGAGGCTATACCTAATACCGATATTGTTGTAATGCTATTTGGTTTAGGTTCAGCTGTTATTGATAACGTACCATTAGTGGCGGCAAGTATGGGAATGTTTAGTGAGCCTTTAGATAATCCGCTTTGGCACTTTATAGCTTACTCTGCAGGTACAGGTGGTAGTATGTTGATTATTGGTTCTGCGGCAGGTGTTGTTGCAATGGGTATGGAGAAAATTGATTTTTTCTGGTATCTTAAAAAAATTGCATGGTTGGCATTCGTAGGTTTTATTAGTGGGGCAATCGTTTTTATCCTATTGAGAGATTTTGTGCTTCACGGATAATTTAATTCGTAAATCATCGTTATAAAGGCAAATTCAATACTTAAAGAATATTATGTTATTATTCCAGGATTTGGCTCAAGATGCGAGCGAAGAATTATTGTCTGAAGAGAAGACTCTTTCGGTAATAGATTTAATATTTAATGGTGGCACAGGTAGTGTAATCATTATCTCTGTTTTATTTATCATGTTAGGTGTAGCCTTATATATCTATTTTGAGCGTTTGCTTGCGGTAAATGCGGCATCTAAAATAGATAAGAATTTTATGAATCAGATTCGTGATTACGTCACTACAGGTAAGTTAGATGCAGCAAAGATACTTTGTGCCCAAACAGACTCGCCGGTAGCAAGGTTAACGGAGAAAGGTGTTTCTCGTATAGGTAAGCCTTTAGATGATATAAATACTGCAATAGAAAATGCAGGTACGCTTGAAGTATACAAGCTTGAAAAGAATGTAAGTATTTTGGCGACGGTAGCTGGTGCTGCTCCAATGATTGGCTTCTTAGGGACTGTTATTGGTATGATACTTGCATTTCATGAGATGGCCAGTAGTGGTGGTCAAGCAGAAATGGGTTCATTAGCGTCTGGTATTTATACCGCTATGACTACAACGGTTGCGGGTCTTATTGTAGGTATTATTGCTTACGTAGGTTATAATCATTTAGTGAACAGAACTGATAAAGTAGTTCATAAAATGGAAGCCAACGCTGTAGAATTCTTAGATCTATTAAACGAACCTCTTTAATTTTATACTATGAAATTAAAAGGAAGAAATAAAGTCAGTCCAGACTTTAGCATGTCTTCAATGACAGATATTGTATTCTTGTTGTTGGTGTTTTTCATGCTTACTGCAAATTCTCCTAACGCCTTGGATCTGTTACTTCCAAAAGCAAAAGGGAAATCTACTAATACGCAAAACGTATCTGTAAGTATAGATAAGAACTTACAATACTTTGTTAATGATGAACGTATTAACGGCGAGTATGTAGAGATCGAATTGAAGAAAGCATTAGCAGGTCAAGATGGTCCTACAATTATACTTAGGGCAGAAGAAAGTGTAGCGATTAAAGAAGCAGTGAATGTTATGGATATCGCGAACAGAAATAATTATAAGGTTATTTTGGCGGTACGCCCAAACTAAATGGCATTTTTAGATACAAAACATAAAAAGAAATCATTGACACTTACCACATTGTTGTTAAGTGCGCTTTTATTGGTTTTATTTTATATTGGGCTAAACTATATGGATCCGCCAGAGGAAAATGGAATCTCGGTTAATTTTGGAACTATGGATTTCGGTAGCGGTAAAGTGCAACCAAAAGAAAAGATACAATCAGAACCTTTAGATACTCCCCCTGTTGAGCCAACAGAACAAGAAGTTGCAGAAGCAATTGAAGAGCCTGTAGAAGAAGTGGAGGAGGCTGTAGCCGAGAAAGAGGCACCAGCTGAAAAAGTTTTAACTCAAGACAATGACGAGTCTGTAAAGATTAATCAAGCTAAAGAGGCAAAACGAAAAGCAGATGAAGCTGCCGCTGCTGCAAAGAGAAAGGCAGAGGTCGCAGAAAATAAGAAAAAGGCAGAAGCTGCAAGAATAGCCAAACAAAAGAAAGATGCCGCAGACAAGGCGCGTCAAGAGCAAGAGGCTAAAAAGAAAGCTTTAGATGCTATGATGGGTGGTCTTAACAAATCTGACGGAACAGCATCCGGTAGTGAAGGCGATGATAATAGAGCAGGAGATAAAGGTCAGCCAGACGGGGATCCATATGCCACAAGTTATTATGGTAGTCCTGGCAGTGGAAACGGAACAGGTGGTTACGGACTTAACGGCAGGTCTTTAGTGAATAAAGGTAAGGTGCAACAAGAATGTAACGAGTCTGGTAGAGTAGTAGTTAAAATTATTGTAGACCGAAATGGTAAAGTAATTATTGCTGAGCCAGGTGTTAAGGGTACAACGAACAATAATCCATGTTTACTGGAACCTGCAAAGAAAACTGCATTTATGCACAAGTGGAATTTAGATGGTGACGCACCAAGCAAACAAGTCGGTTTCGTAGTTGTAAATTTCAAGCTAGGAGAGTGACCTATAAAGAAACATTAGATTGGATGTTTGCACAGCTTCCAATGTATCAGAATAAAGGCAAAAGTGCCTTTAATTCAAAACTTGATGGTATTACATCGTTCGCCGAACATTTAGGCGCCCCTCAAACTAAATTTAAGAGCATACACGTAGCTGGTACCAATGGAAAAGGTTCTAGTAGTCATTTATTGGCTTCAGTTCTTCAAGAGGCGGGTTACAAAGTGGGTTTGTATACTTCACCACATTTAAAGGATTTCAGAGAGCGTATACGTATTAATGGAAAAAAAATAGAAAAGAATCAGGTAGTTGATTTTATTGCTGATAATAAACCATTTTTTACTGCTAATAAACTTTCTTTTTTTGAGATGACCGTTGGTATGGCATTTTCATATTTTGCGGCTCAAGAGGTAGATATAGCCATTATTGAAGTAGGTTTAGGTGGTCGTTTAGATTCGACCAATATTATTACTCCAGAGGTTAGTCTGATAACCAATATTAGTTTAGATCATACCGATATGCTGGGTGATACACTTGCTAAGATTGCAGAAGAGAAGGCGGGAATTATAAAACCTAACGTGCCAGTGATAATTAGCGAGTTTAATGAGGAAACAGCCCCTGTGTTTAAAACTATGGCACAACAAAACAACTCTGAAATAAAATTTGCTGAAGATTCTAAGTATACAGATTATGAGATAGGTTTGTTAGGGTCTTATCAAAAGAAAAATATAAAAGGTGTGCTGGCTACTTTAAGTACATTATCTGGTTTTAAAGTAACGGAAAGTAATATAGTAAAAGGTCTAAAGCATGTAGTTGAGAATACGCAATTAATGGGGCGTTGGCAGCAAATAGGTTTAGATCCTACAATAATTTGTGATACAGCACACAATAAAGAAGGGATATCACTAGTGATAAATCAAGTGAAAAAGCAAAAATTTAAAGATTTACATATTGTAGTAGGATTTGTAAAAGGTAAGGATGTCAGTGAAATCTCGGCTCTTTTTCCAAAAGATGCAACATATTATTATTGTAAACCAAAAAATTTTAGAGGACTCGATGAAAAAGATTTAGAAAGAGTTTTTTCTGAAATAGGTTTAGTGGGTAGTGTTTATGATTCTGTAAATAAGGCATTTATGGCGGCGAAAAAACGTGCTAAAAAAAATGATTTTATTTTTGTTGGTGGCAGTAATTTTGTCGTAGCAGAAGTTCTTTAAATTTTTATTGATTTTTCTTTTGTGGAATGTAAAAGTATTATATATTTGCACCCCCATTGGGGCTCTTAGCTCAGTTGGTTCAGAGCACCTGCCTTACAAGCAGGGGGTCACTGGTTCGAATCCAGTAGGGCCCACAGGTAAAAAGGCTTTCATGAAAATGAAAGCCTTTTTTTATTTATATCATTTTTGTTTAGTAAGTTTTCTTCCTTTCCCTGTTCAATAATATTGTTATTATTTATTAGAAATTCAGATATCAACTTAGAGCTATTTTTAAGTTAAATGAAACTGAATGAATTTTAATATTGGTTTTTCGTTTAGGCTTAAAGCTCTTCATCCTTTCTTCTTCAATTATAATATCATTTACTGGTGTTTTAAATAATGAATTTTAAATTTTCATTTTATCTAATATGAGGTGTTCAGTAATAATTTTACTATCAGATTGTGACATATGGTAAATTTTTAAGAGAATTTGATTATTATAAATTCTGATCAAACTTTAAATGTAAGGTTTAACCTTTTATGATGCTAAAACCTCTCTAATCGTTAAGTATAGCAGTATTTTGGGAGTAAATATGTTTTTCTGAAAATGAGCTCAATATTTTATCAATTATATAATATTACCATAAAATATTTTACTTAATCTTAAAAAAACACCTCTTAAATCATTAATGTAATTTTTTTTAACAATATAATAACATATATTTGGTAAACCAGTTTGACGAACCAATTTGGTAAACCAGTTAAAATATTGAAATTAAAGAACCATTATAAACTAAAAAAAATGACGTGAAACTTTAGAGAAAATGAATAAAAAAAAGGACGGGTGCTCGCCCATCCTTTTTCATAAAAAATTACTTCATTTCGAAGGGAAGTAATACACAAACATGTAAATATTACTATAAACACATTTCCTTGTAAAAATAAGGATTTTCATTGATTTAAGATGAAAGTGTGTTTATAGTGATATTGAAGATTATGATGCGAGATATGTAATCGCATTTTAAGTAGATCAATAAGATGGCACAAGCCAATTCAATAGAACTAACTTAATATAACACAGATGAATTTTAAATTAAAAATTTTTATGGTTGTAATGTTGCTTGTCAACATTCAATTATTTGCACAAGACACCTATGACCTATCAGGTACCGTAGTAGATGCAAGCAATGTGCCAATACCTGGTGCAAATATCGTTGTAGCAAATACAACAAGAGGAACACAGAGTGATTTTGATGGAAATTTTAGCATTAAAGTTACTAGTGGTGACATTTTACGATTTTCCTATATAGGGTATACTACAGAATCAGTAGCAATAGTTTCACAGAAAACAGTAAGTGTTACTTTGAAGGAGGACGCAAGTCAATTAGACGAAGTTGTTGTGGTTGGGTATGGTACTCAAAAGAAATCTACATTAACTGGTTCTATATCTAAGGTTACCAACGAGACTTTAGATCAAATTGCTGTATCTAGGGTAGATGACGCTTTAATAGGTCAAGTTTCTGGTGTTAATATTCAAGCTACAAATGCAGAAGCAGGTGGTGCGCCAACTATTACTATTAGAGGTGTTGGTTCTGTAACTGCAGATTCTGGTCCTGCTTTAGTAATTGATGGAATTGTAGTAAGTTCAGATTTCCTTGCAAACATAGATATGAATGATGTTGAGTCTTTTGAAATTTTAAAAGATGCAGCTTCAGCATCTATTTATGGTAGTGAGGGTGCAAACGGTGTAATCCTGATTACTACTAAAAAGGGTAAAGCTGGTAAAACCAAATTTAGCTATCAGACTTATACAGGGTCTAAACAGGCTCATGGGAGTGATGATTATAGAAAGAGTGTTGCAGATTGGGCTATAGAAGAGCAAGCAGCAACAGGTACCCTTTCGGGAGAAACTTTATATGCTCAGGCATTAGTACAAGCTACTGGTGTAGATCGAGATTGGCAAGATATTTTCTTTAACGGCGGTAATGTAACTAGTCATTCGTTATCTGCAAGAGGTGGTTCTGAAGATTCTACTTTTAGTGCTTCGTTGAGATCTCTTAGCGATGAAGGTGTTATCATTACAGATGATTATAAATTGTATACGGCAAGTTTAAAGTTTGATACTAAAATTGGTAAAAAATTAAAATTTGGACTTTCCGCATCTCCATCTTATACGGAGCAAAGGAGATTACCTACATCAATACACAATCCATTACGTCAATCGCCATGGTTGCCTATTTATCATACAGAAGAATCTTTAGAGTTTATTGATCGTGCTGTTTATCCAGATGTTGGAGTAGGTGATTACTTTTTGGAAAACCACTTAGAGAACAGAGATTATGATAATGACGGTAGTACAGAGAGACCAAGGACATCAGGTGATTCCAATCCTTTTCAACAATATGTAGAGCGTCAGCACACTGAAATTAATACAAAGTTATTTGGTTCTACCTATTTGAGTTATAAACTAGCAGACGGTCTTATTGCTAAGACTTCTTTAGGGGTAACTCTAGAGCAAAGAACTAGAGACCGTTATGATGGTGTAAATCATCATGCTTCAGGTGCCAGTAGGTCAAACTATGTATTAAACAATAGATTTCGTAAAAGACTTATTTCTGATAATACATTAAACTATAATAATACGTTCGGTGATCATGATCTTAATGTGTTGGGTGGACTTACTGTTCAACAACGTACAAGTGAAACAAGTGAAATTGAGGGTAATGGTTTTAGTGATGATCGTCTTAGAAATATTCAAGGTGCTAATCCTGATAATACGACAGTGTTTCAATCTAATACTATCTTAAAGAAAATAGGTATGTTCGCAAGGGTTAATTATTCTTACAAAGATAAGTACCTGTTAAATGCGTCGTTTAGACGTGATGGTAGTTCTGTTTTCGGTATTGATAACAAATGGGGTAACTTCCCTTCTGTTTCGGTAGGTTGGAATGTTGCAAAGGAAAATTTCTTGTTGGATAGTGAAGCAATTAGCAATCTAAAATTCAGGGCTAGTTACGGTCTTACCGGTGCAGAAAGATTTAATGTTGGTGATGAAGTAGTGAATAATTGGCCTTATTTGGCTTTGTTACAAAATTCTAATGCAGTGGTCGATGGTTCTTTAACCTCTGGTATTTCTCCTTTAAATATTGCAAATGCACTTTTGCAATGGGAAGCATCAAAAGAAATAACTGTAGGTTTAGATTATGGTTTTTTA
>NZ_JBDVOT010000163.1:0-3328 GCF_039968975.1 Maribacter sp. | reverse complement strand
AACTAGAAAAGGAAAGCGTAAAACAGTTGCTAACAAGAAGAAAGCGACTAAATAATAATTAGGTATGGCAAAGGCAAATACTAAAGTTACCAAGAAACGTAAAGTTATAGTTGATTCTGTTGGTGAAGCGCACATAAGTGCATCTTTTAACAACATCATTATCTCTTTGACAAATAAAAAAGGAGATGTTATTTCTTGGTCATCTGCCGGTAAATTAGGTTTTAGAGGTTCTAAGAAAAATACACCTTATGCTGCACAAGTTGCTGCAGAAGATTGTTCTAAAGTTGCTCATGAAGCAGGTTTAAGAAAGGTAAAGGTTTATGTTAAAGGTCCGGGTAACGGTAGAGAATCTGCAATCAGATCATTACATAATGCAGGTATCGAAGTGACAGAAATAATTGATGTTACTCCAATGCCACATAACGGTTGTAGACCTCCAAAAAGAAGAAGAGTTTAATTAATATTATATTTCACCGAAAGTGTAGTTACGATTATCGAAGGATAAGCCTTAATTCATAATCTCACTTTCAAATTTAAAGAAAATGGCAAGATATACAGGACCAAAATCAAAAATCGCTCGTAAATTCGGCGAAGCAATTTTCGGAGATGACAAATCTTTCGAGAAAAAGAATTACCCACCAGGACAACACGGTAATAACAGAAGAAGAGGAAAAAAATCTGAGTACTCTGTTCAGTTAATGGAAAAGCAAAAAGCTAAATATACTTATGGTATTTTAGAGAAGCAATTCAGAAACTTATTCCAGACTGCAAAAAGAAAAGAAGGTGTTGCTGGTGAAATCTTACTTCAATTATGTGAGTCTCGTTTGGACAATGTTGTTTTTAGAATGGGAATTTCCCCTACTAGAAGCGGTGCTAGACAATTAGTATCTCATAGACACATTACGGTAAATGGTGAGTTGGTAAACATACCTTCTTATTCATTAAAAGCAGGAGATGTTGTTGGTGTTAGAGAGAAATCAAAATCATTACAAAGTATACAGGATTCATTAGCTGCTAGTAGTGCAGTTTATGAGTGGATTACTTGGAACAGTGAGAAGAAGGAAGGTACTTATGTTTCTATTCCAGAAAGATTACAGATTCCAGAAAATATCAAAGAACAATTAATCGTGGAGTTATACTCTAAATAAACAATACTGATCCAATTATGGCATTATTAAATTTTCAGAAACCCGATAAAGTAATAATGATCGATTCCTCTGATTTCGAAGGGAAGTTCGAATTTCGCCCTTTGGAACCTGGTTATGGATTAACTGTTGGGAATGCATTAAGACGAGTATTGCTTTCTTCTTTAGAAGGTCATGCAATTACTTCGGTTAGGATTGATAAAGTAGAACACGAGTTTTCTACAATACCTGGCGTTGTTGAAGATGTAACCGAGATTATATTAAACTTGAAACAAGTTCGTTTCAAGAAGCAAATAGAAGATTCTGAGGCGGAAGTTGTTTCAATTTCAGTAAGTGGAAAGGATCAATTAACTGCTGGTGATTTTCAAAAGTTTATTTCTGGATATCAAGTATTGAATCCTGATTTGGTTCTTTGTAATATGGATGCTAAAGTTAGCATCAATATGGAAATAACTATTGAAAAAGGTAGAGGTTATGTTCCTGCAGAAGAAAATAAAAAATCTGGTGCTCCATTAGGTACCATAGCTGTAGATTCTATTTTTACTCCTATTAAGAACGTAAAATATAGTATTGAAAACTTTCGTGTAGAGCAAAAGACTGATTATGAAAAATTAGTTTTTGAAATATCTTCAGATGGTTCTATTCATCCAAAAGATGCTTTAACTGAAGCAGCAAAAGTTCTTATTCATCACTTTATGTTATTCTCTGATGAGCGTATTACTTTAGAAGCTGATGAGATTGCTCAAACAGAGACTTATGATGAAGAGTCTTTGCATATGAGACAATTATTAAAAACTAAATTAGTTGATATGGACCTTTCTGTTCGTGCACTAAACTGTTTAAAAGCAGCTGAAGTTGATACTTTAGGTGATTTAGTTTCTTTCAATAAGAATGACTTAATGAAGTTTAGAAACTTCGGTAAAAAATCTTTAACTGAGCTAGAAGAACTTGTAATTAATAAGGGCTTAAGCTTTGGTATGGATTTATCAAAATACAAATTAGATAAAGATTAAATAATCATATTTTGCTCCTCGTTCTTTCGAGTTTGGTAGCAAGATGATAAAATTAAAAGATGAGACACGGTAAAAAAATTAATCACTTAGGTAGAAAAACTGCCCACAGAAAAGCGATGTTAGCAAACATGGCTTGTTCTTTGATCGAGCATAAAAGAATCAATACTACAGTTGCAAAAGCTAAAGCTTTAAAGCAATTTATTGAGCCTTTGATTACAAAATCAAAAGCTGAAAATAATGTTAGTGCTGAGAAAGGTACTCACAATAGACGTATTGTTTTTAAGAATCTTCGTGATAAGTATGCGGTAACTGAATTGTTCAGTGTAGTATCTGAAAAGGTAGCTGATAGACCAGGTGGTTATACTAGAATTATCAAATTAGGTAATCGTTTAGGTGATAACGCTGATATGGCAATGATAGAATTGGTTGATTTCAACGAATTGTATAACGCTGGTAAACCTAAGAAGAAATCTACTAGAAGAAGTAGAAGATCAGGTGGTAGTGATGCTGCTGCGGTTTCTGCTGAGAAGGAAACAAAAGTAGAAGAAGCTCAAACTGAAACAGAAGCTAAGACTGATGATTCTAAGGAATAAAATTGTCGATAAATATTAATAATGAAAAAGGATAAGCTTTCTAGCTTATCCTTTTTTTTATGTTTTTTTGTGAACGAATAAATTATAAGACTAAAATGAAATATCAGGCAAAGAGAAAAGCTATAATATTACTTGCAGATGGTACTATCTTTTATGGAAAATCTGTTGGAGATAAAGAAGGTACCGCTTTTGGAGAAGTATGTTTCAATACAGGTATGACAGGATATCAAGAGATATTTACAGACCCATCTTATTTCGGACAAATAATGGTCACTACCAACGCTCATATTGGTAATTACGGTGTAAATAAAGATGAAATAGAATCTGAGTCTGTCAAAATTTCTGGATTGGTTTGTAGAAATTTTAGCTATGAATATTCAAGACCTTTGGCAGATGATAGCTTACAAGGTTTTTTAGATAAAAATGAATTATTTGCTATATCTGATGTAGATACTCGTGCATTGGTTAGTTATATAAGGGATAACGGGGCTATGAATGCTGTAATATCTACAGATATTGAGAATGTAGAACAGCTTAAAGAACAATTAAGTGAAGTGCCTAGTATGGACGGTTTAGA
>NZ_JBDVOT010000162.1:0-8906 GCF_039968975.1 Maribacter sp. | reverse complement strand
ATGGTCCTAGCTCTGGTAGTATATTTATTGTAAGTACGCCAACGAACGGTAGTGTATCATTGAATAATAATGCTACAGTCACAAATCCCGTAGATGATTATTTTACTTATACACCTGATACTGATTATACCGGAACCGATTCTTTTACATATGGAATAACAGATTCAAAAGGTTATACACAACATGCAACTGCTACGATTACGGTTTATGCTTGTCCGAATGCTGGAATTGATGGCACTCTTAATATTTGCTTTGGAGATTCTTTTGAGAATTCTGAACTCTTTGCAGTATTAACAGGTGCACCTGATGCTGGTGGAACTTGGACAAATAATGGTGATGATACTTTTACATATACGTTAATTGCTGTTGCACCATGTACAACAGGTGATACAAGTATCGTAACGGTAACCGAACAAGTACAACCCAATGCAGGAATCGACGGAACCTTGAATATTTGTGCCGGAGCTACATTCACAAATTCCGACTTATTTGCACAGTTGACAGGCGATCCAGATACTGGAGGAACTTGGGTAGACAATAATGATGGAACACATACATACACAGTTTCAGCAATTTCACCATGCACAATAGATGACGAAAGTATTGTAACCGTAATACAACAAGCGCAACCAAATGCGGGAGTTAATGGAACATTGAATATTTGTGCCGGAGCTACATTTGATAACGATGATCTGTTCGCACAATTAACAGGCAATCCAGATACAGGCGGAACATGGGCAGATAATGGAGATGGAACTCACACCTATACTGTAACCGCAACTGCACCATGTACAACAGACGATGAAAGCATTGTAACGGTAACGGAGCAAGCGCAACCAAATGCGGGAATCGACGGAACCTTGAATATTTGCTCAGGAGATACATTTGATAACGATGATTTATTTGCCCAATTAACGGGAAATCCAGAAACAGGCGGAACATGGGCAGATAATGGGGATGGAATTCACACGTACACAGTAGCTGCAACTGCTCCATGTACAACTGATGACGAAAGTATCGTAACGGTAACCCAACAAGCGCAACCAAATGCAGGAATTGATGGAACCTTGAATATCTGTCAAGGAGCTACATTTGATAATGATGATCTGTTCGCTCAATTAACTGGTTCTCCAGATACAGGCGGAACATGGGTTGATAATAATGATGGAACGCACACATATACCGTAACTGCAACTGCACCATGTACAACAGACGATGAAAGTATAGTAACGGTAACCGAGCAAGCACAGCCAAATGCGGGAATCGATGGAACATTAACTATTTGTCAAGGAGATACATTCACAAATTCAGACTTATTCGCACAGTTGACAGGAAATCCAGATACTGGTGGAACTTGGGTAGATAACGGCGATGGAACTCACACATATACGGTGGCAGCAACTTCACCATGTACAACTGACGATGAAAGTGTCGTAACCGTAACAGAACAAGCGCAACCAAATGCAGGAATCGACGGAACGTTGAGCATATGTTTCGGAGATACATTTGATAATAATGACCTGTTCGCTCAATTAACAGGTTCTCCAGAAACAGGCGGAACATGGGTAGATAATGGTGATGGAACTCACACGTACACAGTTGTTGCAACTGCACCATGTATCACAAATGATGAAAGTATAGTAACGGTAACCGAGCAAGCGCAACCAAATGCAGGTATTGATGGAACCTTGAATATTTGCTCTGGAGATACATTTGATAATAATGATTTATTCGCACAATTGACCGGTTCTCCAGATACAGGTGGAACTTGGGTAAATAATGGCGATGGAACTCATAGGTACACAGTTACTGCAATAGCACCATGTACAATTGATGATGAAAGTATTGTAACCGTAACCGAACAGGTACAACCAAATGCAGGAATCGACGGAACATTAACTATTTGACAAGGAGATATATTCACCAACGCAGACTTATTTGCTCAACTAACAGGTAATCCGGATACGGGTGGAACATGGGTTAACAATAATGATGGAACTCATACCTATACTGTAACTGCAACTGCACCATGTACAACGGATGACGAAAGTACTGTAACGGTAACGGAACAGGCACAACCAAATGCGGGAATCGATGGAACATTGAATATCTGTCAAGGAGCTACATTTGATAACGATGATTTATTTGCCCAATTAACGGGAAATCCAGATACGAGTGGAACATGGTTTGATAATGGCGATGGAACTCACACCTATACCGTAGCAGCAATAGCACCATGTACAATAGATGATGAAAGTGTCGTAACCGTAACAGAACAAGCGCAACCAAATGCAGGTATCGATGGCATATTTAATATTTGCGAAGGTGAAACATTCACCAATGCAGACTTATTTGCACAATTAACGGGAAATCCAGATACAGGTGGAACTTGGATAGACAATAACGATGGGACTCACACATATACCGTAACTGCAACTGCACCATGTACTACGGATGATGAAAGTATCGTAACGGTAACCGAGCAAGCACAACCAAATGCAGGAATCGACGGGACATTGAATATCTGTCAAGGAGCTACTTTCACAAATGCAGACCTTTTCGCACAGTTAATAGGTAATCCGGATACGGGCGGAACTTGGGTAGATAATGGCGATAGAACTCACACGTACACAGTAGCCGCAATTGCACCGTGTACAATAGATGACGAAAGTATAGTAACGGTAACCGAGCAAGCGCAACCCAATGCGGGAATTGATGGAACGTTGAATATCTGTCAAGCAGCTACATTCACAAATGCAGATCTTTTCACACAGTTAACAGGAAATCCGGATACAGGTGGGACTTGGGTAGATAATGGCGATGGAACACACACTTACACAGTTGCTGCAATAGCACCATGTACCACAGATGATGAAAGTATCGTAACGGTAACCGAGCAAGCACAACCTAATGCAGGAATCGACGGGACATTGAATATATGCGAAGGTGATACTATTACCAATGCAGACCTTTTTGCACAACTATCAGGTTCTCCTGATGCTGGCGGAACATGGGCTGATAATGGGAATGACACGTTTACATATACCGTTGTTGCAATAGCACCTTGTGCTACAAATGATACAAGTATTGTTACTGTAGAATTTAATCAAACTGATGCTGATGGCAACGGAATAATAGATTGTAAAGATACCATTATAGTATTACCTATTATCACCATAGATGATGTTACAGCAGATAATATTATTAATGAAACCGAAACTCAGAATCCGGTTCTTATAACAGGAACAGTTTCTGGTGATTTTATAACGGGAGATATTGTTACTCTAATCATAGATGCTAATGATTACACCGGTCCTGTGAATGAAAATGGTCTTTTTGAAATATCGGTACCTGGCACACATCTAGCAGCAGATGTGGATAGTACTATTATTGCTTCGGTAACTACGCTAACTATTGAAGGAAACACAGGTTCAGCTTCTGATCAACATACTTATATCGTTGATATTGAACCGCCATTGGTAGATAGTTTTAAAACTATGGATACGTTTCCAATTTTACTTGGTTTGGGGAGTCCAAATGAGATATTGAACATTACTGTTGAGGTCGGCGATACAGGAATTATTTTAGAATATGTAATTAATACGGACATTATTGGTATTTGGGAAATACGAACAGAAACGGATCAGCCAGAGGATGCTTCATTCCCAATTATAGAACCAGAATTAATTTTATTTATCACCGCTGAAGATATAGCAGGAAACCAAGGTCAAGGAGAAGTTACTATAATCTTAGAAAGCGAGCCTGTTGATAATGATACTGATAATGACGGATTACCAGATGAAGAAGAAATAAGAATTGGTACAGATCCTTATAATCCAGATACGGATGGAGACGGAATCATGGACGGACAAGAGATTGCCGATGGTACTGACCCTTTAGATGCATGTGATTCTTTAGGGGGAACTCCACTATCTGGCAGTAAATGCGATATTTATGTTGAACTAGATTTGGTGAAACCTGGGGATATAATGAATAGTGGTTTTGAGATTATAAATATTGAAAGGTTTCCTGAAAACTCGGTAAAAATTTACAATAGATACGGAGTTTTAGTTTGGGAAATTGAAGGCTATGAAAATGAAACTCGAGCATTTAAAGGAGTGTCAGAGGGTAGAATTACCATCAATCAGAATGAGAAATTACCTGCTGGCACCTATTATTATGATATCTATTACATGGCTAATGGAGTGGAAAAAATGTTAACTGGTTATCTATATGTAATTCAATAGAAGATGAAGAAGATATACAACATATTCTTTTTGGTTTTCACCTTGACAATAGGTGGTCAGTTTTTTGTGCTTGCTCAGCAAGATGCGCAGTATACCCAATACATGTACAATACTTTTTCAGTAAACCCTGCTTATGCTGGCTCACGTGATGCCTTAAGTATTTCTGCATTGCACAGATCACAATGGGTGGGTAGAGATGGAGCTCCAAATACACAAACATTAAGTGTTCATGGCCCAACATCAAATAAGGTGGGATTAGGTTTGTCAATAGTACATGATGAGATTGGGAATAATACCAATCAGAATACATACATAGATGTGGCTTTTTCATATACTGTAGAAACTTCAGAAACTGATAAATTATCGTTTGGATTAAAAGCTGGCGGACACCTATTAAATCTAGATTTTAATAACCTTAGAAATTATAGTGCAGGTGGTGTTGCCATAACCGATACAGACCTTTATAAGAAATTTACGCCCAATTTTGGAGCTGGAGTTTATTATCACAATGATAAATTTTACACTGGTTTATCTATACCCAACTTCCTGCAAACGGAGCATTTTGATAGTTCTGATGGTAACGAGGGCTTGGTCTCGGTAGATAGGGTTACTTGGTATTTGATTTCTGGTTATGTTTTTGACATGTCGCCATCATTAAAATTTAAACCGGCATTCTTATTAAAAGCAACACCAGGTGCTCCATTACAGGCAGACGTTTCAGCAAATTTCTTATTGAACGATAAATTTTCAATGGGAGCGGCTTATAGATGGGATGCTGCTCTAAGTGCATTGTTCGGATTTCAAATGACTCCGGAATTTATGCTCGGACTTGCCTATGATAGTGAAATCTCTGAATTGGGTGGCACGAAATATAATAACGGATCTTTCGAGGTGTTTCTTAGGTATGAGTTTTTGAAGAAAGATAAAATTGACTTAACCCCTAGATTCTTTTAAATATAAATAGCAATGAACTTTAAATCGTCTACGGTTTTTGTAATACTTCTTTTTATTTCTGCACTGTGTTCTGCACAGAAAGGGAACAAAAAAGCTGTAGCCGATAATTTTGAACATTATGCCTACATGGGCGATGGTTCAACGTATGAAGAGTTGAGTAAAAAAGGAATGTCTGATGAAGATATTTGTAAAAACCTTGGTAATGAAGCTTATTTAAGGGCAAAGTATGATGAGGCTAGTTATTGGTATGCAAAGCTGTTAGAACTGAATAGTTCAACTACAGAACCAGACTATATGTACAGATATGCACAATCTTTAAAATCGATTAAAAATTATAAGGATTCTGAAATTTGGATGAAAAAATTCAAGAAGGCTAAAAAGAATGATGTACGTGCTCAGAATTACAATAAAGATGAAGGTTATTTTGATGAATTAATGACTGCATCAAATGAATATACTATTGAAAACTTAGCTTCCGTAAATTCTAAAGAATCAGATTTTGCGCCATCATTCTACAAAGAATTTTTGGTTTTCTCTACTGGCAGGGATTTAGAAACTACTGATCGTAGTTCTACTCCGTATTTAAATCTTTATAAAACAACACGTCCAGAGAAAGGACAATATAGTACGGCAACTGCATTTCCTGAAGAGTTAAAATCTGTCGCAAATGAATCTTCGACCACTTTTTCAAAAGATGGGAATACCATGTATTTTACGCGAAATAATTATAAAAAGGGCTCTTTCAATAGAGATAAGAATGGTATTAGTAGGTTAAAGATTTACAGAAGTACGTTTACAGATGGAAAATGGGGAGCTATCGAAGATCTACCATTTAATAGTGACTTGTATTCCGTAGCGCATCCTACATTAAATAACGAGGGAACAAAACTTTATTTCTCTTCGGACATGCCTGGTACATTAGGTGCGTCAGATATTTTTATGGTAGCTATTCATCCAGATGGTAGTTTTGGAACACCAGAGAATTTGGGGTCTAAAATCAATACTGAAAGTAAAGAGACTTTTCCGTTTATATCAGCATCTGGCGTGCTGTATTTTGCATCTGACGGACACCCAGGTTTAGGTGGATTGGATATGTTTTCAATCGATTTAAAAAATGAAGGAGCGGTAAAGAATTTGGGTAACCCAATCAATAGCCCTAATGATGACTTTTCAATGATTTTCGATGAAGAAACCAATTCAGGTTTTTTTGCTTCTAACCGAAACGGAGGAGTTGGTAATGATGATATTTATGCGCTGAAAACGATAGACTGTATGGTGACTATTACTGGTACCGCGGTAGATAAGGACACGGAACAGCCTTTGCCATTTGTTACTGTGAACGGCAAGAACACTTCAGGAGGTAATATAGGCGAGGCAATAACGGATGCTGAGGGTAACTATAGTATAGAAATTCCATGTCAAGAAAGTCAATATTCAATTGTTGCCAATCTTGACGGTTATGAAGAGGGTTCTATTTTTATGTTTACCACTCCCGATGAAAAGAATATTAAAAATGCCCGTGTGGTATTGGAGGAGAGTAGTAAGGTTGCTGTAATTGGAGCGGATTTGGTAAAGGTTTTAAAACTGGCGCCTATCTATTTTGATTTGAACAGTTCATACCTACGTGATGATGCTTTTGAAAATTTAGATAAGGTAGTTGCCTATATGATTAAAAGACCAGAGATAAAAGTAGAAATTGGATCGCATACAGATAGTAGGGAAGAGGATGGTTACAACCTTTGGCTCTCTGATCGAAGAGCGAAAAGAACGGTTGCCTATATCATATCTGCAGGAATAGATGAAAGTAGAATAACAGGAAAAGGCTACGGAGAAACCGCACTAATCAATAAATGCGCAAACGGAGTCATTTGTTCTGATCGTGATCATCAATTAAACAGACGTTCAGAGTTTATATTGATAGAGTAAGTCTTAGTTAATATTCTTCGTTACTATTTCTATTTCTTTCACTACATGCATCGGTTTACCGTAAGAAGTAAATCCGTTTAAAATTATCTCGTAGGTTCCTTCTATATCTGAAGTAAAAAATTCAAACTGATAATCGCTAGCTTCAATATTTAAAAGTGGATTCCAGTATAGTATTCTTCTGTAATCTGGTATTCTATTGAACGAAGTATCATCTGTTTGATAGGTTTGCACAAAGTAGTTCTTTTTGGCTACAGGTTGGGTAAATGGTACTATTAGACTGTTTTTAGCAGTATAAGTGTCTAAAAAATTGGCATCAAAGGTTTCAATAGAAATAATACCTTGATACTCTTTCTGTCCTAAACGAAATTGATCTCTAGTCAAACTAATTTTTTCAATTTTACGGGCGTCAAATGCTCTTATTGTTTCATGATGTGGTATAAATACTCCATCAATTAAAACTATAGCGGGGAAGTCGTTGTATTCTTCGTCATAAGACTTAAAATCTTGCCCAATTCTAATATATGCGTCACTAGTATTTGCTTTTCTAAATCCCGCAAACTTCACCACTTCTACCAACGTCTCTTCAAGGGTAGGAAATCTTGTATATTCATCTAGAATAATAATTTCTGGAATACCGCCGTTAAAAATATCTATGGTATTACTCTGTAAAATTGAATCTGGTTTAGTACTAAAAAATTGGTTTTCGATCTGATTTAATACACTTCTATTGGTAAGATATTCTGCATGTTCTTTTGATAATGTAAAGTTAGAAAAAGATAAATCAGTTAAATCAATAGCACCAGGTGTTCCTTTTTCTATAGTATACATTTTGCTTTGGTCTTCAACCTGTATTACCGCCATAGGGTTTTTACGGTCTTTGCGTATGTAAGAATAGAAATTTCCATTTTGGTCGGTTTTAGAAAACTTCAATAATGATTCTTTCCCAGGAATAGAAATAACAACGGGAAGGTTCTCAGCGGGTAAACCTGTCTTACTATTTTTTACTGTTCCATAAACAAGTTCTCCACGCTGTTCTGGTAAAAAAATGTTATCACCAATGGTCTGTTTAATTTCTTTATCTGCATTGAAATATGCATTACCATAAGTAACGGAATTGAGGGAAGAAGGTAAGTCTATTTCTTCCTTTCTTTTTACTTTGATACTGTAAAAACCATGACCTAAAGTTCCTTTGTAATTTTTGATGTTCAGGTTTACTTTCTCTCGAGGTTGATATGTAGATTGGTTAGTTCTAATTGTAATTGTTGATGAATCTGATACCGAAATAGCCTCAGATGAAATAGACGATAACGCATCGGCATTATTTTTTAGAAGGGTAGATTGGTCTACCAAATACGGGTTGATGATTACAATATCATCTTTAAAAACTTGAGATAGACCTGCATTTTTCATCCATTGCGTATAACCTAAAAGCTTGTACCTGCCGGACGGTATATCTGTAGATACAAAGAAATCACCATAGCCATGCCCTTTGCTCAACTTCACTTTATGTTCAAAAACAAAGTCCTTTGCTTCATTTACAAGTGCTACATACCCAATTGTACTTATTTTACTAGGGTTATTGGTTTGTGCATTAAAGCAGTGAATTGAATAATACAAGTATTCGCCAGATAGTACTAATGGACCGTTATGATCCACATATGCCTTCTCTTGGGGCACTTTTTTTAAATTTAAAAGTTCAGAACCATCTTTGATTACATATTGGGCGTGACCAAGATTGATAATTAAAATGATTATTGTGGTAAGTATTTGCGTTGTCTT
>NZ_JBDVOT010000161.1:0-9967 GCF_039968975.1 Maribacter sp. | reverse complement strand
CAAATCTAGCAAATCCTGCACAAGTATCATTTGATAATAAAGGTAGATTATGGGTCGCTACCCTACCCTCTTACCCGCATTACAAACCTGGTGACCCAAAGCCAGATGACAAGATCATCATATTAGAAGATACCGACAATGATGGAAAGGCTGATAAAGAAACTGTCTTTGCAGATAAATTACATTTACCCATAGGCTTTGAATTCACTCCAGAAGGAGTTTATGTTAGTCAAGGCACCAACTTAAAACTTTACACAGACACCAATGGTGATGATAAGGCAGATAAGGTTGAAATTGTATTAAGTGGTTTTGATGATCATGATACACACCATGCTATTTCTGCATTTTGTGCAGACCCCTCAGGGGCATTTTATATGTCTGAAGGAGTTTTTCTCCACACTAATGTTGAAACTTCATATGGACCGGTTAGAGCTACCAATGGTGGATTTTACAGATACAATCCACAGAGAAAACACTTAGAACGCACGCTACAAGTTCCAATTCCAAATCCGTGGGGAATAGCCTTTGACGAATGGGGACAAGATTTCTTTTTACACACCTCTGGTCCCAAAGTAAACTGGATGATGCCAAGTTCCCTAAAATCTATTTATGGTATTGCATCTCCATTGACAGAAGAATTGGTTGAAGAAGCACATCGCGTAAGACCTACTTCAGGAATGGAATTTATATCTAGCAGTCATTTCCCTGAAGAAGTTCAAGGAGATATGCTATTAGCAAATACCATTGGGTTTTTAGGTATAAAGCAACATCAAATGACGGAAGATGGTACAGGCTACACATCTAAACACAGACAAGATTTAATTACGAGTACCGACCCTAATTTTAGACCTGTTGAAATGGAAATTGCACCAGATGGGTCATTATATGTAGTTGACTGGCACAATGTACTAATAGGTCATATGCAGCATAATGCCCGTGATCCCTTAAGAGATCATGTGCATGGTAGAATTTATAGAATTACCTACCCTTCTAGACCTCTGGTTGAACCCGCTAAAATTGACGGAGCTTCAATAGCGCAATTATTTGAAAATTTAAAATTACCTGAATATAGAACACGTTATAGAACCCGTCGCAAATTAAGAGGAAGAAATACAGATGAAGTTCTTGGTTATTTAAATACTTGGGTGAACAACTTAGATAAAAGCGATTCTAATTACGACCATAACCGTTTAGAAGCTTTATGGGTTTCATGGGGATTAAATAAAGTAGATGCACCACTTTTAGAAGCCTTATTAAAATCTGATGACCACAGAGTTCGCGCTGCCGTAGTTAGGGTAATTAGATATATGGGGCATCAATTGAACAACTCTCAAGATTTATTGAAGATTGCCGCAACAGATAAACATGGCAGGGTTCGTTTAGAAGCTATTACAGCTGCATCATGGTTGCCAAAATCTGAAGGCATGGAAATATTAGAAGTTGCTAGAAAGTATCCATTAGATGAATGGATGCAAGACTCCTTTAATTTTGCCGAAACCAGGTTAACTGGTAATTTTTTAGAAGAGGCTTCAGAGAAAATACTTGCCTCCCACCTTAAGGGCGATGATTTAGAAGTTTTCATAAAGGGAAAGAAAATTTATGAAACCGAAGGCTATTGTATAACCTGCCACCAAGAAGCGGGTACGGGTTTACAAAAAGCCGGCTACCCAACTTTAGTAGGGCAAGAATGGGTTTTAGGTGATGAAGAACGGTTAATAAAATTAGCATTACACGGACTTTACGGTCCAATGAACATAATGGGTAATCATTATGAAGGTCAAGTACCTATGATGGCTTTTAAAGGACTTTTAAAAGATGATGAAATTGCAGCAGTTCTTACTTATGTTAGAAATTCCTTTGGCAACAAGGCATCGATTATTGACACCAATAAAGTGAAAGAGGTCAGGGAAGCAACTAAGGATCGTAACAGTTTTTACACACCAGACGAGTTGCTTAAAGAACATCCAATGAAATAAATAACACTAAAATTGACCCTATGAAATTAAAATATATAGTACTACTTTTTCTAAGTATACTAGCCGCATGCGGCGAAAAAGCGAAAGAAAGCAAAGAGACTAATTTGAGAGACGAAGTTAAGCCCCCTCACATTGTATTTGTTACAGGAGAAGAAGAGTATCGTTCAGAAGAATCTTTCCCAATGTTAGCCAGGTTAGCAAAAAGAGAATTGGGAGCTAAGGTTACAGTGGTCTATTCTGTAGATAGTTTGGGTTATATTGACCCTAATAGAACAGACCATATTGCTGGGTTAGAAGCATTAGAAACAGCAGATTTAATGGTCGTATTTATGCGTTTTAGAAATCTTCCTAAAACTGAGCGTGATTTTATCACCAACTATGTAGAATCCGGTAAACCTATGGTGGGCTTTAGAACCACTTCACATGCTTTTAAATATGACAATGATTCTACATTAATTGAATTTAATAATGATTGGCCCGCAAAAGTTTTTGGTCAACAATGGATTACCCACCATGGGCATTTTGATGATGGCAAGTACCCGGTGACAGATATATCTATTAAAAAAGGTCATGAAAACAACCCAATATTAAATGGTTTTTCTGAATTTGAAGCTTATTCATGGTTATATCATGTAGACGGTGGGGATTGGAAATTACAAGGAGATAGTGAACCAATTTTAATGGGGCATTCAACAAAATCTCAACATGAAATAAATGGTAAGTTAGATGAGTATTCTTTGGACAACCCTGTTGCATGGACCAAAAGTTATACAGGAACATCAGGCAAAAAGGCTAGAGTTTTCTTTACCACCCTTGGACATCCTTATGATTTAAAATTACCAATTACGCGAAAAATAGCAATGAACGGAATTTATTGGGCTTTAGGCAAAGAAGATAGCATACCAAAAGATGGCGTTAATGTCTCTTTAGATGAACCATTTCTACCTAACAATTCTGGATTCGGCCAAAAATTTAAAAAAAATCGCAAACCAGAACCAATATTATAGCACTTTACTAAATGTATGCCAATAGTTTTATGCGCTCTTTTAAAATGTCCTATTTTTGAAAAAATTTTTAGGTTGAAAAAGATTTATATCGTTGTTTTTTTATTCTTTACATGTATTCTTTTTGGCTATGCCCAACAGAATACTAACGAAGAAGAACCCAAACAAATTAATATCGTCTACGGTGCCAATTTCACAAAAAATGAAGCTGAATACCCTGGTGCATCTATATTTAGCAAAGACACCCGTCAAGTTCAATTTGAGCATCAAGGTGCAGATTTATGGTGCGATGTTGCCATCTATTACCAACTAGAAAATAGATTAGAAGCTATTGGTAATGTTATTTTAAAGCAGGGCGACTCTGTTGAAATGACAAGCAAAAAAATTAATTATTTAGGCGATGTAAAATTGGCTAAAGCATGGGGAAATGTTGTCTTAACAAATTCTGACATGACTTTAAGAACGGACACTTTGCGTTTAGATCGTGAAAAACAAGAAGCTTTTTATCAAGATAACGGTACTGTAGTAGACTCAGCAAATACATTGACAAGTAAAATTGGCAAGTATTTTATGGAACTTAAAAAATATCAGTTCTTGGATAGTGTACATGTTAAAAATCCTGAATATACTTTAGACTCAGAACAATTAGACTATTACACGAATTCTAAAAATGCCTACATGTACGGGCCTTCTACCATTAATGGAGAAACGTATAAAATATATTGCGAAAGGGGATTTTATGATACCAAAGTAGAAACCGGCTACGGAATTAAAAACACTCGTATAGATTACAACAATAGAATTATTGAAGGTGATAGTGTATACTTCAACAAGGCAGAGGAATTTGCATCTGCTACCAACAACATTACGGTAACAGATACTATTAACAATGGTATAATTAGAGCACACTATGCCGAAGTATTTAAAGCTAAAGATTCTGTATTTGCTACCAGAAGAGCAGTATCTATTTCTGTTCAAGAAAGAGATTCTCTGTTTGTTCATGGAGATACGTTAATGGTCACCGGCAAACCAGAAGATAGAGTTTTACGAGCTTTTAGAAATGCTAAATTCTACAAAACAGATTTAAGCGGTAAATGTGACAGCATACATTCTGAACAAAAAACAGGTATTACACAATTAATTAAAAACCCTATTATTTGGAACGGTGCCAATCAAATGACAGGTGATAGCATTCATCTAAAATCGAACTTAGAAACGGAAAAACTTGATTCTCTAAAAGTATTGAACAATGCCTTTATAATATCCCTAGACAGTGTTAGTATGACAGGATATAATCAAGCCAAAGGAATTAATTTATTTGGAAAGTTTATTGAAAACGAATTAAAGCTCATAGACCTAGTTCAGAATACCGAGGTCGTTTATTACATGTATAATGATGATGACGAACTTATAGGTATAGATAAAACTGTTTGTAGTAAAATAAGAATTACAATGGTAGAAAATGACATTGAAGACCTTACCTTTTACACAGACCCAGATGGCGATATTTTCCCCGAAAAAGATTTACCAAAAAACAGTAGAATTTTAAAAGGCTTTGTATGGCGTGGTGATGAACGCATATTAACCAAAGACGATATTTTTGATGAAGATGATAACAATCTAAAACTCGTAGTTATCAATGGTATTGACAACCCAATAGATATTGATGCCGAGGAACAACAACGAAGTAAAAACGAATCTGATCCCGTCAATAATATTCCTGCACAAAATAAAGCAACAGACCCTAAAAAGTCGGTAAAGCCTAAAAAGGTGAAATAGTTATTTCACATGAACAAAGATTTTCTAAAATATCAAGCACAAACTTCTCCCTACCCTTTAGGTATGGAAGTTTCTCATGCTAGCAGTAGTTATATCTATGATACTAATGGTAATGCACATTTAGATTTTGTTGCCGGTGTATCGGCATGCACACTTGGCCATTGTCACCCAGATGTGGTAGATGCCATAAAAGAGCAGGTAGAGAAATATATGCATGTAATGGTGTATGGCGAATATGCACAATCACCTGCAACCATTTACACAAAATTGCTTGCAGATAATTTACCTGAACCCTTAGAGGTTACATATTTGGTTAATTCTGGAACAGAAGCTATTGAAGGTGCTTTAAAGTTAGCACGTCGATTTACCGGTCGTTCAGAAATCATTGCAGCTAAATCTGCTTATCATGGTAATACCATGGGTAGTTTAAGCTTAATGGATTTTGAAGAACGCAAAAGTGTTTTTAGACCTTTACTACCAGATATTTATCATATCAGTTTCAATAACGAAGAAGATTTAGAAAAGATCACAACCAAAACTGCCTGTGTAATTTTAGAAACTATACAAGGCGGTGCAGGTTTTATACTTCCTACAAATGACTATTTAAAAAAAGTAAAAGCACGTTGTACAGAAATGGGAGCGTTGTTAATACTTGACGAAATACAGCCAGGTTTTGGTAGAACAGGAAAACTATTTGCTTTTGAACATTTTGACTGCATACCAGATATTTTGGTCATAGGTAAAGGCATGGCATCTGGTTTACCCGTTGGTGCTTTCACCGCCAGTAAAGAAATTATGCAAACGTTAAGTGAGAATCCGAAAATGGGACATATCACAACTTTTGGTGGTAATCCGGTTATTGCAGCATCTAGTTTGGCAACATTGAAGGTACTATTGAATTCTACTTTAATTACTGATACTGTAAAAAAAGAAATACTTTTTAAATCGCTATTAAAGCATCCGAAGATAAAAGAAATCAGAGGCAAAGGGCTAATGCTTGCCCTGATCATGGATTCTCCCGAAACAGCAAATGAATTAGTCTTAAAAGCTAAAGAAAAGAACCTTATTCTATTCTGGTTATTATTTGAAAATAGAGCCGTAAGAATTTCTCCGCCATTAACAATTTCAGAAAAAGAAATTAAAGAAGGTTGCGCTATAATTTTAGCACTTCTTAACTCTATGTAAATCAACGTTGTTAACTAATTTGTTAATAATATCGATTGACTCCATGGCTGAAACCCCGTACAATCGCTTACTTTTAAAATATCTTGTAAAACCAAAAAGTTCCTATGGCGTTAGAATCTAACGAGAGACCGGACAAGCCGATTACAAAATTTGAATCGATGTTAAAGACAGATGATGTCTATTTCTTTGATGCAGAAGATTTTGAAGATATTGTGCACCACTACCTTAATCATGGGAAGATTTCTTTGGCTAAAAAAGGAATTAAAATTGGTTTACAGCAGCATCCCGCTTCCATAGAACTAAAATTACTACAGGTAGAAGTCATGGTTTTTGAAAACCAGATGGAAAAAGCCGAAGCACTGTTAGATGAATTACAGCAGCTGGATAATAACAATGATGAAATATACATTCAACGTGCCAATATTTATTCTAAGAGAGATGACCATGCTGGCGCAATAGAATTGCTACAAAAAGCACTAAGCTTCACTAATAACAGTTTTGACATCTACAGCCTATTGGGTATGGAGTATTTGTTCATGGACAACTTCAACAATGCCAAAGAAAGCTTTATGAAGTGTGTGGAGTTTGATGAACAAGATTATTCGTCACTTTATAACGTGGTATATTGCTTTGAATTTCTTGAAGATTATGATGGTGCAATAGTTTATCTGAACAGCTATTTAGAAAAGAACCCGTATTGCGAGGTAGCTTGGCATCAATTAGGTAAGCAGTATTATTTTAAAGAAATGTTCACTGAAGCCTTGACTGCTTTTGATTTTGCAGTAATTTCAGATGATACTTTTATTGGCGCCTACTTTGAAAAAGGAAAGGTACTTGAAAAATTAGGTCGCCATAAAGAGGCTATTGAAAACTATGAAACTACTATTTCTATTGAAGATCCAACATCTCATGCATTTTTAAGAATTGGAAAATGTTATGAAAAATTAAAGGATACTGAAATGGCCAAATACTATTTCTACCAAACTGTGCATGAAGACCCACTTCTAGACAAAGGTTGGCTAGCCATTACAAATCTATATTATAACAGTAGAGATTTTGAAAAGGCAGTTTTCTATATTAATAAAGCTTTGAATATTGACGGAGAGAATCCGCAATATTGGAAAAAATGTGCTCAAATTCACATGGCTTTAAAGAATTACGATCAAGCAGATTTCGCCTTTAAACAAGCGGTAGACCTTGGTAATTTTGAAATAGATACATGGTTAAGTTGGGCAGAAGTAGTTCATATTAATGGGGAAGAATCTGCTGCAGTAGAGATTTTAGCACAAGGAAGAGAGTTTTATCCTGAAAATTTAAAACTTTTATATAGATCTGTAGGCTACTTATTACTTGCCGAAGACCCTATTAATGCACGAATTATGCTAATGGATGCATTAAAGATTGATAAAAAACAGAAAAAACTACATTTGTTCACTGAAAATTTTCCAGAATACGGCAAGTCTGAATGGACACAAGAAATTGTAAGAAAATACAATAAAACCTCATAGATTAGGTTCTACATTTCATGGATAATAGAAAACTAAAAGATTATACTTTCATATCTCTAAAAGGTATGGCAATGGGTATTGCCGAATTGGTACCTGGCGTATCTGGCGGCACAATAGCCTTTGTAACAGGTATTTACGAAGAATTCATTACTTCTATCAATAACGTTAACCTAACAACCTTAAAAGTTTTAAAAGAAGAAGGCTTTAAACAGTTTTGGGAGAAATTAAACGGTAACTTTCTTTTAGCCTTGGCCATTGGTATGATGATCAGTATTTTAACATTATCTAAAGCGATTGCCTGGTTATTGGTAGAGCACACTATAGTTACATGGGCATTCTTTTTCGGTTTGGTATTGGCAAGTGTCATTTTTGTAGCCAAATCAATTAAAAGATGGAACGCGTTAGCAATTGTATTGTTCATAATAGGTACTGTAAGCGCTTTTTATATTACGACCCTACCCCCTTCTACCAGTTCTGGCAGTCTGCCTTACATTTTTTTATCCGGCGCCATTGCTATTTGTGCCATGGTAATGCCAGGGATTTCAGGAGCATTCATTTTAGTTCTAATGGGATCATTCAAAACTGTTTTAGAGGCTTTAAATGAAAAGGATTTTGGCATTCTAATAACGTTTATATTCGGAATAGTTTTCGGCATTTTAAGTTTTGCTCGAGTTTTAAAATGGATGTTTACCAATTATAAAGATGCTACATTAGCGGTTTTAACGGGATTCATCTTAGGTTCATTGAACAAAATATGGCCTTGGAAAAATATTATAGAAGTTATTCAGATTGGTAAAAAAGAAATTATTGTTGACGAAAATATTTCTCCATTCGCTTTTCAAGGTGATAATCAATTAACCTTTGCTATTGTTGCCGCTGTAATAGGTTTTTCTCTTATTTTTATATTAGAAAAATCAGCTTCTAAGAAGTAACGCAAAAACCTAAATGAACGAAACCCGATCCTTTACAGATAAATTTTTCTTGGTCGTAAAGGGACTTTGTATGGGTGCTGCCAATAAAGTACCAGGTGTATCTGGTGGTATAGTCGCATTTGTTGGTGGTTTTTACGAAGAATTCATTTATTCCCTTCAAAAAGTAAATGGAAAAGCTTTTAAGCTACTTATCAATGGTAGACTTAAGAGCTTCTACAGATATATAAACGGTTCTTTTTTAACCCTGCTCATCTTTGGCATGCTGGTAAGCTACTTCAGCATATCTAAAGTATTAGATTATTTTTTGGTTAAACGAGAACTTTATGTTTGGGCCGCTTTTTTTGGTATGATTCTAGGATCCATATATTATATAGGCAAAGATTTCGATTACTGGAAAAAGAAAACCTTTACCGCCGCATTGATAGGTTTAAGTGTAGGTGTTGCCATTAGTTTTCTTAGTCCCGCCAAGGAAAACGACAACTTACTATTTATCTTCTTATGTGGTATGATCAGTGTATCTGGCATGACTTTACCTGGGCTTTCAGGCTCTTTCATATTAATATTATTAGGCAATTACGTACTGTTATTAGTAGATTCTGTTAATGCGTTATATGATACATTTTCAGAGTTAATTGTGGGTGATTTTAGTTTTACCTCCAATACAGGAAGATTACATACCCTAAAAATCTTAGCGGTATTCACTTTGGGATCCGCTACAGGTCTAGTAACCCTCTCCCATGTATTGACTTACGTCTTAAAACATTTTAAACATGTAACTACGGCTACAATATTAGGTTTCATTACTGGATCACTAGGTGTTGTCTGGCCATGGAAAAGAACAATTTTTAAAACGGGTATTGACAGAGAAAGCGTTTTAGATACGAACGGAAAACCGATAATAATGAATTATGAGCGGTTTATACCAGATTTGACCACCGTAGAAAACTGGATAGCTATTTTCTTTATTATAATTGGTATTAGTATTTTGCTACTTTTAGATTGGTATGGAAAAAACAGAAAAACAGAAAACTAATTACGGTTTAATAGGAAAAGATATTTCTTATTCATTTTCAAGAGGTTACTTTAAAAAAAAATTCGAAGAGATGGGTTTAAATCATTGCCAATATCAAAACTTCGATTTACAATCTATTTCAGAATTCCCTACTATCTTTGAAAACGCCGAAAATGTTCAAGGCCTAAACATTACCATTCCCTACAAAGAAGATGTAATGTCATTTTTAGATGACATGGATAAAGCCGCAAAAAAAATTGGAGCTGTAAATACCATAAAATTTACAGCAAATGGTCTAGTAGGCTACAATACCGATGCCTACGGATTTGAAAAATCTATAGAGCCCTATTTAAAAGAACATCACAAAAAAGCATTGATATTAGGTACAGGAGGAGCATCAAAAGCAATAGCATTTGTATTGGATGAATTGGGAATTGATTTTTCATTTGTTTCCAGAAGTGGCAAAAACAATGGTTATACCTATACGGAACTAACCGATGATATTATTACCGACCATACTTTGATTATTAACTGTTCACCAGTAGGCACATTCCCAAATATTGAAGAAAAG
>NZ_JBDVOT010000160.1:0-14926 GCF_039968975.1 Maribacter sp. | reverse complement strand
CCAGCAGTATATAGAGAATAAAAGTGCTTTTGTACGCTCGGTTAATAGCAATAAATCTATTGAAAACAGTCATGAACAAACACCTTTTACATATTGGATGATTCTAGTATTAGGTATTGTTTTCTTAGTATATTCAATCTATAAAATAAGAAGCCGAAAGAAAATACTATACGTTGCTTATGGTATACTTGGTGTAGGTTTTATTTTGTTTGTTTCATGTAAAGAAAGTAACAATAAAAATACCAGTTCAGTTCAGGTTCCAGAAAACAATGTTGCCGAAATGCGGACTTTTTTCGAGAAATTTGAACAAGTGGAGACGCATACAGATGATAATTTCTTTTACATTTCCTCTAATGGATTGCCCAAACATGATATGATGGTAGGTATAACTAATTGGCAACAACAAGTTCCTATTAAGCAAAATTATACAGGAGATAATAGTTGGGCTATTCCTATACATCCTAGAATGGCGGAGAATCCACTTTCAACTAAAACCAATTTGCTAAAAGGAGCTATAGCCGTAGCAGTAAATGGAATACCTATTTTCAATCCCTTGAATAATAGAGGAGAAGACGCCAATGCTATAGGAGAATTGGATAATTGGGGCGGTCATTGCGGTCGCGCAGATGATTACCATTACCATTTACCGCCCTTGCATTTACAGGATCAAGTAGGAGAAGGAAACCCTGTAGCTTATGCAGTAGATGGTTTCCCAGTTTATGGGAAAACATCTAAGGAGCTAGACGAGTATTTGGGTATCATGAACTCAGATGGTTCGTATGAATACCATACAATTGAAGAATACCCTTATTTCATAGCAGGTATGCGTGGGGCAGTAGTGCTTGACCCAAAAACAAAAGCTCCCGAAAACCAGGTTTCTCCACAGCCTAGAACACAAGAACTTAGACCCGCGTTAAGACCTTTAAGAGATGCTAAAATTATTGACTTTAAATCTTTAAGTGAAAATGTGTATTCTTTGACATATAGCGTAGGTTCAAAACAATATATCATAAATTACAAATGGGATAGTGAAGATAACTACACCTATGAATTTATAAATCCTGATGGTACGTCATCCTTAGAAACTTATAAGCCAAGACAAAGATGAAGTATTCAGTATATATATTCTCTTTTTTGTTTGTTTGTCTTTTTTCCTGTAAAAACACGAATACTACAGAAGTAAATCATGATGATTTTATAAGAATACATTCTGATTTTAAACTGTTTAGTAAGGCTGTGGAAAACGGTGTTTTATTAGATGCATTTAAATGTGAAAACAAAATAGACGGTGTGGAAAATTCTATTCCGCTTTCATGGGAAAATGTACCTGAAGGAACAAATTCTTTAGCCATTGTAATGTATCATTACCCTAAAACAAATAATATAAAAGAAATAAATTCTTATTTATTATTGTGGGACATTGACCCCAGTGTTACTGAAATTCCATATAAAATGGCGGCTAAAGGTGATTGGTTCATGGGTGCCAATAAAGATGGAAATGCTATTTCATATACATCTCCATGCTCTCATGGAAAAGGTAAACATGAATATACCATTGCACTATATGCATTGGCGGAAACTCCACCCAATTTACCAAAAAAGAATAGTCTAAGTGTAGATTACAATCAATTTATGAATGCAATGGCAACAATTAAAATTATTGACAGAACCACGTTGACATTTTTAGACACTAAATAAATAACTTATGAAATCAATATCCAGCATTTTGCTAATAGTTACATTTCTATCCATATCACTTATTGGTTGCAAGAATGAAAATAAGACCCCAAAAAACAATGCGACTCATCAGACAGAAATTATGGAATACAAAGGTTCTGCATCAGTTTCACAAGGATTGGCAACAGTTGAAATTGAAAACATTTATGAATGTGATAGAGGTAGAAAAGCACCAATAGGAACATCAATAGCTTTAGATGATAGTGAATGGACTGTACCAGCAATAGTTCATTTTACGGATGATAATTTTCCCTTCGCATCAGATTTATTCAATCCATGTACAAAAGTTGAATACGCCACAGCAGATAAAGCTATAGCCGAATTAGATGGCACAGACATTATAGAGGTTGATGCAGACGGAGAAGTAATTACAGCGTTTATATTTGCCGATAATTATTTTGAGATGTATATAAACGGTGTTCCTGTTGGTAAAGACAACGTACCATTTACGCAGTTTAATTCTAACATTGTTCGGTTTAAAGTAAATAAACCCTTCACTATTGCCATGAAGTTAGTGGATTGGGAAGAAAATAGTGGCCTAGGATCAGAAAGCAACAGGGGTACTAATTTTCATCCTGGAGACGGTGGCATGGTTGGCGTATTTAAAGATGCCAATAATAAGACAATAGCTACTACAAACTCAAATTGGAAAGCACAGACTTATTACACAGCACCAATTAATGACTTATTATGCGTTACAGAAAACGGTGCTTTAAGGTTAAGTGAAAATTGCAGTACAGAAGGTCCTGAAGACGGTTCCACATACTTTGCCTTGCATTGGAAAACTCCTGCAAATTGGCAAACATCTAGTTTTGATGATAGTCAATGGCCAAATGCCACTGAATATACTAATGAAATTATAGGTGTTGACAATAAACCATCATATACCAACTTTACCGATATTTTTGATGATATGGCTACCGATGCGCAATTTATATGGTCAACTAATGTAATTTTAGATAATGAGGTACTTGTTAGGTATACTGTTGAATAATTACTAATAGTAAATCAGTTATTATATACTTGAAAGCATATTATATTTACGAGTTAAACACTAAAGAACTGTTCTTAAATAAATTTTAAAACCAATATGGAAGCTACTCAAATTACCTGTATGATTGTTGACGATGAACCCATGGCTGTCAATCTGGTAGAAAGTTATGTAGAAAAGACACCATATTTAAAATTGATAAAAAAATGTAGTAGTGCCATTGAAGCTATGCAGTTTTTAAATTCAGAACAGGTAGATCTTCTTTTTCTTGATATACAAATGCCCGATTTAACAGGAATTGAATTTTCTAAAATGCTACCGAAAAATTCCAAAGTAATTTTTACCACTGCATTTGACCAATACGCTCTAGAAGGCTTTAAAGTAGAGGCTTTGGACTATTTACTTAAACCTTTTGATTATGCTGAATTCTTAACTGCTTCTAACAAAGCGTTAGAGTGGTTTACATTGGTTAGAAGTAATAATACTGTTCAAGCTAAAGAGCCTTCTCAAGAAAAAGAGTTTCTTTTTGTAAAATCAGAATACAAGCAACTACGCATTAAACTTGCAGATGTAATGTATTTTGAAGGATTAAAAGACTACATTAAAATTTGGCTTAAAGATAATCCTAAACCAATATTGACGCTAATGAGCCTTAAGAGCTTAGAAGAAGAACTACCAAAATCTCATTTCATGCGCGTTCATAGATCTTTTATAGTATCTCTAAAATATGTTGAAGTAATAGAGCGTAGCCAAATCATTATCAACAAACAACGCATTACCGTTTCTGAACAATACAAACCTCAATTTTTAGAGTATATCAATAATAACTCATTGAATACATAACATTAGTTTGTTTAGTACGAGGCATTATTATTTCTAAAAAATTACCTGAACGTTATCCTATAATTACCTTAATTGAGGTAATTATAATTTGCATCTAATTAATGCTCCCTAAGCTGAAATATTAATTTTAATTAAAATTGATATATAATGAGCAGAGGGTTTGTAAAAGAAGAAGATCAAGAGGAAATACCCATGATACCACCAAGGGCAGATTTACCTAATGGTGTAACAAACTATGTTACCTCACTAGGATATAATAATCTGTTAGCCGAAAGAAAGTCACTTACAATTGAAAAAGAATCTTTGCAAACTAATGATGAAAAGGAACTGCGTATAGCCAACAATTTAATCAGTGCAAAAATGCAATTGTTAAACGAGCGAATTTCTACTGCAAAAATTGTAGACTTAAGTAAACAACCAGAGAACGAAGTTCGTTTTGGTGCAACCGTTCTTGTAAAGATTGATAATGCTACTACCATTCAACAATTTCAAATAGTTGGTGTTGATGAAGCGAACATAGCAAAAGGTAAAATTTCATTTTTATCACCTATTGCGCGTATGTTAATATCCAAACAGGTTGGTGATACTACTTTCTTAAATTTGGGTAAGGTTAAACGTGTATTTAAGATTGTAGCTATATCTTACTCGTAATAATTACAAATTTATATTGTTGTAATCTTATGGTATATAAAATAAAAGGGACCCAATTGGGTCCCTTTTGTTTGTATTATTTAACTAAAAGTGCTTATTCTTCACTTGACATTACATCACTTAATTCTAATTTTTCATCCATAGAATTATCTACCGGTACTGAATCTTTTAAAATATTGAATTTCTCTACACGTTCCATATCATCTTCCTCACCAGAGAAATAAGGGAATACATCCATAATAGGAGATTCTGAAATAGATGGTACCGAGTATTCGCCCATAGTATCTTTCATGACACTAATGGTATTGTCATAGGCTTCTTTTACATCGTTTGCCTGTATTAGCAAATACATGTTGGTTTTACGTTCTTTACCACTTTCTTCATCAAAGGCAATTAAAGAAACTTTTGATTTAAACCAACGGTCTGAATTCTCGAACGGATGAATTTCAGCAAAATTTGCCACCTTAATATTGGTAATTTTGATTTCTTCGGTATCACTTAAGTAAGCAGACATTTCTTCGGTAATTCTACTTTCTGCTTCTGTATAAGATATAGCATCTACCAAAAAAGGTTCTGTCTTTACCTTCAACATTCCTGAAGCTTCGTCTAATTTTCTGTATTTTATTTTACACTCGTACCACGTTGCACTCATATTTTCCATTTTTTTTGGGGTGCTAAATATACTTCTTAGTCATAGTTTGCAACACCTAAAAAAGCAATAGATATTCACAATCTCAATTGAAAAATTGTAGATGCTTAAAAATTAGTTACTTATATAAAACTTAAATAAAATATTGTTTTTGGAGATAAAATTAGTGCTCAAAACAACTCGTCTTTTACCAAATCATAATAAGAATCACTCACCGGTATTATGACATCTGAAAGCAAAAGATCTCTTCCTTTCAACCCTGTAACACTGTTTTTATTTATGATATAAGATCTATGAACTCTCATAAACAACGAGCTAGGCAACTCTTGCTCTAAAGTTTTTAAGCGTTGGTTACTAACTATTTTTTTATCAACTAAATGAAATGTAACGTACTCACTATCACTAACTATATATTGTATATCTTCAAACTTTACTTTATGTAAATCGTAACCAGATTTAATAGTAAAAGAATTAGACTTTTCTACTGTATTATTAGTTTTCACCTTATTTACTGCAGTCACAAAGCGTTCAAAAGTAATTGGCTTTAAAAGGTAGTCTACGGCATTTAACTCATAACCTTCTAGGGCATATTGTGAGTAGGCAGTTGTGAATATTATTTTGGTATTTGCGTTTACCATTTTTGCAAAATCAGTACCCTTTATCTCTGGCATTTGAATGTCTAAAAACAAAAGGTCTACAGAATGCTCTTTCATAAGTTGCAATGCCTCTAACGGGTTCTCCGCTTCACCAACTAGATGTAGAAAATCTAATTTTGATATATAGGATACCAGCAGGGAACGAGCAAGTTCTTCATCATCTACTACTATACAATTTATGCTAGTCATGCAACTGTAGTTTTAGGTTTACTTTAAATGCTTTAGTGGTTTCATTTATTGTTAAATTATGTCGGTTAGGATACAAGATTGCCAAACGTTTTTTAACATTCTCTATACCAATACCACCAACATCATCTTTGGCTATTTGAACCTCTGGCTTACTATTCTCAATTTCAAAATCTATATGATTTGAAGAAGCCGTAATCTTCAAGTTAATAAAAGTGCCTGTTATCTTTTCAATATTACTGTGCTTTAAGGCATTTTCCAAAAAAGGAATCAATAACATAGGTACTATTTCTACATTTTGGTCTTCAATTGAAAAAGATGTAGTTATAGGGTATGTTTTACTACTTTTTAAACAAAACAGCTTAATATAATTTTCAATGTAATCTATCTCTTTATAGAGTGGCACTATCTCTTGCTCACACTCATACAATACATACCTAAGCATGTCTGACAAGTAACTAATACTCTTTTGTGTTCTTCCAGAATCTATGGCAGATAATGCATATATATTGTTCAAAGCATTGAAAAGAAAATGTGGATTGATCTGTGATTTCAACAGTTTTAATTCGGTCTGTAAAGCTTCGTTTCTATTTAAAATTATTTCTTCTTCTTTTCTCTGAGCAAATAAAAATAACTCTATCAAAGTGGCAATTGCAGAAGCGATAGCTATTAAAAGAAGGTTAATGAAAAATTTTGAAGGTGGTCTACGGTTGGCGGCTATACGTATTCCGTCTTCAAATCTAGGACCTCGACCAGGTCTTGGACCGGGAGTCATTTGTGTATCTAGACCTAGTACGGTATCTGGTACAACATTAGTTAAAACTAGTGTTACAACCACAACGGTAGCTATCGAAACCAAAGTAAAAGATACATATTTCTTCTTTAATAATAATTGTGGAATGGTAAAGTATATAAGTATAGCAATAACTACTATTTGGCAGATCAATGCCATAACATTTTCAGTTACAAATTGAAAATCACTACCACTAAATATCCAAGCGGTTGCCCAAATTAAAAGCCAAAGGGCTACATGAAATAAAAAGTTCTTATGTCTGTTCATGATGCAAATAAAAGGAATAAAAACTCAAACATATCTAGTAAATAGCGCTTTAAACCGGTGATAAATAAGCATTCACCATTCAAAATATAGCATTCACTTAAAACTAAACGGCAAACACTTAATACGCTCATATGGCATTCAAGTTTCTTACATCTTTGTAATGGAATTATTAATCATTAAAAATAAAACATATGAAACGTATTACTTTAAAAACAGGATTATTATTTGCTATGTTGGTCGCTTTTGGAACCGTAGCTGTAAACGCACAGTCTAAAGGGGAAAAAAGAGAAAGACCTACTTATGAAAAATTAATTAAGGAAATGGATGCCGACGAAGATGGTTTGCTTTCTAAAGAAGAAGTGAAAGGGCCTTTAAAAGATAATTTCACTGAAATTGACACCAATGAGGATGGTTACATTTCTGAAGAAGAATTTGATAATGCACCTAAACCAAAAGGGAGACCAAGAAACTAAGTGTCACTAATCATTAAAAAATAGCACAGATGAGTATTAAAAATATTAAGGTTGTTTTACCGGTTCAAAAAATACTATTGTTCTTATTTATCACTTCTTTCATTGCTTGCAGTGATGATGATAGTATTGTAGATACTGATGTAGATGATGAAATTGCAGAAGAGGAAGAAGAAGTAAGTACTACGATTGACGATAGTGATTTTGAAGCGACAGATTGGACTACGGCTACACATAGTAAAGATGCCGATCCAGATTTTGAAGAGGTATTCGAAGATAATGTTGTAAAACGCCTTGATATTGTTATTACCGAAGCTCGTTGGGAAAGTATGCTTGAAAACATGACAGAACTTTACGGTTCTTTTGGAAGTTCTGGACAATCATTACCTGGCGCAGCTACATCAACTGACGAAAATCCAATTTTTGTGCCAGTTGAAGTTTTTTATGAAGGTACAGAATGGTATAGGGTAGGAGTTCGTTTTAAAGGAAATTCTAGCTTACAATCTACTTGGCAATCTGGGAATCTAAAACTTTCACTTAAACTTGATTTTGATGAGTTTGAAGATGACTATCCACAAATAGATAATCAACGTTTTTATGGTTTTAAAAAATTAAGCCTTAAAAATAATTACGATGATAAATCTATGCTTCGTGAAAAAGTTGCTGCAGATGTATTCCGCAACGCCGGGTTAGCAGTTTCTAATACAGCTTTTTATACGCTTTACATAGATCATGGTGATGGTCCTATATATTTTGGACTTTACACACTGGTTGAAGAAGTTGACGATACTGTAATAGATGAACAATTTTCTGATAACGATGGTAACTTATATAAACCAGATGGTGATGCTGCAACTTTTGCTGCAGGTACTTATGATGAAGATGAGTATGTAAAAAAGACAAATGAAGATGAAGCAGATTTTTCAGATGTTGAAAGTCTTTTAAATATTATTAATGAAGCATCTAGAACTACAGATGCCGCAACCTGGAGATCAAATTTAGACGCAGTGCTTGACACAGATGTGTATTTAAAATATTTGGCCACCAATACGGTCATTCAAAATTGGGATACCTACGGGAGAATGTCTCACAACTATTACTTGTATAATAACCCAGATACTGATAAACTAAATTGGATTCCTTGGGATAACAATGAAGCTTTACAAGATGGAAAACAACAAGGTGCGGTAGCGTTAGATTTTTCTGATGTAAATGCATCAGAATGGCCTTTGTTGTCATACATCTATAATGATGAAGTATATCAATCAAAATATGACACTTATGTTCAAGAAGTTATAGAAGGTCCATTTAATGAAACTACAATTCAAGCTTTATATACTACTTACTCAACTTTAGTTGAACCTTATGCCACCTCTGAAAATGAGGGATATACATTCTTGAACTCTAGTGCAGATTTTCAAAATGCGATAAACGAACTTAATACCCATGCTACTAGTAGAACAGCAGCAGTTAATAGTTACTTAAACAGATAACATTTGTTGAATTTAGCCCAAAGCTTCATGAGAAATCGTGAAGCTTTTTTTAACTATCGGTGTTAATTGGGGTTGTAATAAAATTGCTAACAATGGTATTGTTCAGAAAAGTTAGAAATAAACTTTTACGCTTAGAAAAATTTAAAACATATTTCATTTACGCACTTGGGGAAATTGTGCTCATAGTACTAGGTCTCTTAATTGCTTGGAAAATTAACGACCTAAATGAAATTAGAAAAAATAGAATAGTAGAAGTAAAGATTTACAAAAGTTTAAGTCAAGAGTTAGACACAAATTTGGTTGTCTTAGATAGTGCAATTGTAGACTATACAAAGAGTATTCAAATGCTACAGAATACAATTAACTATTTAGGGAATCAACCCAGTGAACTTACACAGAAAGCAAAGTCTTTGATAGTTAATTTAAACTATGACAAAACTATAGTAAGAAATGAAGCTATTAATTCAATAAATGCCACCAGTAAGTTTGAGTTTATTGAAAGTGATAGCCTTAAAGAATTGATTGCTGCATACCCAAATGAATTAGATAGCTTCAATAACCAGCAAAGTAAAATAGAAAATATAATAACAGAAAGGCTAAAGCCATTAATAGAAAAACATATTTCATTATTAGAAATTTTACCTAAAAACAGTTACAGCTATCAGCGTGTTAAAAATTACGGCATTCAATCTAACTACCCAGATTTATTGGAGAACAGGGAATATCAAAACGGGGTTATAGACCGGCTCATACAAACTAAAAATCAATTGGTCATAGCTAAAAACTTAAGGCATAAAACGGAAAATATTGCAACAAAATTAAATCAAGAATTACACAGACCTTAATCATATTTAATTATTAATCTAAAAATAATATCATGATACAACAAAATAAATATTCAATTCTGGCTTTCGCTTCTTTTACGTTCTTAGCATTAAATTTTGGTAGTTGTAGTAGTGATGATTCATCACTAGACGAAGATATAACAATAGATGAAAATGACGATACAGAAACGTCTACCGATGATTTTGCCATAAATGTTGACGCTTCGTATTTTTTAACTAGTGACGGTACGGTTACTATAACCACAGTACCCTGTACACTTTCAGATGGTACTTCTACAGATTGTTATGAAATAGTAACCAATAGTCTGCCTTCTGATCACAATATGGGTCCGTGGTGCCCTGGCAATATTTCTGATGATGCTACAGCCGGCGGTATTTGGTTAGAAGGCGGGGAAGTTTATGATGTAGACGGCGCTTTCGTAGAAAATATGGCTGAATTTTATAATGACTCTAATTGGTTAATGTACGATGCAAATGGCGATATCTATATTACAGATACTGAAGATGACTGCATTAACGCTGCAAATCCAGATGTTGGTGAAGGATATGAAAACTTCTGTGTAGAATGTCTTCCGTCTTATATTACCAACCTTTCACAAACATTTACTATTCCTGTTACTCCCGTTGCGCAATCTACAGATGTGTACTTTTCAACTGCCGGTCAAGGTGGCGGTCCAGGTACTGTTAGCACTTTACCATCTACACGTGGGGTTGCTTTAAACGGAATAGAATTTTCTGCTCCGGCACCTACAGATAATATTCTAGGCGCTTATACACTTGCTCCTTTTGATGATGCCGGCGGACATATCAATGTACATCAAGGATACCATTATCATGCAGCTACGGGCTTTAGTACTACTATTACGCAAGAAGACGGTCATGCCGCTTTAATAGGATACGCCATGGATGGTTATGGTATTTATGAATATACGGATGCCGATGGTAATGCGCCTACAGGATTAGATGATTTACGCGGTCACACGGATGACACTCGCGGTTATCATTACCATGTAGACGAAGCAGGAAATAATAATTTCATTAATGGATTACACGGTGCTTACGCCGAATAAAAATAGTGGTATGAAAAAATATATCTTATTAATAGTTATAGTGTGTTCATCAGCTATAAGCTTTGCTCATAGCCCTGATGCTTCTACTATAGTTCTAGCAGAACAGAAGAATAGTACTTGGGTCTTACAAATAAACGCATCGCTAACAGCTTTTCAACAAGAAGTTAGAACTCATTTTGCCGATACACCTTATAAAACACCCGAAGAATTTCAAGAAATGGTATTAGCACATATCAAGAATAATTTACTTATTTCCTTTAATAACGGTGAACAAATAACTTTGGGTAAGGGTATTGTAAAACTTGGACATGAGACAAAAGTCATTTTTGAAATAAAAGATATACCAGCCTCAATTGAGTCTGCAGTAATTTCTAATAAGGTGTTTACCGATATCAGTAGAAACCAAAGTGTATTAATGGTTTTTAAAGAAGGTTTTGTAAAAGATCATTTCAATTTAAACCAAGCTAATGACCATACTATTGCACTCTTGGTCAAAGACAATAAGTTCGTTGAAACGGCGCAACAGAATGCAAATATCTCACCTTCATTGATTATAATCTTTCTATTGGCATTTATGGGGTTAGGATATTTGATTAAAAAAATGCTTGAATTAAAAACGAAGTCTACTTTTCAAGATGATTAATCTTATTTATATGATTGATTCACTTAAACAATATGGTCATTCGCTGATTTTATAAATATTGCAAACAACTAATTACTAGTATTGTACCAAATAAAATCGACAAATAAAATTTAAACTTACTTGTTATGAGAAAAAAAATATTTAAAAGAGTTCCCTCTATATCCATCGTTTTGGCATTATCCTTTATCACCTTAATTGCTTGTAGTAGCGATAGTGTTGATGATGGTGTACTAGAAGATATAGCTTCAGATGATTCTAGTACCGATTCTGATGATGATGAAATTGCTACAGAACTTCATGCTGCGTATGCTGCTTTTAATACAGATGCTGTTACCATTTATTTAGATGGTTCTGAAGTTGTTATTGAAACTACAGGTTTACCAAATCATGAGACAGTGTATTGGGGAGAAGGTAATTCTTTATATAGAGATGAACCAGATGTAGACAGAACACCCAGTATTATGTCTAGTAATAACAATGCCGTTACTATTAGAGTTGATGCTACCCCTGATTTATCCGGTAATACCGTGGCTACAGATTTTGACACGATAGGTATAGCCGTTAGTGGATCGTCTATTTTTAATGATCAAGAAGGTGGAGGAGCATTAGATGCTGCAGCAGCTAGTTTAGATTGGACAGGAGCGCATATTGGCCCTGGAGTTTATCATTATCACCTAGAACCAAAAGCTTTTTCAGATGATGATGACAATTTAGTAGGTATTCTTTTAGATGGTGTATTTCTATATGGACGAAAATGTAGTGCTACCGGAGATTATCCTACAGACTTAGATGCTTCTGGCGGTCATACATCAACAACACAGTATTCTGATGGTGAAGAAGAATATCACTATCACATCATTAACGAAGTTTATTCAACAACTGGTTCCTACTTAGCATTTGCAGGACCTTACCAAGGATTTTAAAATCATGAAAACAACAGGTATCTTTTCTATAGTTTGTTTTACATTTCTTACTATGAACAGTTGTAAAAACACGACTGAATCCTTTAATAACAAAGAAGAAGTTATTGTTGTAGAAGATGTTACAAAATTTAAGGAAGAGTTAGAACTCAACCAATTAGAAGGTACTTGGTATTATAAAAACTCACCTTATGACGGTTATGCATTAACCTTACACGAGAATGGGCAATTGGCTGAAAAGGTGGGTTTCATTGATGGCAAAAGACAAGGTGTTGCGCAACGGTTTTCTACAACCGGTGCATTGCGGGTAGAATATCACTACAAAGACAATCGTTTAGAAGGATCTTATAAAACCTGGTGGGAAAACGGACAACTTGCACAAGAGGCTAATTATGTTAATGGTAACATGAATGGCATTGAGAAAAAATGGTATACAAACGGTCAATTGGCAAAAGAAAGACAATTGGTCAACGGTAGGGAAGAGGGTTTACAAAAAGCTTGGCTTCAAAATGGCACCTTGTATGTAAATTACGAAGCTAAAAACGGACGCATATTTGGATTAAGAAGAGCAAATTCTTGTTACCAATTAGAAGATGAAGCTGTGGTTAGATCAGAAAATGAATTATTATGAGAAAGACTCTATTTTATATAGTTGCCATTTTGGTTTTTACGGGTTGCAAACAGACAATAAAAAAAGAGAATATACAGGTAACCGAAACCAGTAGGGTAGAGCACTTACCCTATTATAGCGATGAATCTTTTACACCACATTGGTTGACACCAAATACTGAGGAGGAAAAGCAATTTCATAAAATTCCAGATTTTAAACTTGTTGATCAACTAGGAGATACGCTGACCCAAAAATCATTTGATAATAAAATATATATTACTGATTTCTTTTTTACTACCTGTCCTGGTATTTGTTTGAAGATGACCAATAATATGACCAAAGTACAAGATGCATTTTTAGATAACCCTGAAGTAGCTATTCTTTCTCATTCCGTAACTCCGTCCATTGATTCTGTTTCGGTTCTTAAAACCTATGCTGAAAAGAACGGAGTAATAAACTCAAAATGGCACTTAGTAACTGGAGATAAAACTGAGATTTATAACCTGGGCAGAAACGAATATTTTGTAGAAAACGACTTAGGAATTCCAAAGGATATTAATGACTTTCTACACACAGAAAACTTCTTATTGATTGATAAGAACAAACATATTAGAGGAATCTACAACGGATTAAACAGAGCATCTATTGCACAATTAATAACCGATGTAAATGCATTGTTAGAGGAGAGTTAACGTCAATAAATAAGATATTTGACACATAAAAAGCCCGTAAACAATAGTTCACGGGCTTCTTAATTTATTTATAAGATGCTTTTACTTTAAAGCAGCTAATAATTTCTCTGCTACAGCTTCAGATGAAGCCGGGTTTTGACCCGTAATAAGATTTCCATCCTGTAAAGCGTATGCAGCCCAATCTTCTTTCTTAGAGTAGATTCCGCCATTTTCTTGTAGCATGTCTTCAACCAAGAAAGGAACCACCTCAGTTAATTGTACAGCTGCTTCTTCACTATTGGTGAATCCGGTTACTTTCTTACCTTTCACTAATGGTTGACCATCAGTTCCTTTAACACCTTTTAATGCTGCTGGAGCGTGACAAACAAATGCAACTGGTTTTTCTTGTTCATTAAATGTTTCTATCAATTTAATTGAAGTAGCATCATTAGCTAAATCCCATAACGGTCCGTGACCACCTGGGTAGAAAACTGCATCAAAATCAGCGGCATTTACATCTGCTAATTTTTTAGTGTTGTTGATTACGTTTTGAGCATCTTTGTCTTCCTTATAACGCTTTGTATCTTTTGTTTGTGCGTCTTCAGAATCACTACTTGGGTCAGTAGGTGCTTGCCCTCCTTTTGGTGTTGCAACAGTAATTTCAGCACCTTTATCTAATAAAGCATAATACGGAGCCGCAAATTCTTCAATCCAAAATCCTGTTTTTTTTCCTGTGTCTCCTAATTCATCATGAGACGTTAATACAAATAATATTTTCATTTCTTTTTATTTTAAGTTATTGATTTACAACATATTTATGCTCTAAACTTTCACTATCATTTTACCTTTATTTTTACCATCCATCATATCTAAGAATGCCTGTGGTGTATTGTCAAAACCTTCAACTACAGTTTCTTTATACTTTAATTTACCTTCACCCAGCCAAGTTGCCAATTGTTTCATAGCTACAGGAAATTTTTCTGCGTAATTAGAAACAATGAACCCTTGCATTAAAGCACTATTTTTAACCAAGAAAGGTTGAACAGCGACTGCCATAGGAGTTTCTGTCTTATTATATACAGAAATAGCACCACAGATAATAATACGGGCAAATTGATTGATGTTATATAACACGGCATCAGATATTGGTCCACCTACATTATCAAAGTAGATATCCACTCCATTAGGAGCCGCTGCTTCAATAGCAGATTTCATATCCTTGGTAGTTTTATAATTGATGCTATGATCAAAACCGAATTCAGTTTTCAACATATCTATTTTTTCATCTGATCCGGCAATACCGATAACATTCAATCCTAGAATTTTACCAATTTGTCCTACTACGCTACCAACGGCACCGGCAGCACCAGAAACCACTAAGGTTTCTCCTTTGTTAGGTTTTCCTATTTCATGAAGACCTAAAAATGCCGT
>NZ_JBDVOT010000159.1:0-3840 GCF_039968975.1 Maribacter sp. | reverse complement strand
CAAGTTTTTGATATGGATAACATTTTTTCGTTTGCAGTGGCATTCGAGCAAGATATTTCAAATTGGAACATTAGTAACATTGATAGTATGCGAGAAATTTTTAAAGGTATTTCTTTGTCTACTGAAAATTATGATAAAATACTCATTGGCTGGAGCAATCTACCTTCACTTCCGTCCGGTATACTTTTTAATGGTGGTAAAAGCCAATATTGTTTAAGTACGTTACAGAGACAAAAATTGATAGATGATAATAATTGGAGTTTTATAGATGGAAATGAAAACTGTACTCAAGAGCCTTTTATAACAATATGGCAGACAGATATTCAAGGAGCTACTGAAAATAATCAAATTAGAATTCCCGCTCATCCTGATGAGTATTACGACTATAAGGTAGATTGGGGAGATGGAACAACAGATTATAATGTGCATGGCACAAAAATTCATACTTATGAATCTCCTGGAATTTATGAAGTAACTATTTCAGGAGAATTTCCAAGAATTTACTTTAATGGAAGTTGGGATTTCCCAAAATTGTTATCTATTGAGCAATGGGGCGATAATTTATGGACCTCTATGGAGCAGTCATTCTCAAAATGTCGTAACCTAGATATAAAGGCTACGGATATTCCGAATTTGGAATTAGTAACGGATTATAGCTATGCTTTTGCAAGCTGTGAATCATTAATTGGTAACCCATCGATGAATAATTGGGACGTTAGTAATGCCAAGAAAATGACCGGGATATTTACGAGTGCACTTTCATTTAATCAAGACATAGGAGATTGGGATGTTGGGAACGTTGTTGAAATGATATCAATGTTTTCAAATGCCGATTCGTTTAATCAAAATATTAGTAATTGGAATCTTGCTTCTGCGGAATCAATCAGAGCTATTTTTTCAGGAGCAAAATCTTTTAATCAGGATATTGGTAACTGGGATGTTAGTAATGTAACTAATATGTCTCATGCCTTTTATAACACAGGAAACTTTAATCAAGATATTTCAAATTGGGACATATCGAAAGTTGTTTATATTGATTATATGTTTTTTGGGGCAAAAGCTTTTAATCAACCAATAGGGAAATGGAATACCTCTAATTTAACTTCGATAAAGGGTTTATTGTGGGCTGCACCTTCTTTTAATCAAACTTTAGCAGATTGGGATATTGGTAATATTTCTAGAATGGATAATTTTCTTTCTGGCACTGCGCTTTCAATGAGTAATTATGACGATACTTTAATTGGATGGAATAATCAATCACCAAATACTTCTGTGATAATGGACGTTCGAGGTCATTTTTACTGTGCATCTCAACAAGCTAGACAAAATTTGATAGATGTACATGGGTGGCAGTTTAAAGACGATGAATTTGATTGTACTGCTAGTAATTTTGAAACTACGTGGAATACATCCAATTTTGGATATTCAGAAAACAATCAGATAACAATACCTACATATCCTGATGAAATATATAATTATACAATTGAATGGGGAGACGGTTCAATAGATAATAACGTAACAGGTGACATTACGCATACATACACTAGTGAAGGTACTTTTCAAGTTTCTATTTGGGGAGATTTTCCTGGAATATATTTTAACAATTCAGGTGATAGAGGAAAAATTATATCTATTGATAATTGGGGTGATACAGAGTGGGCTTCGATGAAAGGGGCTTTTTACGGTTGTTCCAATTTAGAGATTTTAGCTACAGATGTTCCTAATTTTAATCAGCTATCGACATTAGAAAATATGTTTACTAATTGTACCACATTAGTAGGAACCGTGTACATGGCTTTTTGGAATTTGAATAAAGTGAAAAACCTGTCACAAATGTTTGAGGGAGCTATAAATTTTAATTCATTGATTGAAAATTGGAATACGTGCAATGTTGAAGAAATGACAGCAATGTTTAAAGGAGCAATATCCTTTAATGGAAACATTGACGTGTGGGATGTTGGAAAAGTTACAAGTATGCAATCAATGTTTCAAAATGCATCATCCTTTAATAGGAATATAAATAGTTGGGATGTTTCTAAAGTCAAGAATATGTCATCAATGTTCAAAGGGGCAAGTTCTTATAACTCTTATACTGGAAGTTGGCAAGTAGACAATGTGGTCAGTATGCACAGTATGTTCGCAGGTGCTTTGTTATTTAATCAAGAATTAAAGGATTGGAATGTAGGTAATGTCACAGATATGAATAATATGTTTGCCAATTCAGCTTTTAATAAAGATATTAATAAATGGAATGTAAGGACCGTAATTAGTATGGAAAACATGTTTTATTCTGCAAATTCCTTCAATCAAAATATTGCAGATTGGGATGTTAGTAGCGTTGAGAATATGAAAGGGATGTTTAATCTTGCAACTTCATTTAATCAAGATTTGGGTTCATGGAATATTAGTCAAGTATCAGATATGGATATGATGTTTACTGAAAGTTCTCTGTCTATCGAAAACTATGATAGTTTATTAAACGGCTGGAGCAAATTACCTTCTTTAATGCAAAACGTAAATTTTGATGCCGGTAACAGCAAATATTGTACAGCAATTGCTTCTAAGGAGATTCTTATAGATAATTACGGATGGAATATATTTGATAATGGTAAAAGTACTCTGTGTGATACAGACATTGATCAAGATGGAATATTGGATTATCTTGATACTTGTTTAGGTACACCAGTTGGCGCTCCGGTTAATGAAACTGGATGTATGATTATATCGTCGGATTTTTATAAGATAACAAGTATCCAAGAGTCGTGTCCAGATCAAAATAATGGGCAAATAATTATAGAAGCAGCCTATGAATTCGAATATACTGCGACCTTGAACAATATGGAATATTTTTTTAATAAAGATTTGATTATTGATGACCTTGAACCTGGAATTTATGGTTTGTGTATTAGCAAAAAAGACTTGCAAAATACCAGGTGTTTTGAATTTCAAATACAAGAATCCCAACAGCTTTCAGGAAAAACAGTTATAGAAAATAACCCTTCTGATAAGAAAATATTAGTTACAATGGAAAAAGGAACTTTTCCATATCTAGTAAAGATAAATAACGATAGAATCGGTGAGTTTCAAAGCCAATCATTTTCTTTTAATGTTTTAAATGGAGACGTGATTGAAATATTCTCAAAATATGATTGCGAAGGAAAAATAACATTGACAATACCAAATGAAATTATTCACGATTCTTTCGTTAATCCTGTAGATGCTACAGTCGAGATTCAAATAAAAGAAAATAATACTACTGTATTTTTAGAACTTTTTGATATGACTGGAAGGTATCTTGAGACGGTAAAAAATTACGTTAACAATAATAAAGTGTCTATGAACATTGAAAAATTTCCTAATGGTATTTATATGATTAAAATCAATGGAGACAATAATAGAACCTATAAACTAATAAAAAGATGAAATTGAAATTTAAAAATTCTATTATTTTTTTTATAGTCATATTAATCTTGAGTTGTGGAGGAAATAAGGAACTTGATGAAGAAATGACTCCGCCAAAAGAGAAAGCCAAGGAAATAATAAATGTAGCTCCGTCAATTCCTACTCTAATTTATCCGAGTAATGAACTTTTTTGCATTGAGAATGAACTTGAATTTAGCTGGACGGCTTCTACTGATTCAGATGGTGACTCTATTTCTTATAAGATTCAAATAGCAGAAGATGAGCAGTTTAATAATGTTGTCGTAGAAGAATTAAGATCTGTAAATGAAATTATTGTTCCCTTGGAAAAGGGTAAGACTTTTTATTGGAGAATTCTTGCGATAGATAATCAAGATAATAGTAGTGGTTTTACTCCTACATGGAACTTTTATACGGAAG
>NZ_JBDVOT010000158.1:0-48698 GCF_039968975.1 Maribacter sp. | reverse complement strand
GTTAAGAGTTACGTATACTCCAAATTCTGTTGCGGCAAATAGTAAATCTTTTTTTACATGGTCTTGTACCAATCTCCAGATCAATAATTTGTTCGGTAAATTTCCATTGATTAAAGTCCAAGATTTTCCCTTATCAGTACTTTTAAGAATGTACGGTTTGTAATCTCCGTATTTATGATTGTCTAATGCTGCATATACTACATTAGCATCAAAAAGATCTGCTCTAACATCATTTACAAATGGCGTATCTGGAACACCTTTAATAGTGTTTAGGCTAAATTTTCTCCACGTAGTACCACCATCTTCTGTAACCTGAATTAATCCGTCATCAGTACCAGCATAAATCAATCCTTCTTGTTTTGGAGATTCGGCCAATGAGGTTATGGTGTTGTAGTTAGACATTGCCTTAATATCCCAGGCATTGTCCCAGCTTTGCGATGTTCCGTAATAAGGAAACGTCATTCTTTCTTGATCAAGTGTAAGGTCTCCGGAAATAGGATTCCATGCATCTCCTCTATTTTCTGATTTCCAAACACGTTGCGATGCAAAGTATAAACGTGTTGGGTTATGAGGGCTCACAAGAATTGGAGCATCCCAATTGAAGCGTTCAAAAGAGTCACCTTCCCTAGCTTGAGGTTGAATAAAAACACTTTCTAATGTTTTACTATCAATTCGCCATAAAGCCCCTTGTTGAAACTCACCATATGTAATATCAGGATTACCAGGTTCCGTAGCAGTTTGGGCGCCATCTGCACCTAAAGTTTTCCACCAATCAGCACTGGCAATACCGTCTGAACTTCTAGTTCTTGATGGTCCGCCATGAGAGCCATTATCTTGAGTACCACCATATACATTGTAAAAAGGCTTGGCATCATCAACTGCTATCTTAAAGTACTGGGTAATAGGTAAGTTTCTTACATATTTCCAGCTTTCAGTATTATCAAAACTTTCATAAAGACCACCGTCTGTACCAATAAGCAAATAATTTGGGTCAGATTTTTTAAAAACCAATGCGTGGCTATCACTATGTTGGTTGGACCTGCTCATTTGAGAAAATGTTTTACCATGATCCGTAGTAACTAAAGCGCTATTGTTCATAAAATAAACGGTACCTTCTTCATGAGGCGAGGCTATAATTTCTTGATAGTAATGTGGACCGGTACCTCCAGAAACTGCCTCTGATTGTTTAACCCAAGATTCACCTCCATTGGTAGACATATAAAATCCACCTTTAGTTCTATCAAGTTCAAGCGCTGCATAAATAACTTCAGAATTAAAAGGCGACATTGCTAAACCTGTTTTACCAAGGTTGGATTTAGGAATACCGTTTTTAAGCGGTTTCCAGGTTTCCCCACCATCTGTACTTTTATGTAATCCAGAACCCGGGCCACCACCTAAATAACCAGCAACCGTACGGTGTCTTTGCCATGTAGCGGCATATAAAACATCTGGGTTGGTTGGATCGATCAACATATCTGTAGCACCTACCCATTCGGCATCGCCAAGAGTACGTTTCCAAGTTTTACCACCGTCAGTAGTTTTATATACACCACGTTCGCCACCTTTGCTCCATAAAGGACCTTGAGAAGCTACCCAAAGGGTATTGGAATCTGTTGGGTGAACAATAATTTTTGAAAGATGTTCTGAATTTTTCAGACCCATATTTTTCCAAGTCTTACCATCGTCATGGCTCACATAGATACCATCACCAAAGCCGGCATGGCGACCACCTACATTTTCACCCGTACCTACCCAAATAGTGTGTGGGTTACTTGGGTCTATGGTTACACAACCCATGGAGTATACATCTTGTTTTTCAAAAATGGGTTTCCAAGTAGTACCGGAGTTCATTGTTTTCCACATACCGCCAGAACCTACGGCAACATACCAGATGTTTTCGTTATCCGGATGAATGGCAATATCAGCAATACGACCAGAGGTCATAGCAGGTCCGATATTCCTGAATTCTAACCCGCTAAATGGGTTTTTACTTTTTTCTTGCGCACGCAAAGAGACGCCTAAACTACTAATGCATAACAGCAGTAGAAAGGACTTCATAATAGTCTTCATAGTTGGATTGGTTTGAGATAATGTTAAAATATAAGTCACTATAAAACAATAGATTGGAAGGTGTAATCTTAGCAAAATTCTAAGGGAGATATCTTTTAGATATAAGACCGAAATCCATTTATTTTATATGCTTGAATTTAGCGAAATAAGATGGTCTTTTAAGACTATTTAATATCGTTTTAACGTACAATTACAAAAATGATAATTGTAAGAAGAATTTTTCACAATCGGGCATTAAAGAATTGTCATTTTTGAGAAAATAGAACTCAAAATGTTAAAGAAAAAATGGGTTTTAGATATTCATTTGCAACTAAACTAATCCTCTCGTAATCTAGAAATTACCAGGCCTACGTTCTTTTCTTCAAACTTGCCTAAAAGCCTTAGTGCGTAAGTAACTATTTTTGATTTTGGTGCTTTTATAAATTCGCCAAGTTTTAACACGGTGTTGTCCATTTGACGAATGGCGGCATCTTGGTGACCATCTCCTAATCCCCAAAGTAGATTTGCATTTATCCATGAAAGTTCACGAGCTTTAGCCAAACTAAAGTTGATAATTTGTTCATCGGTATTTTTTCCTGCGAAATCTAAAAGAAATAGTAATGGAGATACACGACTAAGGCGGTCTTGCATTTCATTGACGATATTACCAAGAATGGTATTTACAGTATTAAAATCATTTTCTATATCACTTATTTCTTTGCCTTGCATTACAACGCTAGCTGCTAAACCCAGATCAAGATTAATGTGGGTGTTGATGCCTAACATGATATGCTGTAGAATGGTTAACAGGTCGTTTTTGGTATCAAATGCAAATTGCCATGATTTACTAATTGGTTGGTTTGCGGTATAACCATTGTATGCATCAATGTAGTAGTTGGCAAAGGCAACATCAAAAGTTTCCATTCTAGCATTATCTTCGAAATTGCCTAATTGTACTTCATTCAGAATTTCAGCGGTAACCCGTCTGTATAAAAAGGCAAAATAACCAATACGGTCGTTACTGGAGATGGCATTTTCTATAATGGCATCTAATTGAATTAAAACTTCTTGTATGGTGGTGGGTCGGCTAATAGTATTGGTCTTAAAATATGAAGTTTAATTTCTAAATTATGGTTAAGGTATTGTTTACAACTCCCTAATTTTTACATTTCTAAACCAAGACTCAAAATACCAATTTTGAAATGCAATTTTACCATGTGTTGCTTTACCGAAACCAGGTGCGTCTTTAAATTTGGAGCTGGCGACCTTGTTTCTCCATGTGGGGGAGTTTATTTCTTCCTCGGCAGTGAGTATACCATTAAGGTAAAATTGAATTTTACCGTCTTTCTGGATAATACGGGTGGTATTCCATTGCCCTACCGGGTTAGCTTCAACGGTATTTAACTGTGGGGTCAAGCCCCATATGGTACCAGGTCTTTTTAAAGGAGTTGCTGTATCCATATGTTCTGGTTCCAATAATTGGTATTCTATACCAGTGTTGTAAGTAGCCTTATATTCTGGTGTTTCCTGGACGTTGATAAAAGCACCTCCGTTACCTCTGAGAGCCATTTGCCAATCGAATTGCAGCTCATAGTTTTTATAAGCTTTATCGGTAACTAAATCTCCAAACACTTTACTTTCATCCGTAGCATTGCAAAATATCATTCCATCTTTTACTTCCCATGCAGAGAATTGTGTGGAATCTGGTTTATTGAAAAGATGCCAGCCTTTTAATGACTCGCCATCAAAAAGTAAGCTCCAACCCTGCTCTTTTTCAATATCCAATAACTCATTGTGAACCTTGTTTTGAGCTGCTATTTCTTTAGAACGTAAAATCTCAAAATCTTTTTTTTTATCGGTCTTACATGAGGTTGTGAAAAGCACTATTGATGTTAGAATGTAAAGGGAATATTTAGTCATTGATGTAATCTTAAATTATAAGTTGATAAATGCAGCCGGGTTTATCAAAACTAAAGTAGTGATTACAAATTGAAAATACTACTTGATACTAAAAGCAAAAAATACTAATAATTTACAATATAACTTATGACCGCATTATAATTTAAAGATGTTGGCCAATAGAATATCAGAAGTACAACAGCATCACTACTATGACTATTCTTTTAGAAAAGAATTACTCCACAATTTTTATATCTATTGAAGTTCTACTCTGCCAACCAGTTGCATCTGTTACCGAGTATGCACAGTGGTAATCGCCGGTATCTATATCATTTGGTATGGTTACCGGTATATTAATTTCATAGCTGGTAAGAGATCCTTCAATAGTATAATTTTCAATGAAAATTAATGGATTTACAGATTGTTTAATGTCTCCTAAATCGCATTCCGTTACTTGGTCATCATGTGTGTGATGGTCAAAATTATGATGTATATCAATGCTGTAAGCAGCCAATTCGCTATTGTCCGTAACCATAGCCCTAAAATTATAGGTTTCGCCTTTTGTTAAGAAAGCACAACCTTGCGGAAAACCAGCGGTATAATTAACGCTAATGGTAGGTACCTCTTCATCTATTTCAGTACTATCATCACTAGAACAAGCTGCTGCTAAAAATATAATAACTAAAAAGTAAAAGTTTTTAAATGTAGATTTCATAAAATTAAATTTAAAACCTCACAGCACAAAGGTGTGTTGTGAGGTTTTGATTATTGTTAAGCAGTTATATCTATATGTGATTCAAATTCAATGGTGTTACCATCCTCATCTTCAACTGTAAAAGTGATATGATATTCTCCTGCAGGAGCAGTTGTAGGTACCTCAATATGCTCATGAAATTCTGCTTCCGTTTCTTCATGATATCCTTCTAGAAATTCTTCCTCAAAATCCCACTCTACTTCTCCTTCTGCAGGTGTAAGATCATGGGCATGAAGATCAACAGAGATACTGTGAATACCGTTTACTGCTTCAATCATAAATTCTATGTGAAAATCATCTCCTCTTACTACCGTTTCACTCATTTCAAAACCGCTAATGGTAATGCTGTCAATGATTTGAAGGTGACCGTCCACTTCTGTGCTATTTCCCAATTCATCGGTTACTAATAGTTCAACATGGTACTCCCCTGAAGGAATATTGGAAGGAACATCTATATGTTCATGAAACTCAGGATTAATAACTAAGTATTTAGCATCTGTAAATACTTGTTCAAATTCCCAGTCTATTTCACCTTCTCCAGCGGTTACCCCATCTGAATGAATAGAAACAGTAATACTGCTTACAGTTGCCGGGGCATTAATTTCTGCCTCTAAATGAATATCGGCACCTTTAAGAGCATAGGCTTCTTCTGATTCGTTATTTTCACCTTCGTCATGAAACCCCTCACCAAATTCAAAATTGGTAATTTCTGGTGCGCTCAATGAAATGGTACTATCATCATCATCGCTACTACATGATTGTAAAAAGAGTCCTGCAGACGCAACGATTGCTAAAAATTTTACATTCGGTTTAATACTAATTGTTCTCATGGTACTTAAATTTAATTACTGATTTATGATTATTGATTGTTTAAAAAACTATTGTTAGTGATAATGATATATTTCTACCAGCTTCTGGCACATCTATTAGCCTGTAAAAACTAGTATGATTAAAATATTTGGTGTCAAATACGTTGTTCAGCTTAATTCGCATTTCTAAGGGTAAATTGTTTTTGAACACATCTATTTCTGATAAAAAAGACATATTTAAAACTTGAAAACCATCGGTTTTTTCTTCGGGAGGAACAATTTCTTCTTGTGCCGCGGTAATTCTATAGTCTGCAATGAACTGAGGTTTATTGAAAAACAAAAGCTTTTCAAATTGATACCTGGCAGATAACAATCCAGATAATGGCGGGGAAAATGGTAATGTAAATCCTTCTTTTGGTCCGCTGGTTTGCTCTGAATACACATACTCTACAGAGGCATCTAACTGTAAGTTATTGGTTATTGTGGCACTCGCGTTGAGTTCTCCTCCTATCCTAAATACTTCAGCTTGTGTATACTCGTAAATTTGTATGGTTTCATAATAACTTGAAGTCGGATTGAGGTAAATGTAATTTTGAAAAATGTTTACAAACGGACTAACCCCAATACTAAAAGAGTTTTCTGTATGTTCTACGGATAAATCTAGCTGGTATGATACTTCTGGGTCTAAATCTAAATTACCTCTTTCATAGCGATACATATGATAATTAACTCCGTCTGAAGCTAATTCGTTGGCCAAAGGCATTCTAAAACTTCGACCAACATTTATTTTGTAATTGGTTTTGTCCTTAATATAACTCAATCCCAAGGACGCACTAAGACTACCAAAATCTAAAGTTTTGTTTCTAGACCTTTGTTGGTGTATATATGATGTTGAACCATCGGCATTGTTTACCGTTGAAGGGTACCAATCAAAATATTCCTTGGTATCTACCCTGCCAACATCATAACGCAATCCTCCTAAGACATGAAAATTAGTATTTACTTCAAACTGATCATACGCAAAAATACCTGCTGTAAATCGATTATATTCTGGTATTAAAAATCCCCATCCACCAATATTATTATTTTGATATTCTGTGTTTAAGCCTAGCACCATATCATGCTTTTCTGTAGGGTTAAATGAATCTCTAAAATTTAATGAGTATGTGTTTTTGATAAACAACCTTTCTTTCGTGTTTGGCGGTGTTGGCATATAGCCGTGCGGCACAGGTTCTGAATGTTCTTCCCTGTTATTGTTTTGGTACCCAAGGTCTACTTGTAATAGATGTTCCCCGGCACTGATAGAAGTATTATTTGTTATTTTAAAGTGATTTACCTTGTGGTATGGAAGGTCAATATCTCTGTTTGAGCTATCGTAATCTATACTAGATGTACGAACTTCAAGACCGTGTGCGTTGGCAAAGAATCCGTTTTTGGCATTTACATTGCTAAATACGGTTTCAGACTTAAAACCTTCTGTAATATAGCCAACACCCATACTGGCATCTGCTTCGTTCCCGGCAGTATTTCTTAAGTTATTGTCATCTAACTCAAAAACATAGTTTTCATAGTTGATTCTGTCTGCAGGTACTTTGTAATCCCCGTAATCTCTGTAGGTTAATCGCCCACGGTAAAACCATTTATTTTTTCTTGAGGTTATACCCGCAGAAACACCCAATAAATCATTGTTACTTTCTCCAAGAATATTGACTTCGCCACCAAAAGTGTTCGGTAGCGGAGTTTTGTTTGGTTGTATATCTACCACACCTGCAATGGCATCTGAACCATATAATAAAGAAGCCGGACCTTTAATGATTTGTATATTTTCAATACCGTGCTGGTCAATTTCTAAACCATGATCATTTCCCCATTGCTGTGCTTCGTGTTTTATACCGTTTTGTACCACAGCAACCCTATTGAAACCTAAACCTCTTATAACTGGTTTAGATTGTCCAGAGCCAATATTTATAGTGCTTACACCTGCAATTTTACTCAACGTTTGCATTAGTGTATTCTCTCTATTCTGATTTAGAAATTCTTTAGATACTGTCTGAGAAACAATAGGCACTTCCATGACTTCTCTTCTTTTAGTTTTTCCATTAACCTTAACTTCTTCAAGCATAGTAGCAGATTCTACTAAGAAAACTGTCAATTCTTTTATGTTTTGGCCTACTTCAACACTAATAGTTGTTGGTTCACATCCTATATGAGATACCGTAAGAGAGTGTGTGCCTTTAACTACATTAGAAATGGTAAAAGCACCCGTTTCTGAAGAAACAGCGTAAAAATTTTTTCCGATAATAGTGGCACCTTGCGCCGGTGACATATCTTTTGCGTGTTGCACAATGCCTTTTATTTGAAAGGAATCTTGTGCTAATACAGTTGAGCAAAGACTAAAAAATAGCCAAATACCCAGTATTTGTTTAAACATAATGGAGTGCTAAAAAATTGAATTGATGTTCTGTGAAAAAAGGAACCATTACAATATCTATACGCATAACTAATTTGAAAATAAGTTGAGTTATAACTAACCTAATGTCTTAAAGCGTAAGACAGATAGATTACTTAATTTCAAAGCAGGTATGTAAAAAAAATTTATAGTATAGAAGGTGGAGGTCTAGAAAATAGTGCTCTTGTAATAATAGTACTGGTAGCCGAATAGTTGTAGTTGTTAATGACCTCTATCCGTACATAAAGCAGTAAAGTTTCTACCAGAAAATCGTTAAGTTCATTAGCTATATTTGGAGTCAGGTTTTGTGAAATAGCATAGTCACAAATAGTACAATTATCTACTTCATCTGCATTATGTGTTTCAACCAGAGCATGAATACCCGTCAATTTCGTAGCTAGAAAAAGAACAAGTAAAACGGAGGAAATAACTATTTTATATCGACTAAAGTTCATTAAAATGAAAGTGGTGTAACGCTGTAATGTAGCAATTGGTAAATAATATCCGGCAAAGATATAATTTTTTTGACACAATGCAACTAAGTTGCATTAGTAGTGTTGTTAAAGATGATTTGTATTTGATTGAGCAGTTTGATTATTTCAATATATAACCAGAGCAGTCAGTAAGTATATAGTTAAAATGTTCAATGTCATCTTTATTTAGTTTAAGCGTGCCTGTAATAACAACGATATCATCTGTTTTAAAACTTGGTTTAGATTTGAATTGAATTTCCACCGCTGTTTCTGGTCCACCATTACCACAAAAGAAACATGATGCCATCGGATTTTTTGATAATATAATCATATCCCCTGTAGGTGATATATCTAAATAATAACCGGAAAGAGAAACTTTCTTACCCACAAGATTCGACATTTCTGTGCTAAATTCAGGGTATAAAAAATTAGAATCATAGGCAACAAAATACTTTTCAGTGTATGTTATATTAGCCAAATTTTCCCAAGTAAGATGAACTTGACCTACAGCGCTCATTGAAATGAGCATCATTAGTATATAGAGATAGTTATTTTTCATCGCTTAAAATTTTTGAAATATTCATTTTTAATATAGGAAGTATGGCCAGCAAAATAGATAGCATGGCTATTATCGATATTATGAGTAAGGTGCGTATCATCTGAGGTGTTGAAAATGTTAGCATAATATCTTGTTGAAACTGAGATTTAAAAATATTAACGATTAAGTGCAACCCGATTTGTGAAAATAAAAACCCGAAAAACATAGAAACCAATACCATAATAATACCTTCAATGGCAACAATACAGAACAACTGAAAATTACTTGCCCCATAGGTACGCATTAAAGCAAGGTCAAAAGCACGTTCTTTAACCATTTTATAGAGACTTATAAAAATGGTAATACATGAAATGAGTACTATTATATAGGCAATCCAAGAAATAGCCTTAACCCCAACACCTGTAAACTGAAATAATCGTTCTAATTCATATTTGGGCAATGCGGCTTGCATATTGGTTTGGGCATTAATAGTTCTTGGCATGGTCATTAAACCCATTGGGCTTTTAAATGAAACTAAAATAGAGGTGATTTCTCTTTCATCTTCTTCATGGATATCATGTTCATGTCCCTCTTCATGTGCTTCATGCATTTCCTGTTTTTCATCGTGTTCAGGTTCATGCTCGTGTACATCCCAAATACTGGCTAAATTGGTTACAATAAGTCTGTCTATTACTTTAAAAGTTGGTTTGTAGATACCAACAATAGTAAAAGACTGTTCGTGCTCTTCTATGGTGTTTTCGGTTAATCCATGAGAACTTAAAAACGTATCGCCTAGTTTTAGTCCTAATTTCCTAGCAACGTCATTTCCTAAAACAACCTCCATAGTATGATTTATCTCTTTACCCTCTAAAAGCTCTGCTTCATATATTTTTGCAAAATCTAAAGTAGATCCAACAATACGGTAGCCCTTATAGTTGTCGCCATATGAAATAGGTACCGCATCTTTGATCATTGGGTTTTTGGACATCTTCTCAACTTCTGTATACGGAATATTACCGGTAGGATTATCAATATGTAATACAGAGGAAAGTACTAATTGCAAAGGACTACCCTTTGCGCCTACTACCATTTCTATATTTCCTGATCCGTTTTCAAATTGGTTTTGTATAGAAGTATCTAATTGTTGAATGCCAAGTAATAGTGCTACACTAATAGAAAGTGAGAATACACTTAGAAACGCATATAGTGGCTTATTTAGTAAGTTTTTAAGACTAATGGTCCAGTTGTTCATAATGTCATCACATTTTTAAATGATGATTTAATTCGTGCGTCATGGGTTATGACTATCAAATTTGCCTGATTTTCTTGGGCTTGTTGTTGTAGTAAATTCATCACAATTGCGCAATTTTCATCATCTAAACTAGAAGAAGGCTCATCTGCAAGTATAAGTTTTGGCTGATGAATTACTGCCATGGCTATACCCAAACGCTGCAATTGCCCTACGCTAAGCTCATTGATGTTACTTTTTTTAAATTCGAATAAATCTAATTGTTTCAATAAAGCATCTATATTTTTTTGATAGATAGATTTTTTACTGAAAAGAAGACGTGCTTTTAGATTTTCATAAACATTTAAAGACGTAATTGCATGACTTTTTTGAAAGACGAGCCCAATGTGTTGTCCTCTAAATTTGTCTAGTTGCGAATGGGATAAATAATTGATCAGTACCTTATTAATTTCAATAGAGCCATTGGTAGGTCTTTGTAAACCGGCTAAAAGGTGTAACAACGTAGTTTTTCCAATACCAGATTTACCAAGAATAAGTAAATGTTCTTGTTCTTTAAGACTGATATTAGGAAAGCTAAATTGCTGTTCGCTTTTTCTATATTGAAATTTAAGATGATCGGTCTGTACCATTTTAATATTACCTTTTTAAGCTATTGGCCACTGATCTTGTCTTGGAAATAATTGTTGTGCCCAAAGGTTGATTTCAGGTTCTGTAAGCACACAATTTTCCAATTCTGAAATCATTTCTTCTTTGTTTATATGTTGACCTATGAATACCAGTTCTATCTTTCTATCTCCAAAATGAACATCCCAATCTGATTCTATCTGTTTTTGATTTTCAGCAAAAGCACCGTAGCCTACACGCTCTGCCAATGACATAGATGCCCACCATACTCCTGCAGAATCAGCTTTGCAAGAACCACCTGCAGAACTCCAAAGTAAAGCCTGGTCTGAACGAGAAGCCAACCAAAACAAGCCTTTACTTCTAATAATGTTTTGAGGAAAACGCTGGTTTAGATAATTTAAAAATCGTTCTGGGTGAAATGGTTTTTTACTTCTAAAAACAAAAGAACTAATACCATATTCTTCAGTTTCTGGCACGTGTTCATTTTCTAATTCTTGTAACCAACCAGCTGATGCTTCGGCTTTTTCATAATCGAACAAACCTGTGTTAATTACATTTTCTATTTCAACCTTAGAATTTTCAGCATTAATAATGCGTGCCTCTGGATTTAATTTTTTGATAATTGCACGTAGTTCTTCAAGTTCATCATTTGTCACCAAATCAATTTTATTAAGAATGATTACGTTGGCAAATTCAATTTGATCGGTCAATAGATTTACAATGGTTCTATTGTCGCCCTCAATATTTGTCAAATCTCTACTAGTCAAATAATCCGAACTTGAAAAATCTTTTAAGAAATTAAACGCATCTACAACGGTCAGCATATTGTCTATATAGCTGAATCGGCTTAAATCAATAGTACCGTCTTCACTTTCAAATGTAAAGGTCTGCGCTACTGGGATTGGTTCACTAATACCGGTACTTTCAATCAACAAATAATCAAACCTATTTTGTGCAGCCAATTTTTCAACCTCTATCATAAGGTCCTCTCGCAATGTGCAACAAATACAACCATTAGACATTTCTACCAGTTTCTCTTCCGTTCTTGAGAGTGTATTTTCATTTTCTATAAATTGGGCATCTACATTTACTTCGCTCATATCATTTACAATAACAGCGACTTTTAAACCTTCTTTATTATGTAGAATATGGTTAAGAAGTGTCGTTTTTCCAGCTCCTAAAAAACCACTTAATACAGTAACAGGTAATTTTTTCATGTGTTCAATTCTTTTATATGTTTTGGCTTGTTTCAATAGCGTGCTCCAGAATACTAGGAGTACTACCAGGTCCAATAGTTAACAGTTTAGCTCCGGTAATAGGAATTCCCCTAAATGGTCTAATGGAAACGTTACCATCTGGTGTTCTTTCAAAATAGGTGTAATCTTCTTCGCTACCGATTGTAGTGCACCCTTTGACCCTGAGTATACTATCAGGTAGGTTTTTACAAATTTCATAGATACAATCTAAGTTTGGTAATTTGGGAAGGTCTATAGAGCAAGAAGCCCAATGTGCTTTTTGATGGTCTAACTTTTTTGCGATATTTTTATTTGGCACAAGCTCTGTCAAAATGGAAATATCTAAATCGTTTAATGTAACTATTTTGGCATATGGGTTTAGCTCTTTAATTTCCTTTCTAACCTTTGTTTGTCTGCTTTTAGAAGAACTTTCTAAATGGGTTAACACAAGTAGCGATGACACTTGAATCTGATTAGTTTCCAATTCATTATGTTCTCCCCTATTTTGCCAGTTTTTAACATCAACAACAGAAATTTGAATAGGAGGTAAAAATCGCTCATTAAGCCCTACACCAAGAAATTCCATTAGTGTACAGGCATCTGAAGTTCCGTTAGCTTCAATTAATGTTATTCCGTATGGTCTTTTCGGAATTCTATTTACCGTATCTCTAAGTTCCATAATACCGTTACAACAAATACAGCTACCACTAAGGGCCTTAATAGAATTCAACTCTACACGATTTGTTAGTTGTTGTGCGTCAATATGGGCATTCTCGTAATCATTTAGAATAATATAGGGGTTCCAGCCTTTATCAATAAAACTGTTGATTAAGTATTTGAGTAAGGTTGTTTTACCTGCACCTAAGAAACCCACAATTGTAATTATGGCTTCCATATTCAGTTTTACTTGTTTTGTTCTTGTTTCGTATATTTTAAACCACTCTTTATCTTCCATGAAGCTCCATGTTTGGTAACTCGTTTAAGTTTTTTAAATAGTAATCAAAAAAGCTTTTGGTTTGGTTAAAATAGGTGTTGCGATATTCTCTTATACCATGGTCAGCTCCTTCAAATAAAATAAACCGAACAGGATGTTTATATTCATAAAGTTTAGTGACCAATTCTAAAGATTCTGACGCTTTAACGCGCCAATCTGAACTACCGTGCATTAGTAATAGTGGTGTGGTTTTGCATAATTTGTCTGCCCAAAAAACAGCAGATCTAGATTTTAGTTCCTCTTCTTTGTTCTGATAATAATTTGGAATATATTTTGAATACACATGCTCTTCAAAATCTGGTCTATTTTTAAGATGGGTAAAAGCGTTGGCTGAACCTGCAAGTACTACCGCTGCCTTAAAAATGCAAGTTTCTTTAAGTGCTAAATACGTCATCATGCCACCTCTGCTGCCACCCTCTATTCCAATTCTAGAAGTATCTGCGTTTGTAATTTCATTAAATGTAGGCACGAGGTTTAAAACATCGTTCAAATCTTTTCCGCCAGCTTCTTCAACACCTTCACTACCGTCGTTTCCACGATATTGACTTGCAGCAACGACATAACCCCAGCTGGCAAGTTTTCCTAAAAAGAAGCCTATACCTACTTCGTTCCATTGACCGAATTTACCTGTTCCACCTCGGTTAGATATAATGCATGGAAAATTACCGTCTTCAATTGGTTTAGCTATAAAACCTTTAATTTTTAAAGAATCTGATAAATAGGTGATGCGAAAAAATTCAACCTTTTTAAGAGATGCCACGAGCGTAGAATCAGCTCTTTGAATTAATGCCATTGTAGAATCACTCAACGTAATTCTCTCTTTTTCTATAATTTTTCCATTCTGCGAATGAGCTTTATTAACCAATAAAACCAAAAGTAAAAATATAGAAAGTTGATATCTCATCATTAAGCCTTTTGTTTCGTTTATATCGTCAACTTAGATGTTTGAATTAATTGATCAGGAAGTGACTTCAATTCTATTTAGCAAATTCATTTTTTCAATTAAATCGCCGGTTATTGCAACTACAGCAGGTTTAGGAATTTTATCTGCATCAAAAGGCCATGTACTAGTAGGTTGTTTTATATCTTTTGTTTGTTCACCTGGGTGCTGAACACTCAAAAACAAGGTTTTACCATCTGGTGAAAACCACGGTCCGGTAAGTTCAGCATCTACCGGGGCCGAAACAACACGAATAACCTTACCGGCATCATTACCTAATCTTGGGATTACAAATAAACTATTATTTTTAAAAGCCATGTATGGCTTATCTTCTCTATTCATAGAGCTGCCAGACATGTCTGATGTCATCCAAAGATTTCCGGACATATCAAAAGCTAAATTATCAGGACATGAAAATCCGTTTTCATCGCCACCGGCTAAATACGTTTCTGCATTAAAACTCAAAGCATCAAAAGCACCGTTGTTTTCTTCAACCTTTAAGATAGAACCATGAAAATCACCTTTAGGTTTATTATTGGTCAATGTAATAAAGATGTTACCGGTAATAGGATCAATTTCAATATCTTCTGGTCTGTTCAATGCTGTTGCTCCTAATAGTTTTGCAGCTTCCCTAGCTCTTATCAAAACTTCGGTTTGGTCTTTAAATTTTGTTTTCAATATGGGTTGATTTTCCCAATCTAAAGCCAACCATTTACCGTTTACCGTATCGGCTACGTAAAGTGTTCCTTCTTTTAAAGAACCTGGTTTAGAAGAAATAAATTTATACAGATGTTCATCATTTTTGTCATCTGCGGTATAGGCAACCACTCTTTTATCCTCTAATTCATATAAAGTACAGCACTCGTGTGCAAACCTGCCCAAGGCAATATGTTTTTGTGCAGTCCCGCTCTTTGGGTCAACTTCAACTACCCAACCATAATGCTCTGGCGGATAGTTATAAAATTTTTCCCATCCATAATAACTAGGTCTGTGGGTAGCTGTATTGCTCTCGTCATATTCAGTTTCGCCAAAACAGCCGTCATAGTTTTCTTCACAGGTAATAAATGTTTTCCATGGTGTAATACCACCAGAGCAATTACTGTTTGTGCCAAAAACGGTACTTGCGCCTTTAACAGGAAAATCCCAATTTAATTTAATTGGAGTTTTTGCGGTAATTCTACGATTATGTGAATCATTTTCAACTATTTTCCAAGTACCATTTTCTTCTTTAATACGTACTATGCTACCGCCAACATTGTACATTTCTTTATCTACCTGCTCTTTTGTTTTAGGTTGCTCGTTTTCTTTAGATGAACTATAGTTAGATACAAAAAAAGGATTTATATACTCATGGTTTACCCATAATAGTCCGTCTTTTGGATTATTATCGTCAAAAGGAATGAAACAGGTGAAATCATTATTGAACCCAAATGTGTCCGTATCACTGATTTTATCTCCCCATTTAACAATGGTATGATAATCAAGTCCATTTGCCAATACTAAATCATCTTGGTCAGTTGCAGCTACACCTTGTAAAGCAAAAGCCTTCAATGCATTTAGCCTTTCTTTTGATATATTTCCAAAAGCATTGGTTGGTGTTGCAGTACTACCACAGCTAATTAAAAACTGAGGCATAACCACAGTGCCTAACCCAGCTTTTCCCATAAAGGAAATAAATTTTCTGCGATTATATGTCATAGCATTTTTAATTAAAATGAAATTTTTCTTGACAAATTAAATTTGAATAAATGGGATAAAATTTATGTTCATTTTGCTTGTAAATTTTTCCTTTTATAGAAACGGATTGGAAGCACATTTGACTTAAGTCATTACTGAGTTCTTTAATTTTATAATTTAAATAGTACGAAAACAGTAAATTTTTAGAATGGTTGTTATCCCAACATCTAGAACAACTTTTTTGCTCTTCAATTTTTGTATAAAGTTCTTCTAAGCCTGTGGTTTCTCTAAAAAATTGGGTACCCATTGCATCTAAAATAATTTTATTATCACTGGAGAGTATAAAAAATATGTTTCCAATACTTTTTGCTTTTATTAATGCTTTAAGGTTTTCTATTGTTTTCAAATCCTTTGAGAATGTATTCCCTAATGAGGTGTAGAAATAGTTGTCATAACTATACATACAATCAATTATAGGTTCTAAATTATCTGTAGGACATAAAAGAAATAGGTTGTTTTGCATTAATAAAATATGATAAAATATTGATGATTATGTAGTTATAGATTTTTGAATGCTTCTGTTTCCATAATAGATACCGATTTAAAATTGTTAGGCTCTTCTGTGTTTATAACATCAAAATTTCTAACATCTACATAATCGTTAAATTCTTCACTAGTGTTGATAATTACGCCACCCAAAAGAAATATTCTCTTACATGTGAATTCACTTAAACTCATTTTCACCAATTGTTTTATTTGTTTGTCTATGGCGATATAAGTATAATCGGTTATGGCTTTTTTAGGATTATCAGAATTGATGATATCATGCTTAAAAGGCATTAACGATTGTTCTAATTGTATTTGCTGTTGGTCGTAATATACATTTTGAGGTACGTAAATTGGTTCCTCGGTATTTTGGCTAAATCGCTCAAGAGCAAGCATTAAGGCGCCACAACTATTTGTTAACCTAGATTGGCCAATTCTGCGCATACGACCCAGTTCTCCTTCATCTGTAATACCAATATGTGGACCGTAGAATATAAATGCATCTCCGTCATCTGGAATATGGTGAGAAAAAGCGACCATGCCTGTAAATCCAGAAAATGGTAATCCGCCAAGCCCACCCATGGTAAAAGGTCTGCTTAAAACTTTACGAAAATCTGTAGAAACATTTACATCATCTGAACAGACAGAAGTAGCAAACAACATTTTTTTTAGATCAGATTTATACTCCGTTTCTAAGAGAGATAAATAGCCTTCTGTTATTTCATTACCTGTTTTTGCACTAGGGTAATGTGTGTTTACCGTTTCTTTAATTTTCATAACTGTATCTTGTAGATTAGTTTATAAATTGTCTCCGTTCTGTAATGCATTAAAAAATTCTGCTCTTATTTTAGCTTTGTTAAACTCACCATCATATTCAATAGTGGTGGTAAAACTATCTTTGTCTTTAATTCCTCTTGATGATACACAAAGATGTTTAGCAGTAATCATTACAATGACATCTTTAGTATTTAAAATGCCTTGAAGGTCCTTTAAAATTTGTAGAGACAAACGTTCTTGTACCTGTGGGCGGTGTGAATAATAATCAACCAGACGGTTAATTTTAGACAAACCGATAACCTTATCTTTTGGAATGTATGCAATATGTGCATGACCAGTAATTGGTAAAAAATGATGCTCACAAGATGAATCTATAGTGATGTTTTGCTCAATAAGCATTTTTTTATACTCGTACTTATTCTCAAAAACTGAAAGCTTAGGTTTGTTTTTTGGGTTTAAACCGTAAAACAATTCTTTTACATACATTTTAGCAAAACGGTATGGCGTTCCAGACAAACTATCATCGGTTAAATCTAAGCCTAGTTCTTCCATTATTTTAGAAAAATGATGCTGAATATTTTCTATTTTTTCATCATCACTTTTGTCAAAGGCATCTGCCCTTAGCGGCGTTTCTACGTTAGAAGAAATATGGTTGTCTCCTATGCTTTCTATATGTTCTTTATCTTTCATTTACACAGCAATTATCAGTAGCACATTTACAGTATTTTCTATTATATAAATGAAGTATTACCAATGCTATAGTAGGAACATATATGGCTACTTCGGGTATAGGGAATAGTTCTAACTTCTCATTTATTATGATTGCAGATAATACAAAATAACTTATCCATATTAATGGTTTTAACCAATTAATAGTAGTGGTTTTTGTAGTCCAAAAAATGGCGGCAAATGAAATAATTAGAAATAAATAATCCAAAGATTTCCACCAATTAGGAGGACCACTAGATAATGTTGTCGCACTAGCTTGAGCTAGAAATAGAAACGGTGTGGCAATACAGTGTGCAAGGCAAAGTGTACTGGCTAAACTGCCTAAAATGTCAGATTTCTGTTTAAGTAATATCATTGAACTTTGTATTAATACAACTGAGTTGCAAATGTAGATATAAAATTTGTTAATGCAACAAGGTTGCGTTATATTTGTTGTATGGGAGTAATTAGAAAAACCAAAGCAGTAGAAGTTTTGCTTAATGAATTCAATACTAGTGATGTAGCTATTTCTGCGAAGGCATTAATTAAGCAGTTAGGGGATACATTTAATAAGACTACTATTTATCGTGTGCTAGATAAGCTAGAAGACGATGGTATTCTGCATTCCTTTTTAGGAAAAGAGGGTCTAAAATGGTATGCAAAATGTAATGGTTGTACTTCAAAAGAGCATAAAGATGTTCATCCTCATTTTCAATGTCTTAGTTGTGGCAGAGTTGATTGTTTGTCATTTACCGTACTACTACCTCAAATACCGAACAGAAAAATTGAAGTATCGCAGTTATTGATTCAAGGTAAATGCGAAGAGTGTTTTGTGTAACCTCTTATTAGAATTAGTTGAAAAATAAGCATCCGGAGTTTAACTATAACTGTTGCTTGAATAAAACCCAATTTTTTATTAAATAGTTTTTTAAAATTAATTCTTAAATAAATCATAATAATATTTATTTTTACGGCTTGCAGATGAAAAACAGTAGTCATCTTATTGCCATATTTTATGTTTCCTTGATTCTATTGTTCAAGGTAGCTGGCTTGCACTCGCTTTCTCATCATGCAGACGATAATGACATTCAACATTGCGAGGTTTGTCATATAACCACAGCTGTTAATTTTACTCCGCTCTTAAAGACACAACCCCTTGTTGTTCCGCAAATAGAATTTTATGATTGTGAGCCAACGATTACCATTGCCGCTCCAGTTGTAGCCTTAAACGATAGGCATTTATCTAGTTATCTCTATACTAGACCTCCTCCACAATTTATTTAATCCGTATGTCATGTTTTAGATACCTGAAGTTTGGGTATTAAATCATTTTTCATTGTTATTAAGATTTTTAAACGTGCTTTTTTTAGCTAATCAATCTTTAATAATACGAAATTCATCATATGGACAATGCCTTTATTTTAAGGTAAACTTCAATAATTTTAAAATACTCAAAAACCGTGTTAATTGCGGTTTAATGATGTGTTACTACAAGTACTACCAATTTTAATACACAATAGTTATATGCTAAAAGCATTAAATATAACCAAGTCCTATAATGGAAAAATGGCATTAAAAGATGTTTCTTTTGAGGTTTCAAAAGGAGAGATATTTTGTTTGTTAGGACAAAATGGTGCGGGGAAAACTACCACCATAAACATTTTTTTAGGGTTCATTAAAAAAGATGGCGGGCAAGCTTTTGTTGGCGATAAGGAGGTTGGAAAAGATGATACCAATCAACTTACCGCGTACATACCAGAAACAGTTCAATTATACGGTAACCTTACAGGTATAGAGAATCTTAATTTTTTTAGCAAGTTAGCTGGCTTTACGTATTCAACATCAGAATTAGAGGCTTTCTTAACCAAAACAGGCTTACAGCCAGATGCCCAGCACAAAAGATTATCAGCTTATTCTAAAGGAATGCGCCAAAAGGTGGGAATTGCGGTTGCACTTGCCAAAAATGCAGAAGTAATATTTATGGATGAACCTACTTCTGGTCTAGATCCTAAGGCTACAGCCGAATTCACCAAGATTTGTAAAGAACTTGCTAAAATGGGAAAAGTCATTTTCATGGCTACGCATGATATTTTTAATGCCGTAGAATTAGGTACCACAATTGGTATCATGAAAGAAGGTGTTTTGGCGCAGAAGCTAAAAGCCAGCGAGATTAACGCAAATGAATTAAATCAACTTTACCTAGAAACTATTTAGAACAGATGAACAACTATATAAAAATGATACTAGCATTGCTAGTATGTAATGTAACACTTGCCCAAAATTCAATAACGGGTAAAATTATTGATAACGTAGGGCAACCAATTTTTGGAGCCACTATTTCTTATACCTATGACAATGCGTCCAGAAAAGCCGGTACTACTTCACAAGAAAACGGAGACTTTAGTTTTGAAATAAAAGAAACCGGAAATTATCAAATAACAGTTAGCTACATAGGCATGAAAACGATGCGTTTTCAAAAAGTTTTTGATCAATTACAAGATTATGATTTAGGTAGTTTAAAATTACAAGAGAACATAGAGCAATTACAGTCGGTAGAAGTTATTGGAAGAGCCAGAACAGATTACAATAGTGACTATTCGTTCTCTGCAACAAAAGTAGCGATCGCCAATAAAGAACTACCGCAGGCAATAACATCCGTAACTAAAGAATTAATTTCAGATCGACTAGCTTTTCAATTACCCGATGCGGTAAAAACCGTAAGTAACGTATCTGTTACAGGTTTATATAATCATTACAATATTAGAGGTATTACGCAAGCGGATGACGGGCAGGTACTAAACGGTATGCGTACACGTCAATACTATTTTCTACAACCAATTACCTCTCACCTAGAGCGTGTTGAAGTAATAAAAGGGCCATCATCGGTAACTTTTTCAAGTGCTGACCCAGGGGGTACAGTAAATATGGTTACTAAAAAACCATTGACAGAAAAGCGTAGCGAAGTTTCGTTAACAACAGGAAGTTTTGGAACCATTAGGGCTACTGCTGATTTTACGGGTCCGTTGAACGAATCAAAAACGTTATTATATCGTTTTAATGCTGCTATTCAAGAAGCAGATTCATTTAGAGATGTGGTAAACAACAATGCTATTTTGTTTTCGCCTTCATTGAGTTATATCCCAAATGAAACTACATCGTTAAATGTAGAAATGATTTATAGCGACGCTGTAGGTAATTTAGATAGAGGTCAGCCAATTTTTGGTGCTATTAATGGTGAATATGATTTAGATAGTACCCCGATTACGATGAACGTTGGTGCATCTAGCGATCATTACAAGAATAAAGAGTTTATATTCATGGCTAACTTCAGTAAAAAGTTATCTGATAATTTAGGTTTCAACGCCCAGTTTATGAAACAGACTTGGGATGAAGATTTAGCAGAACATAGAGTTGATGGTACAGCGGTAGATATTGATGGAAATGTGATACCAACGCTAGCTAGAATGCGTTATGATGAAAGACAGCAATATTGGGAAACTGATAATTTTAGCACCTACTTTACGTACGATATTAAAACGGATAAGATTACCAACAAGTTACTAGTTGGTTATGACGCTACACGCTGGGAAAGAAAAATTGGTGCAGGTTTTTTGCGTGCCAGAAGATACTTAACGGTAGATGGTGGTCAATCTAATTATGATCCTGCAAATGCAGCTAACTTTCAGCAGATGGTGGTAGACGGTGTTACTATGCCAGTACCTGCAGTACCTCATTTTAATTTAGAAGATCCTTTTAACGGTGCTAGAAATACTAATGCGTATAATCTTGCAGAATTGAGTATTCCTGCAAATTTGAACACATCAAATGGTTTCTATATTCAAAATCAGTTCAAGGTAGGTAAATTTTCAGCTTTGGTAAATCTACGATATGAGCGTTTTACTGATATTTTTGATTATGAAGGCGATGAGCAAGAGTTTACAAATGATGCTATCGTGCCTAGATTAGGTTTAACCTATGAAGTATCCAATACCGTTAGTGCGTATGCTACTTATTTAGAGGGCTTTCAGCCGCACACCAATACAGTTTCGTTATCACCAACTGCGGAAGGTTTCTTTTGGTCCACGTCACCAAGTAGGTTTGATCCTCTTGAAAGTAGCTTAACAGAGATTGGGGCAAAGGGTGAATTCTTAAACGGAAAAATATTTGCGAACCTTGCTATATTCAACATTACGCAAAAAAATATCCTTTTAGGTGATACCTATGATTTGGACAATTTGACTACTAGAGGAGAACAAAGAAGTAGAGGTTTTGAGATGGATGTATCTGGTTACATATCATCTAACTTTCAAATTACCGCATCTTATGGTTTTGCAGATGCAGAAATTGTAGAAGATGCCATAGAAGAGTTCATTGGTGAACCTATAGGTGGAGCTCCAAAACACAATGCAAATATTTGGGGGCGATATGATTTTACAAATGAAACCTTAAAAGGAATAGGCTTTGGTTTGGGTGCTCAATTTATGGATGAACGATATACGTGGTACAACCCTACATACGATACAGATAGACTATTATTACCATCATACACTGTATTTGATGCAGCGGTGTATTACAAGCCTAATAATACAGGTATACAACTAACCTTAAAATTGAACAATTTGTTTGATGAAACGTATTGGTTAGGTGGTCTTAACCCTTCTAGACTAGGTCCTGGAGCTCCTAGAAATGTATTGCTGAATGCAACCTATAAATTCTAATAATGAGGAAAAACGTAATAAAATTGTTAGCGCGCCAATTATGGCAAGATGCCTTTAGATCTAAGGTCATGTTGATAGCATCTACTTTGATGCTATTCTTGCTACTCTTTTCTGCGTATAGTGGTTGGGAGAATTATCATGACCAAAATTTTACCCGAGACGAAATTCAAGAGGAAGTTCAAGAAAGTTGGGAAAACAACCCAGATAAACATCCGCATAGAATGTCTCATTACGGCTCATTTGCACTTAGACTAAAACACGTTTTAAGTGTGTTTGACCTTGGAATGGAAAATTTTGTGGGTAATGCCGTTTTCTTGGAGGCACATAAACAGAATACCGTTAATTTTTCTGAAGCGAGTATGTCTACCGGGCTCTTACGTTTTGGGGAAGTAAGCCTAGCAATGCTACTAAAAGTTATCGTTCCGTTATTAATTTTCTATTTGGGCTTTGCGACCATAGCTCAAGAAAGAGAAAACGGAACGCTCAAACTTTTAATAGGACAAGGAATAACAAGAAAAGAAATCGTTTTTGGAAAATGGTTGGGTCTATGGAGCCTGTCGCTCATTTTTCTGACCTCTATTTTCTTGGTATTGCTTCTTTTTGTTCTGTTAGAATCCCATGATAGTATGCATACCGATAGTTTATTGAGGTATGGGGTTTTGCTTATTTCCTATTTTTTATTCTTCGGTATATTAAGTGCCATAACTATTTTGGTTTCCGCTTTTAGCGCAACTGCTAAAGGCGCTTTGGTAAAGCTGTTAGGTATTTGGCTGTTATTTGTGATTATAGTGCCAAAGTCATTGCAAGCAATGGGTTTCTACCTATACCCTACTCCTTCTAAAATAGAAATGGAAACTGCTGTAGAGCATGATTTAGTAATGTTGGGAGATAGTCACAATCCAGATGACCCACATTTCAAGGCATTGAAAGACTCTGTTTTATTAGTTAATAAGGTTACAGAAGTTGAAGATCTTCCTTTTAATTACGGAGGATTTGTAATGTCTAAGGGCGAGGAATTAAGTGTTGAAGTTTACCTAGAACATCAAGAAGAACTTTATGAAGTATATCATAAACAAAACAACTTAGAGCGTTATTCTGCATTCATAAATCCGTATTCTGCAATTAAAAATTTATCAATGGCATTCTCTGGCACAGATTTTCAATCTTTTCTTCATTTTAAGGATGAGGCAGAAACTTATCGTTTCAAATTAGCTCAGGATATGAATCAGCTTCAGATGGATTTTATTCCGAACAAAGGCAAAGAAGGACCTGATACTATATCTAGTGATTACTGGAAAGAGTTTCCTCCTTTTGAATATCATTTTTTGAGTATAAAAGAGGTATTTAAAAATGAGTTGACCTCTTTGATTGCCTTGTTATTATGGAGTCTTTTATCCGTATTTGGATTATTAAAATTGTCAACAAACCTAAAAGCCATATAGATGTTTAGTTTGTTATTTAAATCGTTTTTTAGAACGAAAATATTTTTGGTTAGTCTTGTTTTGTTACTGTCTGTTGGGGTTATCAGCATTCTTATAGGAAAACAATACTTGGTAAAACAAGAGAAGACCATAGCCGCAGCCCAAGTATTTCAGGAAGAAAGTATTAAAAAGAACATAGAATACCATAGTGAAGATTTAGGTCTGCTCTTATATTATTTGCGTTTTACTTTGGCAAAAAAGCCTGAAAATATAAGTGCAATTTCTATAGGGCAGAGTGATGTTAATCCGCTATTACAAGCCGTAACCATTCGTGGTCTTGAAGGGCAAAAATATGATACGGATTTTGAGAATCCGTCATTATTAATGTCGGGTAATTTAGACTTGGGCTTTGTAATTATTTACTTGTTTCCATTGGTACTGATAGCCATGACATTTAATCTATATTCAGAAGAAAAAGAACTGGGTACTTGGCGAATTTTAGCCGCACAGACATCAAGAAAAGCTGAGTTTTTATTCAAAAAAATGGTAGTGAGAATACTCTTTGTATTTGCGGTTTTAATTGTGCTTATGTTTTTGGCAAGTACTATCTTACAAATTTCAATGAACGCTAATTTCTGGGCTATTTTTCTACAAAGTATTTTGTATTTAATGTTTTGGAGCGCTCTATGTTTCTGGATGGTATCTCTATTAAAAAATTCAAGCTTTAATGCATTGGCGTTAATCTCCATTTGGGTAGTACTGACCATATTGATTCCTGCATTAGTGAATAACTATGTGATCAACACCTACCAAGTGCCAGAAGCCTTAAATGCAATGGTAGAGCAGAGAGATGGTTATCATGAAAAATGGGATATGGAAAAAGATGTTACCATGAACGGGTTTATAGAAGCCTATCCCCAGTACATAAATTATGAAGTACCGCAAGATAGATTTAGCTGGGTCTGGTATTATGGCATGCAGCATATGGGAGATTTAGCAGCTAAAGAAACCAGTGAAGAAATGACAAAGAAAATTATGCAACGTAATACTGTAAGTGAAAAAGCAGCCCTGTTTATACCAACTATGCATGCACAATTAAGTATGAATCACCTAGCAGGCACAGATATGATAAGTCATTTAGGATTTTTAGATGCATTAACCAAATTTCATGAAAATTTAAGACTGGGCTTTTATGACAAAATCTTCAGTGAAAAATCTGAGAGTTCAGTAGACTGGACAAAACACGATTTAAAATTCTACCAACTAGATTATAATTTTAGTTGGTTGAAGTTAGTATTGCCAACACTACTAATAACTTTAATTATCGGTTTAATAGGTGTTTTTAATCTCAGAAAGCTATAATTTTTAATCTCCATAGAAATTATAATGGTTGTATGTATTTGAGTTGATAATTCTCTGGATGATTTACTTTGAATTTTAATAAAATTAAATTCAAATACATACAATTTGTATGAATTTACTTACAAATTAAAGTGTTTCACAACATTAATATTTTTATTCTATTAATGTAAAGTATCTTTTTTGAAAATTTAAATGATGAAAAAGGTATTTCTTACTACGAGCCATTTCTATGTTTCAATTTTTTTGATGCTTTTTGGTATTGTTGCAATATTCGCTCAATCTGAACAAAGTACTTTAGTGAAGATTGAAGAATTAAAAGCTTCTAAAGATTTTAAACAGCCGAATGAAGAATATATAAATTTAGTGCTAGAATTAGCAAAATTAAAAGTTAGATCAAATACTGATAGTGCTTATGTTTTGATAAAAGAAGGGTATGATTTAAGCTTAGAAACTGGTTATAAGGCTGGTGAAAGCACAGCATTATCTACCTATGCATATTTGTATTTTGAGGAAGGCAAAATAGAAAAAGCCTATGAGTATAATATGAAAGCTCTAGATATAGCTAATTCATATAAACTTAATAAGCCAAAGTTAGCAGCATTGAATAATATAGGGCTTGACTATTGGTTACAGGGAGAGGATGCTAAAGCCTTAACTAAATTCTTAGAAGCTTTAGCTGTCGCCACAGAGATTAACGATGTGGATAGAATGATAGGTATCAATGTCAATATTGCTAATTTATATGGTCTTAATGATGATAATGAGACTGCCTTAACATTTCTAGTCAAAGCAAGAAAATTAAGTACAGAGCAAGAGAATGATGAAGTATTGGCTTACACCCTAATTAATATGGCATCTGTATATGCACAAATGGGAGATTTTGAAGAGGCTGAAAGAACGGTTGATTTGAGTTTAGATTTTTTTAAAAAGCAAAATAGTATAGATTGGATGTCTCATGCTTTTGAGCAGAAAGGGTCTTTAGCTTTAAAACAAAATAAACTTGAGGAAGCTCTGGATTATTATTTGAAATCGGAAAAATTATGCGATGAAATAGATTTTAGTTACGGATATACACTTGTATACAAAGGTTTAGCCGAGTGTTATTTGAAAATGAATAATATAGAGAAGGCTGAAGAATACGGGTTAAAAGGTTTAGCTAAATCTACAGAACAACAAATAGCGGAATCAATCAAAGAATCAAATTTAATTTTGTCTAAAGTGTACCATCTCAAGGGTCAAGACAAATTAGCTTATAAATATCAATCTACTTATCTTGAATTATATGAGAAAAGTTCAACAGAAAAATTTAAAAAAGGACTTGGAATTTTACGCAGTAAAACAAAGTACGAGAATGAAAAACGACAATTAATAGAGAATCAAGAAAAAGCTATTGCTGAACAAAAAATATATGTCTATATAGCAATTACAGCACTAGCCATTGTTTCTTTATTTCTTGTTTTTTTATATAGAACAGGGAAACTTCAAAAAAAATACAATAAAATATTACAACAAAAACAAGATGCTTTAATAATGCGTGAAGCACAATTAGAAGAATCTAATAAAACAAAAGATAAACTATTTTCTATTATAGCCCATGATTTAAAGGGACCTATAAATTCTTTCTACACTTTAATGAAAATGACTTCTAATGAGACTATTAGTAAAGAAGATTACAATACTTTTTTTCCACAAGCTTTAAGTGATATTCAAGGTATTTCTGAAATGTTGAACAACTTATTAATATGGGCAAAAACACAAATGAAAGGCACTGTATTAGATAGTTCTAATATTAAGGTTTGCGCAATTGTAAAGAAGACAGTTTCAATATTGACTCCATTGGCTAAAAAGAAAGAAATTAATATTATAAATAATATACCAATAAATACCATTAGTTATAGTGACAGCAATCATATTACTATTATCGTCAGAAATATAATTAGTAACGCCATTAAATTTACCAATAAACAAGGTAAAATAATTATTAGTGTTATAGAGAAAGATGATGAACTACAAATAGAAGTTGCCGATAATGGGGTTGGTATGGATAAAGAAACACAAGCTATGCTTTTTCAAAAAAAACATATTAAATCAACATATGGTACCAATAATGAGAAAGGTACTGGTTTAGGATTATCTATATGTAAGGATATGGTAGAAAGTAATGGTGGTAAATTATGGGTTGCAAGCGAACCTAATAAAGGTACTAGTGTATTTTTTACAATACCTAAAAAACAAGAAAATCTAAAAATAGCTTCTTAAATAAATTCTAAAAGAGAAAATTAAATGTCAGATTTAGGAAACCTAAGCTTTATAAAAAAAGTACTTTCCATTTTTTTAATTCAGAAGTTGGTTTGGTATTTAATGTAAAAAATTAACACATAAAGAAACTTTTACACCTTTCAACTGAATTAATTTTTCATTTTGAGACAATAGGGTACTTTTCACCCTTTAAACTCTATTAGCATGAAACTAGAACTAGTTATAGTAGATGATTCCCATCTTTGGCTGTCGTTAGCAGAAAAGCTCGCCAAAACTCATCCCTTAGTTGGTAAAGTAACAACTTTTGAAGACTCTTATGATGCGTGGGTTCATATTCAAATAAACAAGCCACAATTTGTTATTTCTGATATTGAGATGCCTGGTATGAATGGTCTTTCATTCTTAGAAATGTTCAGTAATAAATTACCTTTTATTTCTACCTCTACTAAGCAAGAATTTGAAGAAGTGGCAAGAGAACTTGGTTGTGTAGATTTTATTACCAAGCCTTTTACCAAAACCGATATGCATCATTCAATAGATTTAATTAACTATCATATGTATGGTAAAAAGGTAAGCTGAATTAATTTTATTATTCTTGCCAATGTTTTAAATATGGCTACAGCGCCCTATTAGCCAAACTTAAATTTACTTTTTAGGTAAATCATATTCTAAACCAGAAAAAATACTTAAAGCACCAATAACAATATCATTTGGTGCCATATTTACACCGTTAGATAAATAGGTAAGCGTTACATCATCTGAAGGAAAATAAATACTTAAAGATTGATAACCGTCTACCCTACCATCATGTCCAAATCCGTTTTTATTGTAAAAGGGAATAGTAAAGATGCCGTAACCGTAACCATCTACCATAGTTGTCATTTTAAGAAGTGAATTTTCGGAAATCAAGTCTCCTTTAAACAAAGCATTATAAAACTTATTCACCCCAGCGGCAGTAGAAACTATTGAGCCAGTACCTTGAAGAATTGAATAATGAGTTTCAATCAATCGTACCCATTCGTCATTTTCAATTTGATAAGAGTACGCTTCATTATTTGTAGCATCTATTTCTTTTCCGTTATAGGTATTATTGAGCCCTAAAGGTTTTGCTAATCTGTCATTGAAAGAAGTAGCATAAGTTTTTTCCTCAATATCTTCAATTATGAAGGATAACAATAAGTAATTGGTATTTGAATATCCAAACTTATCACCTGGTTTAAAATTAGTTCCGTTTTTAATGAAAATTTCTAAAAGTTTCTGTCTTGATGAATTTTGAATTCTTTCTTCTGGTTCATAATCACCTTCAGTAAAATTAAAAAGTCCGGTTCTATGATTCATTAATTGTTCTATAGTAATAGTCTTTGCATTTGGTATTTCAGGAAAGTATTGGTCTAATGTAGTTTTTAAGCTTAATTTGCTTTCTTCGATAAGTTGCATAATCATAGTTGCGGTAAACATTTTAGAAATAGAAGCGATTCTATATTTAGAGTTTATATTGGCTTTGATAGAATATTCTTTATCAATAAAACCAAAGGAGTTTTGATAATCTTCCTTACCATTTTTATAAATAGAAATACTGCCCATTCCTAAATTTTGATCTTCAATTTTAGAGAAAAATAAGTCTAGTTTATCACATTCAAAATCTTTACCTAACTCTTCTATTTCAGTAGAGCATGAAACGATTAAAAGAAATAAAAAGGATATGAATAAAGCTTTGAAGTAATTTATAATCATACGTAAATAGCTGAATTGTTAAATGTTATGGTGTTCAAACTTCGTTTATTTAATTGTATGAGGTTGTTAATAAAATAGTAATTGAAGTTAAATTTTATGTAATTGTTAAGCAGTATATGCTTAATTAATAAGTAAGAATTTTATGAGAATAATTTAACCTTTTTTAAGATTTGTTAGAACTATTTAAACCCTAAATTTGCCGCCTTAAAATTGTTATCAAGAATCTCAAAAAAAGGAGATAGCAACCTGCAATAACAAGCAAGGTGCTAAATAGATAAGCCATTAATTGGAACAAATGTTAATTCATGATCCATCTAATTTTTGCTATTCCTTTTTTATTAAAATAAAAAGAAATGGAAGTTGCTAAAAAGATCATACCAAAATTTTCGGCATTAATACCCCTGTTTGTATTTGTATTTACTTTTTTAGGGGTAGGCATCTATCAGAATGATTTCTATGCACTACCCGCTCCTATTGCAGTTATTATGGGTATTGTAGTTGCATTCATCATTTTTAGGGAGCCTATCTCAAATAAAATAGATATGCTTTTAAAAGGTTGTGGCGATGATAAGATATTGACGATGTGCCTTATCTATTTATTAGCAGGCGCTTTCGCGGCAATTACTAATGAAACCGGTAGTGTAGATGCCATTGTAAATCTTGGTTTAGATCTTATAGCCATACAATACATATATGTAGGTATATTTATTATTGCCGGATTTCTATCGGTGTCAACAGGAACTTCAGTTGGTGCAATAGTTGCATTGGCACCTATTGTGGTAGGTTTTGCAGAAGAAAGTAATGCAGAGCTGGCAATACTATGCGGTGCGTTATTGGGTGGTAGTATGTTTGGTGATAATTTATCCGTTATATCAGATACCACCATAGCGGCAACACAATCTTTAGGTTGTAAAATGAGCGATAAATTTAAACAGAATATCAAAATAGCGGTACCAGCTGCAGTATTTACCATCGCAATATTAATTTTTCAAGGATTGGGATTAGAGTCCGCCGTATCTGAAAACACTATTTATAACTATGATATTGTAAAGATTTTACCTTATGTATTAGTAATTGTTTTGTCAATTGTAGGAGTTAATGTATTTGTAACGCTTTTGTTGGGGTCCTTAGCAGCAGTTGCATTAGGTATTGTTTATGGAGACTTCACGTTAATTGAATCCGCTAAGATTGCTTATGCGGGATTTACCAATATGACAGAAATATTTCTATTGTCTTTGTTGACCGGCGGGCTGGCAGCCTTGGTAGCAAGAAATGGCGGAATTGAATTTATATTGGTCAATATTAGAAAGCTGATTAAAAATAAGAAATCCGCACAATTTGGTATAGCCACTTTGGTGAGTACAATTAACATGGCAATTGCCAATAATACGGTGTCAATTATAATTGCCGGTCCTATTGCAAAAACTATAAATGACGAGTACTATTTAGATAATAAGAAAACTGCTTCGATCTTAGATATTTTTGCGTGTATTTTTCAAGGACTATTACCTTATGGAGCACAAGTTTTAATGATTTTAAGTTTCTCTAAAGGGAAAATAGATTATTTAGATTTGGTTAGTAATACATGGTATTTATTGCTTTTATTTATTTATACGCTACTATTTATCGGATTAAGACCATTGCGAGGGTAACAATGCTTTATTGATAATACGTTTATGACGAGGAAAAATATGCTAGTCCGTTTTTAGAATAATTTATTTGCTACTTTCTAATGGCTAGTACGTATTATGTACGAATGTATCATGGATTATTAGCTAGATGTACTTCCAAGAATTAGAGGTGTTCAATAGTGTGATTTATTAAAATATTACAGATAAGTATGTTTTAATGCTTTGAAATTAAATATTTGATAAAATTTATATCTAAATAAAATGTAAATATTAGTCAGAGTGTTAAACCAAAAACATAGATCTAAGAACTTTTCCTAATAAAGTAACTTTGATAGACTAATTTAAAGGGTACATTTAAACTCGTAAAGATTCATTTAAGTTTTATAGTTTATAAACATTTTTTATGAGGTGTTTATGTGGTTTTCTTTTTACTTGACAAAAAATTAGGTTAATCAATTTTCAACTTATAAATCATTTATTATGAAACACTTAATCGCTGTTTGTGCAGCTTTTTTATTAAGCTCGGTATCTTACGGACAATGGCAAGTATCTGCAAGTTCAGGTTATGCAATTGGTAGCGCAACCATGAAATTAGGAGAACGCATTGACGCTTCTTCAACTGAAAACTCGTATGGTAGTTACGGCGAAGGAACAAATTTTCAACTTAGAGGAACTTACTTCTTTGATGATTCTTTTGGTGTAGATCTTAGTGTAGGTTATTTACAAGGTACAGACCAAGATGTATCAATTGTTGATTTACCAAGTACAGAGGTAAATGCTGTAGCAAGAGCACGTGCATTTGGAGCTTCTGCATCAGTAGTTTATAAATTTACCAATAATATATATGGTCGTTTTGGGGCTTTATTAAAATTAGGTGGTAAAACAGAAGGAGTTATCTATCAGAAATCTGTTTTTTCTGAAGCAGAAGCAGAAGCTTTTGGAGTTCCAAACGGATCATATTCTGAAACAAACTATAAAGAAGATTTTCATGGTCATTTTCCTTTAGGTTTTGTAGGTGCACTTGGGTATAAGTATGACTTAGATTCTAATTTTAGCATTTTTGCAGAAGTTGAATATTATGGTATTAGTTTAAAGCGTAAAGATTCAGAAATCTCTGAATTTAATACAGATGTTAAACTACCTGATGGAACTGTTGCCGTTAGTGGTTTATTTACCATTGATAATCTACCAGAAGGTTTTAATAGAAATACTACATATGTAGACGAGTTATCTAATACTAATACAGATCCTACTCAAGAACTTTCTCAAAAAGTACCTTATTCATCATTTGGTTTAAACATTGGTGTTACTTATAAATTTGCAAAAGCAAGTAAAGAGTAATATTAAAAGAGTTTATAATTAGTAAGCCCCTATTAAAACTATTGTTTTAATAGGGGCTTTTTATTTATTCTAATCAATAAAAAATAGAATTGAATTCTGTTTTCTAAGAACGTTGAAGATGGTTATATTTTTAAATAATCAATAATCATTTTTCGGTGTAATTTATAGCTACTCACAAAATGTTCAGTTATTAAGTGTATCTTCAACTATTATGCATGCATAGTAAGTGAAATAAAACCATTAGTAAAATGACCAAGTATAAACACATTTTTGAGCCATTAGATTTAGGATTTACCACCCTTAAAAATAGAATTTTAATGGGGTCTATGCACACTGGATTAGAAGAGGAAAAAAATGGAGTGGAAAAAATAGCCGCTTATTTTGCTGAACGTGCCAAAGGCGGTGTAGGTCTAATAGTTACTGGAGGTATAGCACCTAACATACAAGGATGGACTGGTCCTTTTTCTGCCCGAATGAGTACAAAGAAACATGCATCGCATCATAAGGTCATTACTGATGCCGTACATAAAGAAGATGGTAAAATATGTATGCAAATACTACATGCGGGCAGGTATGGGTATCATCCTTTTGCCGTTGCTCCTTCCGCAATTAAATCACCCATCTCCCCTTTTAAACCATTTAAACTAAAACAATCTGGAATTAAACGTACAATCAACGATTTCGTTAATTCAGCCAAATTAGCTCAATTAGCAGGTTATGACGGAGTAGAGATTATGGGTTCAGAAGGATATTTGATCAATCAATTTATTGCCGATAGAACAAATAAGCGCAACGATAATTATGGTGGTAGCTATGAAAACCGAATGCGTTTGCCAATAGAACTTGTTAAACAGACAAGAGAGGCTGTTGGCAAAGCCTTTATCATCATTTACCGACTATCTATGTTAGACCTGGTCGAAAAGGGAAGTTCCTGGCAAGAAGTAGTTGCATTGGGCAAAGAAATTGAAAAAGCTGGTGCTACCATCATCAATACAGGTATTGGTTGGCATGAAGCACGCATACCAACCATTGCTACATCTGTGCCTAGGGCTGCATTTACATGGGTTACTAAAAAGATGAAAGAGGAATTGTCTATTCCGTTAATAACCTCTAATAGAATTAATATGCCAGAAACGGCTGAAAAAGTTTTAGCAGAAGGTCATGCAGATATGATCTCAATGGCACGCCCATTTTTGGCAGATTCAGAATGGGTAAACAAAGCTAAAGGTAATAGAATCGATGAAATAAATACATGTATAGGTTGTAATCAAGCTTGTTTAGATCATGTTTTTGAACGTAAGGTAGCCAGTTGTTTAGTGAACCCGCGTGCATGTCATGAAACGGAATTGAATTATAAGCCAACAGAAACAAAGAAGAGAATTGCCGTTGTGGGTGCTGGTCCTGCAGGTTTGGCAGCTTCTACCGTTGCTGCGCAGCGTGGTCATGATGTAACATTGATAGATTCGGAAAGTGAAATTGGAGGACAATTCAATCTAGCAAAACAAATTCCCGGTAAAGAAGAGTTTTATGAAACTATAAGATATTTTAAAAAGCAGTTAGAGCTGCATAACGTAAAGGTTAAACTGAATACTAGAGTAACTGCAGATGACTTGCAAAATGACAATTTTGATGAGATTATTGTGGCTACCGGAATACAACCAAGAAGCCCCAAAATAGAAGGAATTGACCACGCCAAGGTATTAAATTACATAGATGTCTTAAAATATAAAAAACCGGTTGGTAAACGAGTAGCGGTTATCGGTGCAGGAGGAATCGGTTTTGATGTTTCTGAATATTTAGCACATGAAGGGGAAAGTACCGCTTTAAATATTGATGCATGGCTTAAAGAATGGGGTATTGATAAAACTTTAGAAGCTCGTAGCGGTATAGAAAATATTCAGGCAGAAATTCATCCATCGCCTAGAGAAATATTTATGTTTAAGCGTAGTAAGGGTAAATTTGGTGGTAAGTTAGGTAAAACCACAGGCTGGATTCACAGATCTACCTTAAAAAAGAAAAAAGTACAGTTTATCAATGAAGTGCAGTATACTAAAATTGATAATGAAGGCTTGCATTATATCCAAAACAATGAGCAAAAGTTACTTGCAGTAGATTCTATTATCATTTGTGCCGGGCAATTGCCGTTTAAAGAACTATTAGAACCACTTCAAGCAAAAGGTATAAAGACATATGTTATTGGTGGAGCAGACGTTGCTGTAGAATTAGATGCTAAACGTGCAATAAATCAGGCTTGTAGATTAGCTGCTAAAATTTAGCACTGGAAAAAATAAGTGAAGTATTTACTTGGAAATGAAATATTATTTGAGAGGTAAAAATACTCCGTCTTTATAGTTCAGTGTTAAAATTTTACCGGTGGCGTCCATGAAGCCCGATGGGGAATCTAAGTCTCCGCCTATATAATTCTCAACTAGCTCATGGTAAGATATTTCTTTTGTTTCTGGGTCGTATTGTGGTATCAGTTCATCTTTGCCCCGACCTATTTCTTAGATGAATTTATCTTCCCCATGAAAGCAACCATTACAATCTTTCAAAATACCATCTTTAAAACCTAATAATCTAAACACATAAAATTCTTTACCACTTCCGTGTGTACCTTATGCCTTTACTAGGTATTTATCTTTGTCGATATAACATGTTTGATAATGATAAACATTAGTGTTATCTGTAATAATATAATTTTTGTTGTAAGAAACCCAACGGTTAATTCATTATTTACCTTGTATTGATACATAGAATTATAAACATGCCATGTGCCGCCACTAAATTCATTCCAAGAAAATATCTTTAGTTTATCATCTTCTGATGATAGGATTTTTATGTATTTAGATAACGAATCGTATTTAACATTAAAAAAGATTCCTTTCCAAGAGTTATAGCCAATGTGTTTTGAAACCTTATTAAAATGCTATCTCTAGCTTCCCCATATTTACCAGCGTAGTCATGTTTATTGTCACTAAACTTTTTATAAATAGAAGTCAAATGATTATCAATAGATACTGAATCAAAAGTATTCTGAGAAAATAGCACATTATTATATTCAGTATATAGTGTGAAAATTAGTGCAAAGAGTGCCTTGTTCATTTAAAAAACTAGTGATTTATAAATCTATATTTTTCGTCTACTTACCATCTTCTGGATTAAATTTTAAAGATTAGTAAATCTGTCTCAAATTACGGAAAATCATTGTTTTAACAACTAAATCATCAGTTCTAAACGTACATAAACTAACCCCAAAATAAACACTATGAAAAAAATGAAAACTAATCTACTGCTATTTGCTGTGGGTTTTACCTTGCTGGCATGCACGAATGATGAAGTTATTCTTCCTGTAAATGAAAATAGTAATCCTATAATTGAAAGTACCGAAGATGTATCTGAACAAGATGAGGGTCAAGAAGCTACAGCCGATGAAAATGCAACAACAATAGAGGTGGCAACTGAGCTTATCGTGAACGACTTATCACCGCACCCCATGCAAGATGTAGCTAAGCCGGGATATTTGCAAACAATTGTTGACCCTTCATTTGGTACAATCATTAGAAGAATTTCTGATGCAGGTACTGGTGGAGTTATAAAGCCAATGTATAGTACCATACAGGCTTGGAATGCAGATGAAACTAGAATGATTTTGTACGATCAAACTAATGGAGTTCATCAATTATTGAACGGTATTACCTATGAGTTTATTCGAAACCTTGATGATGTTAGACCCGATGATTTGGAACAGCTCTTTTGGGATTTTAATAATCCTGATATTTTATATTATTTGGATGCCGTTACGGATGACTTTATTAAATATACAGTATCATCTAGAACTAAGGATATACTTGTGAATCTTAAAGAAATAATTAACTGTACCGGAAGTATTAGTATGGGTAACGATGTACAGATGATGTCCTGGGATTCTGATGTAATCGGATTTAGATGTGATAATAACCAAACCTATTCTTATAGGTTGTCTACACAAGAATTAATAACCTTTAATTTAGATGATGTCAATTATACGGCAGTAATGCCAGCACCTAGTGGTAACCTTTTTTACCACAACGTATCATCTTATGATGCCAATGGTAACTTTAAAGCGAGACTCAACAAAAGTAAGCCAGAACATTCTTGTTTAGGTAAAATGGCAGATGGCACAGATACTGACTTTTCAGTAAGTTTTGATGCTGGACCAAATGGTGGTTGCCTTGGGAATATCATAGCCTATGATTTAAATACAGGAAATTGTTTACCGGTCATCTCTGAAGATTTAGGGTATGACTATCCAAAAACCGGAACTCATATTTCTGCTATAGCACATAAAAACCCAGGATGGATAGCTGCTTCTATGATAGGCTTTGAAGGAGACGGGCAAGCGTTATTAGATCAAGAACTAGTAATTGCCTATGTAGAGCCTGGTAGTGTAGAGGTGTATAGAATAGGGCATCATAGAGCTGATGAAGATGAGTTTGACTATTGGGGAGAGCCGCACGCCGTAATTAGTCCAACAGGTACAAGAGTTCTTTTTGGTTCTGATTGGAGCGGTAGTGAAGATGGTTCTTCAGTAGAGTCTTATGTGGTAGAGTTACCATCGTATAATCAATAAATAACATTATAAAAAACTTAATATAAATGTTTTAATTGCTTTTATTTAAAGTTTATTTTTAATAGTATAAAAAGAGTGTATTCAAGGAAAAGGATACACTCTTTTTAGTTAATTTTTCACTTAAAGTTAATAAGGCTCTTTTTACTTTACTACGTTTTTAGAGCGTGAGTTAAAAAATTTCCATGCTATTGCAGCAATGGCAATTACAGGAAAAACAAACCAAGCCCATTGCTCAATAAATGAGTTATGTGCATGATGTTCAACACTTGGGTGTGCTTGCGCTACTTGAATACAAATAGCGAATAAAAAAATAGAGAATACTTTTTTCATGGTTTTGAATTTATTGGATTAATATTAATTGAATTGCTAACCTGATAAGGTGATTTATCTATTAATTTTGATACTCTTTTTACCTCTTCAAATTCAGGTTTTATTTTTGTGTTATTTGTAGGGGTTATAACTTCCTTTACGAGAATTTCTCCAAATTCGGTTTTAGTTTTCTTTTGTACTCTAGGTAATTCAATACGATCTATTGGGTAATACCGAACACCAATAGTACTAGTATTGTCAAAAATATAGTTAGATACTTTTTCTAAATTATCTAGAGGAAGAACTACACTTAATAAAAAAGCAAATCGACCTTTTTTCATTAATTGTTGTGTGATACTAAAATCTAAAGCACCTGCTGTTAATAACCTATCTTGAAAGTCTGTTCCCAAATATTCAGGAGACATATCATCAATAGAAACTTCTAACTGCAAATAACTGTCTTTGCTTTTCTCTACTTCAATTTTCAATAATGAAATACGAACAACGTTTGCATTCACAAAGTCTTTTTTACCTGGACCATATGCTGTTTTTAAAGGCACATAACCTCTGCTTGTAAAATCAGGGTTTAAATATCGAAGAATAGCAGCTCCAGTGGGGGTTATCTTCTCCCCTTCTTCATTACCTGCATAAAGTGGCATTCCTTGTAATAATTCTGCTGTTGCAGGTGCTGGTACTGGCAACATACCATGTTGTGTTTTTACAATACCATAACCTGTGCAAATAGGACTGCTATATACTTTTGAAATATTAAGTTTATCAATAAGAACTGCACTACCTACAATATCAATAATAGAATCTACACCACTAATTTCATGAAAGTGAATAGTCTCTAATGGCATATCATGAATCTTTGATTCTGCTTTACCTATTAAAAGAAAAATTTCATGTGCTATTTTTTTAGCATTAGCACTAATATGAGCTCCATCAATTATTTTTTTAATATCACTTAAATGGCGGTGTGCACCGTGATGATGGTCATGAGAATGTTCGTGTGAGTGCGAATGCCCATCATCGTGACTGTGCGTATGCGAGTGCTCATGAGAATGCCCATGACTATGATCATGTGAGTGATCATCTTCTGATGCTTCTTTACCTATATTTAAATCAATAACCTCAACATACTTACAGTTGATCCCATTCTTATCTACTAATTTAACTTCAATTTTGCCATCTGGTAAATGTAATTTTTTAGGTAAATCTGTTAAAAGGTCATAATCACCAAGTAACTCACAAAAAGCACTCAAAAACATATTTCCTGATAGTCCAGAAAAAGGTTCTATATAAATCGAATTCATTTATTTAATAATTTAATCATTCTGAATGCACTCATGGCGGCACCATAACCATTATCTATATTTACTACTGTAATACCATTTGCACAACTGGTAAGCATTGCATGTAAAGCTGTTTCACCCTCTTTCGCTGAACCATACCCTACTGAAGTAGGCACACCGATGATTGGTTGCGGCAACAAACCACCAATTACTGTTGGTAATGCACCTTCAAAACCTGCAACTACAATTAATACATCAAAAGTTTTTAATTCTTCTAACTTATTTAGTAGCCTATGCAGACCAGCAACACCAACATCATGAATGATACGTGATTGCACTCCCATATAGCTTAATGTATAATAGGCTTCATTGGCCACACCAATGTCAGAACTACCTGCAGATATAATTCCCACTTTCGCAGAACCATTTTCTTCTATTTTTATGTTCGCTAAAGTAAATATGCCAGAATCTGTCTCATAAAAAGCATTTTTATAAATTTTTAATAAAACCTTCGCTTTATCTTCTTGTAGTTTAGTTACTAATACGTTTTCATTTTTATCAGAATATTCTTTTAATATGTTTTTTAATAAAGCAACACTTTTTGAGGCTCCATAAATTACCTCGTCAAAGCCTATACGCTGCTTTCTCTCTTCATCAATAATAAATGTTTTATCCATTCAATACTCGGTTTAATTTTCCGGATACAAATCCTTCTTCATCAATAGTTACTTTTAAGAAACCTAAATCTTTTAATCCTTTAGAAATTTCATCAAAATGAGAACTTAAACGTTCAATTTCATTTTCTGGAACTTCTATTGACGCTTCTACGCCCAAATGCCTAACTCTAACATCAAAAAAATCAAATTTATTAAGATGATATTCTGCATGTTCTATCTGTTTCAGTCTTTCATTATTTACATCAGTTCCGTAAGGTATTCTTGAACTTAAACAGGGACTTGGTGGTTTATGTGCAGTTTCTAATCCTAAAACTTCTGCCATTTCAATAACTTCTTTTTTAGTAATTTGAAGTTCTGCTAAAGGAGATCTTATGGCGTGGTTTTTAGCCGCTTGTAAACCTGGTCTATAATCTCCTAAATCATCTTGATTGGTACCGTTTAAAATTGTGAATTCAGGATATTCATCTTTTATAATATCAACCATTGCCTCGTATAAATGTGTTTTACAAAAAAAACATCTGTTAGTAGGATTGGCTGTATAATTTGGATCATTTAATTCATCAGTTTTAATGACTCTTAAACTGATATTATTTGTTTTACAAAAATCGGTCGCAATTTTATAATCTTTAGTTTTCAAGCTTTCAGAATTAGATATTAATCCAATAGCTTGGTCTTTAAGGACCATTTTTGAAACATATAATACGAGGGAAGAATCTACGCCTCCTGAAAATGCTGTAACGGTTCCTTTATGTTCTTTGAACCAATTTTTAAGCAATGTTAATTTTGACATGGGTAAATTTTATGAATTAGCAGTAATTTTAATTTGCTATAACGATTAAGCACTAGGCTCTAGAACCATCTTCATCTACTGTGCGAACAGTAATAGCCTCTAAATTCAACTCATCAGTTTCAAAAGTAAATGGTTCACTCTTTAAAAGTTGTGGTTCATGTTTAACCGTACCTAAAACTTTGTTATTTGCTACAATTTCATAATGTGAAATAGGGCTAGCGGCAGCATACGCGGTTTGCCATGTAATTTTAACTTTACCATCAACTACAGTTTTTTCAATTTCTCTAGGAGCCGTCATATCAATCTTATCTAATTGAAAGAAATTAGTTCTACCATTTGAAATTTGTGACGTTTTTGCTTCTATTTCTTTCCGCTCTTTTAAAGGCATAGATTCTGGTTTTACTTGAGAAGCGTAGTAGTTTTGAGTTAATTGGCATTTTAATGGGTCATCATCAATCTGGCCAATACCTATAATAAGGGTATCAACACCTTTGGTAGTTAATACGTACTCAATAAGCTTATCGCTTGGTAAACTTGGAGAACCCACTTTACGGTAAATTTGATCAGGAGTTCTTGAGAAAGCTCCTACTTTATTGTACATGGTACCAGCACCAAATACTTTCATACCGATAACCCCAATGCCTTTTGCTTTAGCCAATGGTATTACATTATTTTGCATGTTAAAGTATAAATGATCATTAGAATTTATGGAGACTAAAAGTGCATCTAGTAAGCCATATTTATCTCGTTGTATAATATCAATCATTGCAACAGGGTTCTTATGACCTGAGAACCCAATATGTTTAATTAATTTTTCATTTTTAGGATTGGTTCCTGTAAAATTGGTGCCATCTCTAAAATCACGTAATACTACTAAGGCTCCAAAATTCTCATCTTCTTTTATAGGTGTTTCAATTCCTTTATATAAAACATCAACTTCTTCAACAGTCTCTAAGCTATGTATCAACATAATATCTACATAAGAACCTTCTGGATAGTTTCCTTTCCCATCTCCAAAAATCTGAGACATTGTTCTTCTAACATCTTCGGCAGCAGTTTGAATTCCTTCCCCTTGAGATTTGTTTCTAACATTCTCCCTTTCCTCCCAGCCTGGTTTTCCCCAACGCATTAAAGTTTTACTTGTTAAGGTAATAGACTCCCTCAATTCTTTATTATAATTAGGTTTTCCTGGAATTAAGTCTAATTTTTCAAATGCTTTATGATAATATGTTTGACTGGGTCCATATACATTAGAAGTATCAAAATAGTTAATGCCTAAGTCAAAAGCTTTTGTGATAATCTGAATTGGGTCAACACCTTCTGGTGTCCATTGTATAGAAGCCTGACCTCCGAGACCTAAAGTTGTTACTTTATTCTTTAATCGACCAAAGCTTCTCAACATTGGAGCAGGTGCTTTATCGGAAAAATTAACTCCGCCCATTGGTAAAATGGCAACTCCTGCGGCAGCTGTACTTGAAAGTTTGATGAAATCTCGTCTAGTAACTGGATATATTTTCTTCATAAGAATTAGGTTTTGTCTTCTTGAAGTTCAACATCCTTATTTGAAAAAATAAAATTTAAACGTTAATTATAATCAATTTAACATCATTATTAATTTGTAGGTTAATACACCAAATTTTTGGGGTAATATAGTATATATGATAATTTTTATAGGCGACATCCACCATGATTTTGAAATGCAAATTTGAAATATTTAAATGGACATTTTAATTATTATAAAAGCAGTATTTCTATTAAAAAGATTGCATTTAAATTATGAGTGCAGATTAAATATAGTTTTTGCCAATTTTAAAATACGGAAACAAAAAAGGCGTATTCATTTGAATACGCCTTTTTTTATGTGAACTATTTTTTATTTTAATAATCCAAGAATACCTTCTAATTCTGGAAGGTTAAGACTTGAGTTATTATCAGTATCCAAAACATCAAAATTTTCAGAAACTTCTCCAATAGCTTCAGATGAGCTAATAGCTTGGTCATTATTAGTATCCAAAAGACTAAATAAGCTAGATACTTGTTGAACTGTAGAATTAGAGCTTAAAGAACCTAATAATTGAGCAGCACTAGATACTTGAGAAGTATCCATATTTTTAACGCTATTACAGCTAGTAAAAGAAGCTATAAGAATAAATGTGGCTATTACTTTTTTCATGGTATTGTGTTTTAATTAGAATGCAAAAATACTCTTAATCTAAATGTGTTTATAAAAATGATATACAAATAGCACTTTTATAACTACAAACTGGCTGAATCAATAGATGAAATATAAAATTATGAATATGAAAAATATTAATCTACTTGAGCCTTGAACCAAATATTAATACTAGTTTCTTTTGGTCTTTCATCTTGTTGTGATGGTCCACCTTGAGACCCGCCACGACCACCACGACCTTGACCGCCTCCAGAGCCTCTTTGACCTCTTCCTCCTCCAGATCCTCTGCCCTGTCCGCCCCCTCCAAAACTTATATTTGAGTTTAGATCTTTGTTTGGTGTCTCCATCTTCGGAGTAACGATACCTATAGACAGTTTTGAATACTCTGTACCACTATCCGCTATGCTACTCTTAGGAATTGAAAGTCTGTATATTAATTCTTTTGACTCTTCATTAAATAAATAGCTAATATTGATACCTAAGTTGTTTAAGTCTAAATGAAATTCTTGCTCAGAATCGTAATTAATATATTTGGCAGTTTTCGGCATTTCTTCGATTAGTAAAGGTATATTGGGTCCTTTTTTTTCCTTTTCTTCATCTCTATTATCGCTTCCTCTTTCATTTCTATCTGGACGTTGCGGCATTTTAACTTCTAAAGGATATTGAACGGAAACATTCTTTTTCTTTTTACCTTTTTCATCAAAGTAGACATAGAAGCCTCGGTGTAACATAGACATCATGGTAGGTTCATCTGTAGTACTCAACTCCACATAAACATTGTCTTGGTCTAATTTACTGTTGTAGGTTATGTTATCTACTGTATTTTGCGCTTGGGTGCTTATACATGCAAACAGTATTAAAAATTTAAAATATAATTTCATGTTTAACTATTAGATTTCTGTTATTTAAACAAACTTACCATTAACATTAGTGTTTTTAAAGAAAATTAAGTGAATGTCAATTAACTATTGGTGAAGGGCATCAACTAATAAACGAAAGATATAATTTAGTAAGATTTTAATTTACAAAAAAGCTCCAGCATTTCTGCTAGAGCTTTTTCTTACCAATCAATCTAAACCAAAAACTATTTTTATAGACCCAAAGCTGTTATGGCTTCATCATCTTTAGTAAAAGCGTATGCCCGCCACGGTCTACTGTAATTTGTAAATCTCCATAATACATCTCCAGCATTATTCACTTCCCAAATGGCGCCAGTGCCTTCTGCAATAAGTGTGTTACCATTGCTCATTCGTACACCACTACCTAATCCGTTACTATATAAATCACTATCTGTAAATTCCCAAGTAATTGTTGGTTCGCTATCTTGACCTGCAATTAATTCATACGGCGGACTTAACTGATATTCAGCCACTGCAGATTGATTGTCATATTTGTTATTTACGAAAACCAACATTTTATTGTCATCGAATAAGTTTGGATAATGCACTCTGTTCATAGTGACTTCCCCAATGTTGTCATACGCTAAAGGATTTCCAAAACGGTACACCAAATTACCCCCTAGGTTATAATTACCGCCGGTATCAGAAGCTGCTTCTTCAGTTGATGTACTATGATCAATAACCCAAACCTCACTGTAGAAATTTACGGTCATATAGAGCAAATCATTCGTTTCATCTAAAGTAATGCCGTTAACGTGCATTAAATCACCATCGGTTTGGTCATCATTGTAATTAATATCGATTAAATTTGGTAGGTCACCTACTACCCCAAAATTTTCTTTACTTTCATCATCATCTTGAACAATATGATCTATGGCATGCCATTCCCAAACAATTTCTTGTGTCAATGGGTTCATTTCTATTATGGCTTCTGGGTAAATATCAAAATTACCGGAAAACCCCAATTCTTGCGCATCTTCAGCACTTACCTTTTCCCAGACAGGAAAAATAATATTGCCGTTAGATAAGTAGTTGACATCATGGTGTGATATGTAATTGTCGCTTGAATAATTAACTTCCCAATCAATTGTTTGGTCAGCATTAATTTTTCTAAAACTACCCCCATAACCACCATAGTTTATTTGAGGATTATCTACTTTAATAGTGGCTACTAAACTACCATCGCTAAGCAGTTCGGCATCGTTGCCCAATTGGTCCCCGTCAAAGTCCCAGTCAAACAATGTATTACCGTCATGATCAATTAAGAATACACCATCATCTGGTGCAACTGCTAATATATAAGAGTTGGAATCTACAGTACTGCTAACAGTTTCAGAGTCTTCAGTTGTTGAAGTATCTTCAGAAAGAGTCAAGTCAGCGTCGTCGTCACTGCAAGAAGTAATAAACATAGATATTATGCAAACAGTGCAAAAACCTATCTTAAAAGTTGATTTACTCATAACTAGTTGTTTTAAGATTTAATATAATTTATGTAGCTCGTTTAAGCTACAGGATAAATATAGAATTAGGCTTTATGCAAAATTGAAACAATCAGTGTATTTGGATGAAGAATAAGTAAAACCGTGTTTATTCACGGTAAATGGTTTTAGCCAAATTCTTATGAACTGACCTATGCATATAAAATGAGTAGTTGGTAGTATTAAAACAATACCTCAAAAAAGCAATATCTTTGAGAATAGAAATAACAATTAAAATTTTACTTCAATAATGGCTGCTGAATCTCATATATCTGTAAACGGACATACGCATGTACTTTATAAAGAAAATGCTTTATCTCAAGAAGAACTCATAAAACAGAGTGAGGCTTTTTATAAGCACCTAGATGAAAGAAGATCCGTAAGGGAATATGCAGAAACACTAGTCCCTAAAGAAGTTATTGAAACGCTTATTAAAACAGCATCTACTGCACCTTCTGGTGCACATAAACAACCTTGGACCTTTTGCGCTGTTTCTAATGCGGAGCTGAAATCAAAGATCAGAGAAGCTGCAGAAGCGGAAGAGAAAGAAAGTTATGAAAATAGAATGAGCGAACGTTGGTTAAAAGATCTGGAGCCAATGGGTACAAATATGTATAAGCCATTTCTAGAAGATGCTCCTTGGCTTATAATCGTTTTTAAGAAAGTACATGATTTAGGTGAGAATGGTGAAAAGGTAAATAATTACTACGTAAATGAATCTGTTGGTATTGCTGCCGGTATGTTAATTACTGCGATACATAATGCAGGTTTGGTTACGTTAACGCATACTCCTAGCCCCATGAATTTTTTAGCAAAACTGTTGAATAGACCAAGTAATGAACGCGCATTTTTATTGTTACCAGTTGGGTATCCAAAGACACCAACCTATGTTCCGGATATTGAAAGAAAACCATTAGATGAGGTTTCTAAGTTCTATGAGTAACACTTTAAGTAATGTATGCCTAAATTCTAATTTTTAATAAATTAAAATGAGTTTGTTATAGCTTCATCAAACCTTCTAATGCATCAGGGGTTCTGGGTAAGTTGGCACTTAGCACTTCACAACCTTCTTCAGTTATAAGAATCATATCTTCAGTAAAAACAGATATATTTTCATCATGATTGTAATACCATGGTTCAACCGTAAATACCATACCTGGTTTTAATTCTGCGGTAGCTAAGTTTGGGTCGCCGGTCGAGAGTCCTAAATGGTGACCAAAAAACAAACCAACTTGCATATATTTTTTTGCATCATTAGGAATAATGCTATTGGTTAGTGTTTGTACATCTTTAAAGGTAATTCCGGGTTTAAGGAACTTGATTATCTCATCTGCAATATTGGTTTCCATTACAAGAATCTCTTTCTGCCTATCTGTAAATTTCCCAGAAACCGGGAATGTTCTTCCAATATCACTAACGTACTGCTCATATTCACAACCGACATCAAAAATAACCAAGTCGCCACTTTCCATCACTCTATTTCTACGGTTATAGTGGGTAGCTAATATTCTCCATGGCCAATGAGAATTTGGTCCCGACTTAATGATGGACCCAAAAGCCAGTCGTTGAGAGCCGTTGATTTTAAAGTCACCTTCCAAAATACCTTCTAGGTAACGCTCATCTACCCCAGGTTTAATTTTTTTAGCAGATTGCTTAATACCTTCTACTGTTATGGTAGCAGCCTTTCTAATGATTTCTATTTCTGCTTCAGATTTGATCATTCTAACATTGGCAATAGCTTCGTACATATTTTCATACTTCAATCCTTTATGTTTATTCTGCAAAGCCTGTAAAAGCACTTGAACAGGAGAATAGGTCGCAATGTAATCTTCAGATGCATATCTAATATTGCCTTGTCGTCCACTATTAATTAAAATGGTGTTTTCTTTGGTACTTTCAGTATTCATTACAGACGCAAAATCTTTAATGGAAGCTAGGCTGATACCAGCTTTATCAGATATACTTTCGTCATTTAATAAAGGTCTTCCGGGAAAATCATTTTTTCTAGAGCCATTTTCAAATCGTAAATCATGTTCAGGAGTAAAAATAGAGGCTGATTTATTTTCTAAATTCAGCACAAGAATAGCGTTAGGTAATTCTAGACCGGTGAAATAGTAAAAATCATCTGCTTGTCTAAAAGTTTCTCCGAATGAAAATCCGTCATTAGCAGGTATCACAGCCAAACCTGATTTTTCGTTTTCGATTAAAATATTCATTAAATTTTCTCGACGTTGCTTTAGTTCTTCTTTAGAAAAAGGCAATTCTGTCCATTCAAAATAGGATTGCATAGGAGTTTGTGCCAAAAGAAATGCATTAGAAAATAATAGGATAAATAAAGCGATGGTTGTTTTCATGGTATTATGGTTGTCTAGAATTTAATGATTTGATAAAATAACATCAATTTGAAGAAAATTACTAAATTTTATGAATTGAATTTTAGAATTAATTAAAATAATTTCAACAAATAATCAATTTCATTAGGATATCATCAAAAAATAGTTTAAGTTATAGTAACGATAAAAACAAAAATAATATATGAGGCAACTGAAGATCACTAAGCAAATTACAAACAGAGACACTAAATCATTAGAAAAATACTTTCAAGAAATATCAAAAATTGATTTGATTACCGCAGATGAAGAAGTGGAGTTAACTAGAAGAATACGCGAAGGAGATCAGAATGCCCTAAATACATTAGTAAATGCTAACTTACGTTTTGTAGTATCTACGGCAAAACAATATCAAGGTAGCGGATTACGACTTTCAGATTTAATTAACGAAGGAAATATTGGCTTGGTAAAAGCCGCAAAACGTTTTGACGAAACAAGAGGTTTTAAGTTTATATCATACGCCGTATGGTGGATTAGACAGTCTATACTATCATCTATTTCAGAGCAGTCCCGTATGGTACGTATTCCATTGAATAAAATTGGTGAAATCAGTAAAATTAACAAGGTCTACTCTACCCTGGAACAATCATTACAAAGACCACCAAGTACAATTGAAATAGCCAGAGAACTTGATATGAGTAGCACGCAAGTAAAGCTTGCATTAAAAAATTCAGGTAAGCACTTATCTATGGATGCCCCTTTTCAAGAAGGAGAATCATCTAATTTATATGATGTTGTGAGCAATAAAGACGCAAACAGACCTGACGCGAATATGATGATGGATTCTCTTAAAACAGACCTTAATCAAGCTTTAAATACATTACCGAGTAGAGAAAGCGAAATTGTACGGTTGTATTATGGCTTAGGAGAAAGAAACCCCAAAAGTTTAAGCGAAATTGGTGAGCTTTTTGACCTAACCAGGGAGAGAGTAAGACAGATAAGAGAAAAAGCAGTACGTAAACTTCGCAATAAATCACAAAACGAAATGTTGAGAGCGTATTTATAAGTAAAAGTTTATACTACACATAAAATGAAAGCCGACCCAATGGGTCGGCTTTCGGTTTTTAAAAAATAATCGATGTTATTTTTTTCTGTTGGGCTCTTTCATTTTACTGTCCAAACTTGTAGTTTGGGCTATATGGTTTGCTAATATTTTTTCCACTAATTCTTCTTTGGTTAAGTGATGAAATATAGTTTTGACCTTGGTTTTAAATTCGTCTGATATATCGCGATTAGGTTTAGTCTTAAATATTTTTTTTGCCCAAAGTAAGGTGTTGTTTTCTTTAATACTTTGCGCATCTGCCTTTTGAAATTTGGAGAAAGAAATGCCTAATTCTTTTTCAAAATCGAATACTTCGGCAACTTCTTCTTTTTGTAGAATGGTTAATGAAAGTCCCTTTGCCCCCGCTCTAGCCGTACGGCCGGTTCTATGCACATACGCATCGTAGGTGTCTGGTAAATGATAATTTACCACATAAGCCAATTCTTTAACATCTAGACCACGTGAAGCTAAATCAGTTGCTACAAGAATATTGATATGCCCTTCTCTGAACTGACCCATAATGCGGTCTCTGATTCCTTGGGTTAAGCTACCGTGTAATGCTCCAGAAGAAAACTTATTGATAGCTAGTTTCTTTGCTAGCTTATTTACGGCTGCTTTTGTTTTACAAAAGATAATACCTTGTTGTCCCTCTTTGGTATTTAAAAAATGCATTAGCACTTCTAATTTCTCAATAGGTTCTACAACTACATATTTATGGTCAATACCTTTATGACCTAGGGTAGCCATATCTGCTTCTTTATGAACTACATGTTTAGACATGTAATTTTGAACCAATTGTTTTATAGCTCCGCTCATGGTAGCGGTAAATAAAAATGTACGTCTGGTTTT